>JAFPXY010000054.1 GCA_017394515.1 Bacillota bacterium | reverse complement strand
TACACACTTCAAGGGTCAGGTATACGTACTTAAGAAGGAAGAAGGCGGAAGACACACACCTTTCTTCAACGGCTACAGACCTCAGTTCTATTTCAGAACAACAGACGTAACCGGAGATCTTCAGCTTCCTGAAGGCACAGAAATGTGCATGCCCGGAGACAACGTAGTAATGGAAGTAAAGCTGATCACCCCTATCGCAATCGAAGAAGGACTCAGATTCGCTATTCGTGAAGGCGGCAGAACAGTAGGTTCCGGCGTTGTTACAGAGATCATTGAATAATTTCTGAGAATTGAATGATATTTAGGACCGTGCGAAAGCACGGTCCTTTTTTAGTTTCACCAACTCTCAGTCCGCGGCCTAGATGCCCTCTCGTTTAGGCCAGAAACTGGGGAGCGCGAGGTTTAGTACTATGTCAGTTTTTTGAGGGTTGACCTAAAGTCCCGGAAGGCGGAGTTTAGTACTATGCTTGTTTTTTGCGGGTTAGGCCTAAAGTCTGGGAAATCGGAGTTTAGTACTATGCATCACTTCGCAAAAACTCACTTCCGCATGTAAATTTTAGGACGAAAAACCTGACAATCCAGCTCTAGTACTACAGTTAGCCACAGGCAACCGATCTTCTGACTAAACCCCACACAAAAAAGCATCGTACAAAAGTGCCTAAACTCCACTTTTAGTACTACACCACTTTTGGAGGCATAGTACTAAAGCTGCATGTGGAGAGGTTTAGGCCTAACTGAAACTGGATGCACATGAAATAACGTGCCAGAGAGTCACAGAGGTATTTTACGATCATCGTGATTTTCGAAAATTTTTTGCAAAAACTACTTGACCTTCCACCTTGTGGAAGCATTAAGATTGCCGTAGAATAAAGAAAAGGAGGGCAATTGAGATGACTGAGTTTAATACAGTTGGAAGAGAACAATTTATCGCACTGGGCCTTGGCGCCCTGCTTGCGGTGATCATACCTATCGTTATAGCGCTCATATGGAAATTCTGGAAGCGTGAGAAGTTCACCACCATACTTGTGGGAGCTGCGACTTTTGTGCTGTTTGCGCTGACCCTGGAGAAGACGATACAGAACGCTCTGGTATTCCCCACAACCATGGGACTTCCGGATCATGCGGCCAGTCAATTCATAAATGCGAGACCGATACTTTGGGCGCTTGTGCTTGGTCTGTTTCCCGGAGTCTTTGAAGAGACAGGACGCCTTGTGGCCTTCAAGACCATCCTCAGAAATCGCAGGAACAGAGAAACATCGATCTCCTATGGTATCGGGCATGGTGGCATTGAAGTGATACTGGTGCTGGGTATCAACTACATAACATATATAGTCTACGGATTTATGATAAACGCCGGACTTTTCCAGGGAGTGATCGATCAGGTGGCGGAGCAGGCACCCTTCCAGCTGGATGCCATTCGCGCTTTGGCAGATCAGCTGGCAGTATTCAGCTTCGCAGACTTAGGAGTCGGCATGTTTGAAAGAGTCTTCGCATTCCTCTTCCATGTGGGAGCGTCGATTTTGGTCTTCTATGCAGCGAGGGATAAGGGCAGACTCTGGCTATATCCTCTGGCGATACTGCTTCATACCGCCCTTGATTCACTTGCAGGCATGAACATGGCAAAGGTGGTCCAGTTGTACGCACCGGCACTGGAAGCAATAGTGGTGGCATTCGGCGTCCTTACCTTCGCGGGAGCATACTTCCTGCTCTACAGAAAGGATCGCCCCGAGGCACTTACACCGGGAAACTACGTGGAATAACCAGAAGAATCATCCACAGAATGAGCAAAAAATCAGGAATCGAGAAATCGATTCCTTTTTTGATTTGTATTTACAAGCCAGTGATGATATAATATATTGATTAAATGTGTGCATCAAAGAGGGTAGCGACTATGAGTTTCGATAATTTCTGGCTATATACCGAGAAAGCCAACGCTCTGAAAACGAATGTTGGATTTGAACTTTATTCAAAGGGACACCTTATATGGCTGCTGTTCTTAGCAGTATGCGCCTTGATCCTGATACCCATGTATCTCAAGGCCAAGGACAGCAAAAGACTAAAGATGAGAAAGGGCTTCGCCTTGTTCCTTCTGATCTCCGAGATCGTAAAGGACATCATCATAGTGATAATAGGTGCGCCGATTGCAGCCTATCTACCGCTGCATCTCTGCGGGTATGCCATATTTTTCCTGCTGGCGGACGCCTATCTTCCCAAGCAGAAGGTGACAGGCCAGCTTATCGCCTACGCCTTCGGGCCGGGAGCACTTGCAGCACTTCTTTTTTGCAGCTGGACCATGCTTCCGCTCTTCTGGAACTTCATGACCATCCACAGCTTCATCTTCCACGGAGTCATCGTGACCTACCTGATCATGAGGTTGGCCAACGGCGAGATCAAACCTAGCTACAAGGGACTTTGGATCTCGGTTCTCACCATGGCATGCCTGGCGGTGCCGGCGTACCTGGTGGACATGAAGACCGGCTACAATTACATGTTTATTTACGAAGTCCAGAGGAATTCACCCCTGGAACCCATCTGGGAGATCTTCGGAACCCGCTGGGGCAAACCCGGCTACGTGGTAGGCGCCATACTTTTGGTCATCGTGATCTTCCACGCACTTTACCTCATTTACGGCCTCATAGGTTTAAGGAGAAAACACAAGTAATTTATGGAAAAAATAATCACCATAGACAATCTCATATTCGAATATGCCCATAGCGAAGAGCATTCCAGACAACTGGCTCTGAACGATGTCAATCTGGACATCTACGCAGGAAGTTTCACCGCCATCATTGGCAAGAACGGCTCCGGTAAGTCAACACTCGCAAAGAATCTAAACGGGCTTCTGATACCCACCTCCGGAGTGGTATATGTGGACGGTTACGATACCGCCGATGACGATACCATTTGGGAGATAAGACAGAGAGCAGGCATGGTTTTCCAGAACCCGGACAACCAGCTGGTATCCTCCATAGTGGAGGACGATGTGGCCTTCGGCCCTGAGAACCTGGGAGTCGAACCGGCTGAGATCCGCAGAAGAGTGGATAAGGCCCTGGAAGACGTGAACATGGGCAAGTATAAGAACAAAGCTCCGCACCTTCTTTCCGGCGGTCAGAAGCAAAGAATCGCCATCGCGGGAGTCGTAGCCATGAAGCCGGACATCATCATCTTCGATGAGCCTACGGCCATGCTGGACCCCAAGGGAAGGAAAGAGATCATGAAGATCATAGCAGAGCTTCATGAAGAGGGTATCACGGTAATACTCATCACTCACTTCATGGAGGAAGTCATCGATGCAGACAGAGTCATCATCATGCACGACGGCAATGTTCTCCTGGATGGAACGCCTGAGGAAGTTTTTTCCAAGGCGGATATTATAAAGGGCGCCAACCTGGAAGTTCCTCTCATGGTGGAACTTGGAGACAGGCTGAGAGCTCAGGGCATCCCGGTGCCTAAGGGAATTATCAAAGAAGAGGAAATGGTTAAAGCCATATGTCAATTAAAGTCACAAAACTGAATCACATATATGACAAGGGAATGCCAACGGAGCAGGCCGCATTAGTGGACATCAGCTTCGAAGTTAACGATGGCGAGATAGTGGGCATTATCGGCCACACAGGCTCAGGTAAATCCACTTTGCTCCAGCACCTGAACGGACTTCTCAAAGCCACCAGCGGCTCCATTGAGATCGGAGGCGTGGACATCACCCAGCCTGGAGTCTCCATGGTGGACATCCGTAAGAAGGTGGGCCTGGTCTTCCAGTATCCGGAGTATCAGCTTTTCGAGGTGTCGGTAGCCAAGGATGTAGCCTACGGACCTAAGAATCTGGGGCTCACGGAAGAGGAGATCGATGAGAGAGTACGGGAAGCCATTTCTTTGGTAGGCTTGGACTACGACAAGGTGGCAGATAGGTCACCCTTCGAACTCTCCGGAGGTCAGAAGAGGGCCGTTGCAATTGCCGGCGTTGTGGCCATGAAGCCGGAAGTCCTTATTTTGGACGAGCCCACAGCGGGCCTGGATCCTAAGACTCATAAGGACGTTCTCGGAATGATAAAGGAAGTCCATGAGAGGACCGGAAACATCACCATCCTGGTATCCCACAACATGGGGGATATCGCTGAAATGGCCGACAAGGTCATCGTAATAGACAGCGGAAAGCTGGTGACCATGGGAACGCCTCAGGAAGTATTCTCCAAAGGAGAGCTCCTTAAGAGCGTGGGTCTGGACCTTCCGCCCATCACCGAGTTCTGCAATGAAATCGGAATAAATGACACTGTGCTCAGCCTGGATGAGGCAGTGGGAAAGATAGTGGATCTGATCAAAGAATGATAAGAGATATAACGCTGGGCCAGTACTATCCGGGTGATAGCCTGATACACAAACTGGACCCAAGAGTAAAAATAATAGCAACTCTGCTGTTCATAATCGAGCTGTTCATCGTGGACAACTTCATCGGCTTTGCCATCTGCGGCGCTGTGCTGGCAGCGGTGATCATAGTGTCCAAGGTGCCACTGAGCTTCATAATGAGAGGACTTAAGCCCATACTGTTCATCCTTTTCTTCACCTTTGCGCTCAACATCTTCATGGTGAAGGGAGAGGTGATCTGGTCCTGGGGCATCCTCCACATTACCAAGGAGGGCGTGAGGATAGCCGTATTCATGGCCATCCGTCTGGTGCTTTTGATCATCGGATCATCCATGCTGACCCTGGCCACCAAGCCCCTTAGCCTTACGGATGGTATCGAGAGACTGCTTTCGCCCTTAGCGCGCTTCGGCTTCCCGTCCCACGAGATAGCCATGATGATGACCATAGCCCTTCGTTTCATACCGACTCTTCTCGAAGAGACCGATAAGATCATGAAGGCTCAGCAGGCCAGAGGAGCGGACTTCGAAACCGGCGGCCTCATGAAGAGAGCCAAGGCGCTCATTCCTGTACTGGTACCGCTTTTCGTAAGCGCCTTCAGGATCGCCCAGGATCTGGCCATGGCCATGGAAGCCAGATGCTACAGAGGAGGCGACGGTCGCACCAGGATGCACGAGATGAAGCTTAAGAAGAGGGACTTCATAGCCTTCGCTCTGGAAGCCATCTTTTTGGCCATAGTGATTATTGAAGCAAGGATGTTTTGATGAGACAGAGAAATGTAAAGAACCTTCAGGGGAGGATCGAAGAAAACTCCACCCACCTCATAAGAGAGCCTAAGACCATGAAGGGCAGGTGGAAGGAAGTCTTCGGAAACGATCATCCCATCTATCTGGAGGTGGGAAGCGGCAAGGGACAGTTCATTCTGAAACGTGCGGCTTCCATGAGAGATAACAACTACATCGCCTGTGAGGGCCAGGACAATGTGTGCCTGAGAGTCCTCGAGAAGGCAGAAGAGGCAGGCCTGGATAACCTTAAGGTCTTCATGGAGTTTATCCACGATATCCATGAATACTTTGAGGAGGGAGAGCTGGAAGGAGTGTTCCTTAACTTCAGCGATCCCTGGCCCAAGGAGCGCCACGCCAAGAGAAGGCTGACTCACAGGAGAAACCTCATGGGCTTCTTCCAGGTGATCAAGCCCGGCGGCGTCATCGAGTTCAAGACCGATAATGACAGTCTCTTCGAGTTCTCCTTAGGAGAGATCAGGGACCTGGGATATGAGATCCTTGAACTGACGGAGGACCTGCACGCAGACAGCTGCGATTACTTGAGCAAAGAATTCCCCACCGAATATGAAGGACGATTCATGGAACGGGGCAAAAATATAAACTACGTTAAATTCAGAAAGACGGCAGAAGCCGCCGATGAAACAGGAGGAAACAAATGATTTTTGTCAGAGAAAACGGTAGGACCATTCCTAAGGAAGATAAGATTTTCGGTATCTCCAACAGGGCAAAGGAAGCCATTGCAAAATATGGCAAGGACAAAGTAGTTAACGGCACCATCGGCGCCTTGATGGACGACGATGGCAAACTCATTGTGCTTAAGTCAGTTGATAAGGTATTTAAGACCCTTACGCCCGACGAGTACGCTCCCTACGCTCCCATCGGTGGTATCCCTGAGTTCAAGGAAGCCATAAAGAAAGCAGCCTTCGGTAAATACGAACCCAAAGGCTTCACTGAAGTGGTAGCTACCCCCGGCGGCACCGGCGGCATCAGAAACACCATCTCCAACTTCTCAGCCCCCGGAGACAGGGTGCTGGTAGCAGACTGGTTCTGGGCACCTTACAGGACTATCGCTACGGAGATCGGAAGAGAGATCCAGACCTTCAAATTCTTTGATGAAGAGCGCAAGTTCAACATTGAAGACTTTAAGGCAAACGTGCTGGAGCTTCTGGAGGCCCAGGATAGTCTGGTGATCATCATCAACAGCCCGGCACACAATCCCACAGGTTATTCCCTGTCAGTAGCTGACTGGAGAAATATCAAAGCTATATTCGAAAAGACACCTCAGAACAAGCACGTAGCACTTTTCTGCGACGTAGCTTACATAGATTTCGCAGGGGACGAGGAAGAGTACAGACAGTTCCTGCCTGTGCTGGATGAGATGCCCGAGAACGTGCTTCCCGTCATCGGATACTCTGCATCCAAGACTTTCACCATGTATGGCATGAGATGCGGCGCTATGATCTGCATCGCCAAGACTCCGGCCATCGCCGTAGAGTTCAAGAGCGCCTGTGAGTTCAGTTCCAGAGGTTCCTGGTCCAACTGCAACCGCGCGCCTCAGACCGTCATCGCTAAGATCTTTGCGGATCCTGAGCTTAAAAAGATGGTTGACGATGAGAGAGCTGAGTACAGAGATATGCTGATAAGACGTGGCAGAGCCTTCGAGGCTGCCGCAAAGGAATGCGGCCTTGAGATGGTTCCCTTCGACGCGGGATTTTTTGCGAGCATGCCAATGCCGAATCCTGATGAGGTAGCAGCTGAGCTTGAGAAGGAAAACATCTTCCTGGTACCTCTTGCCAAGGGCATCAGGGCATCTGTAGCCTCCATGTCCGAAGAGAACTGCAAGATGGTTCCCGCGAGAATAAAGGCCTGCATGGAGAAACTCGCAAAATAATCAAACAGGGGAGATAAATAATGGCAAAAGTGTCAGAATTCAAATTACAACATAAGATGAGCAAGAGCTTTCTCGGCGTTCAGACTCCTGAAGACCTGAAGAGGGTCATAGATGAGGGGAACTTCAGGGAACTGGTACAGATCTCTGAGGCATATCAGGACAAGAGGATCGTAGAGATAGCTCAGCAGATATACGATGGAAAGCACAGGGTCGTGCTGATCGCCGGACCTTCCAGCTCAGGCAAGACCACCACGGCAAAGAAACTCTGCACCCAACTTAAGGTGCTGGGGCTGGATCCTTTGTACATGGGTACGGACGACTATTTCGTCGAGAGGGAACAGACTCCTTTGGACGAAAACGGAAAGTACAACTTCGAGGATCTGGATGCCGTGGATGTTGAGCTTTTCAATGATAATATCATAGGCCTTCTGAAGGGCAGGGAGGTGGACCTTCCCACCTTCAACTTCATGACGGGCCACAAGGAATACGGTAAGAGGATCACATCCATCAAGAGGAGCCAGATCATAGTTATCGAGGGCATCCACGCCCTTAACGACGAGCTCACGCCTCACATCAGGCAGCATCAGAAGTTCAAGATCTTCGTATGCCCGGTGACCGCGCTCAAGGTCAGCAAAGAATCCGGGGTAGACCCCATGGACCACAGAATGCTCAGAAGAATGGTCAGAGATTACCAATTCAGAGGACATTCCGCAAAGGCTACCATAGATAACTGGCCATCAGTCAGAAAGGGCGAGGAAAAGAATATTTTCCCCTTCAAAGACTCTGCCGATGTGGCTTTTAACACCTCACATATTTACGAGATACCCATCCTCAAAAGACATGCGGAGCCGCTTCTTAAATCCATCAAGGCCGATGAGCCTGAGTTTGAGGTGGCATCCAAGATGCTCAAGTTCCTTGAGGAATTCCCGGTCTACGATGACGATTCCGTGGTTCCCAACGATTCCATCATAAGGGAATTCATCGGAGGCTCCACCTTTGCGGCAGAAGATCCTGAGACCGGCAAAAAGACCTTCGTGGGAGGCAACTGGTTCTGGAGAAACCTGCAGAACTACTTTAAGGACAAGCACGAGGAACTCAAGGAGAAGCGCGAAGAATTCGCCGAAAAGCATGAGGAAACCAAAAAGGAACTCATGGAGATACACGAGGAACTGATCGATAATCTGGAAGAGGCAGCCAAGGATGATGTGGAATCCGTTATCCGCGGTGAAGGAGAGACCGTAGTCAAATAAAGAGATCCGGAGGATCTGAAAGTTGAAAATAGGAATCATCGGGGGCATCAATATAGACATTGAAGGCGCCCCCCTGAAATCAATCAAATATCATGACTCCAACCCGGGAAAGATAAGGCTTTCCTATGGAGGAGTCGGCAGAAACATGGCAGAGAACCTGGCAAGGCTCGGCGGCGACTGCGCCATGATCTCCTGTGTGGGAGATGAGCCCATGAGCATAGGAGCTGTGGATCACCTTAAGAACTTAGGCGTTGACGTAAGCCATATCCGCGTCTTACCTGGAGAAATGCCTTCCATGTACCTTAGCATCCTCGATGAGAAGGGAGATATGGAAGTTGCCATATCGGACATGGATATTGTTAACAACATCACGCCTATCTACATCGATGAGATAAGACACGATCTGGAAAGCATGGACGTGGTGGCTTTGGATGGCAATCTCACGGGAGAGCTTCTGGAGCATGCCACGGCGGTATTGAGAGGAACGAAACTGTTCTTTGATCCCGTGTCCGCCAATAAGTGCGTGAAGGCCAAAGATCTGGTGGGAAGGTTTTTTGCGATTAAGCCTAACATGATCGAGGCGGAGACGCTTTTGGACATGAAGATCGAAGATGACGAGGATGTGGAGGAAGCCGGAAGACGATTCATGGAGATGGGCGTGGCCAAGGTGTTCATAACCTTAGGCGAGAAGGGCGTTTTCTTCATGGAAAAGGGCGATCAGGGCTTCATAAGGCCCGCCAAGGGCATGACCATCAAAAGCGCCACCGGCGCTGGGGACAGCTTTTCAGCCTGCGTCCTTCTGGGATTGGCTCTGGGCATGAGAGCCTCAGCAATTGCGGAAATGGGCATGGCGGCCTCCAGGATCACCATGGAGTCCGACAAAGCCGTTAACGAAAATATAAGCATGGAATTGATAAAACAGTTGATGAACAAGGAGATGTAAACATGAAATATCTTGATATAAAACCTGAAGTAAAGGAAGCCCTGGAGCAGGGCAAGGCAGTAGTAGCCCTGGAATCCACCATCATTGCCCACGGCATGCCTTATCCGAAGAACGTAGAGACAGCTCTGGCAGTAGAGGACGTCATCAGAGCTAACGGAGCAGTGCCTGCTACCATCGCCATCATCGATGGCGTTATAAAGGTAGGTCTCACTCCCGAAGAGATCGAATACCTGGGGACTGCCAAGGGCGTGCTTAAGGTGTCCCGCCGCGACTTCCCCGTGGTAATGGCTAAGAAGATGGACGGAGCTACAACTGTTGCCGGAACCATGATGGCAGCAGCCATGGCAGGCATCAAGGTCTTCGTCACCGGCGGTATCGGTGGTGTACACAGAGGAGCAGGAGAGTCTCATGATATCTCCGCTGACCTGGAGGAGCTGAAGCAGACCAACGTTTGCGTAGTCTGCGCAGGCGTCAAGTCAATCCTGGACATCCCCGGCACTCTGGAATATCTTGAGACCAAGGGAGTGCCCGTAGTTACCTGCGGCGGAGATGATTTCCCTGCCTTCTATTCCAGAAGCTCCGGAATCCCCGCAGAACTCAGAGAAGATGACCCTCAGGAGATCGCAGCCATGATCAAAGCCAAGGACGAGATGGGCTTAGGCGGAGGCGTGCTGGTAGCATGTCCTGTACCCGAAGAAGACGAGATACCCTTCGAAAAGATGGACGGAGTCATCAAGGAGGCCCTTAAGGAATGCGAAGAGCAGGGCATCAAGGGCAAGAGGATCACACCTTTCCTTCTTTCCAAGGTAAAAGACCTGACAGAGGGCGCATCCCTTGAAGCTAACATCAAGCTGGTGCTCCACAATGCTGAAGTAGGCGCCAAGATCGCCTGCGGATTGGCAAAATAAAAGAAATATGATCATTTCAGAGAGCTGCCTAAGGCAGCTCTTTTTTTATGGTATGACGGTAAACCACAAAGACGTTTTTTGCAGCGTTAGGTTTATCGCAAAACATGCCTGCTCAAAAAAGTAAACCACAATGTCCTAGGGAGAGCATTGTGGTTTATGCGTTTAAGCCTATCCTCTCAAATAGTAAACTACAAGTGCAAAATATGTCATTTGAGGTTTACCATGAATTTCATACAAATAAACTACATTCATGTAATTTGTGCTTTTAGGTTTACTATTAATGCTGGATCTATCAAATTGTGAATATAAACACATTTTAAGAGTAAACCGCAACTAGCAAAAAACATGCATTGAGGTTTACCAAGCGGCAGGTAAGCCAAATCGCGGTAAACCACAACCCGCGAAAACATGCTTTGAGGTTTACCAAACAGCCAGTAAGCCAAAATACTATAAACCACATATGCTTTAAACAGAAGATTAGGTTTACACTTCGTCTTTTTTAATGTTTTCATCCAACCAAGCCCGCAAATTATGCAAGAAATATTTTACCCGTCTTTCACTCTACCCCGATAAAGTGCCTATTTTGTGGGGTTCCGAGACCCCTCCACAAGATGATGTGTATGCATGCCATGAATAAAAAACGCCAGACGCCGTGTACCATGTTCAAATCTCAAACCCCTTGAAAACACTGGCTTCCAGCGATTTTGACCCCTCAAAAAAACCTTAAAAATTTTTTCAAAAAAGACTAGACAAATTTGACATCATCATATATAATAAAAAAGCTTGCTTAAGGCGAAGAAGCGGGATATTGCAGGGCTATCTGGGAATTTCCGCTGAGCATGTCCGAACTCGATTCGGTCGAAGGGATTCGCCTGGGTTTTTGCAGTGTGTGTAAATGTAGGAAACACACGGGCGCGTGTAAAAGTGAGCGAAAATCTCAAACACGTTGAAATTCAAGGCATTTGAACCCCTGTACGGAGCATAGCGAAAACAGTACAAAGACAAACAAGGAGGAAAACATGAGCGAATTACAGAAAATCAGAATCAAGCTCAAGGCTTATGATCACGCACTGCTTGATCAGAGCGCAGCTAAAATCGTTGAAACCGCTAAGAAGACCGGCGCAGACGTAAGTGGTCCTATTCCACTTCCTACAGAGAGAGAAGTCGTAACCATCATCAGAGCAGTCCACAAGTACAAGGACTCCCGTGAACAGTTCGAACAGAGAACTCACAAGAGACTCATCGACATCACCAACGCTACTCTCAAGACCACAGACGCTTTAACAAAGCTGGATCTGCCTGCAGGAGTAAACATCGAGATCAAGTTATAATCTCGGAAGCACAAGTTAGTTAAGGGACGCTCCCTTAGTAAGAACTCATGAGAGGGTGTGTGAGTAGTCATTCCTGTGTAGACGAAAACTGATGCAAACGCCAAACCAGAGAGTTCCAATGTAAGACATGGAGGAAAAATATGAAAACAATCTTAGGAAAGAAGATGGGTATGACCCAGATCTTCGATGAGAACGGAAACGTTATTCCGGTAACCGTTATCGAAGCAGGTCCTGAAGTAGTAACTCAGGTCAAGACAACTGAAACTGACGGATACAACGCAGTTCAGGTAGGCTTTGAAGATCAGAAGCCGCAGAGAGTAAACAAGCCTATGACAGGTCACTTTGAAAAGGCTGGCGTAGCTCCCAAGAAGTACGTTGCTGAATTCAGAGTTGAAGAAGGCGAAACATATGAAGTTGGACAGGTTATCACAGCTGCCGAATTCGAAGAAGGTTCCAAGCTTGATATCACCGGAACATCCAAGGGTAAAGGAACCCAGGGTAACATCAAGAGACATCACCACAGACGTGGCCCTATGACTCACGGTTCCAAGCACAAGAGACTTCCCGGTGGCCTTGCAGCAGCTACCTATCCTTCAAGAGTATTCAAGGGTAACGAAGCTCCTGGTAGAACAGGAAGAGACACCGTTACAGTACAGAACGTAGTTCTCGTAAAAGTTATCGCAGAGAGAAACCTGATGCTCGTAAAGGGCGCAGTTCCCGGCAACAAGGGTGGCCTGGTTCGCGTTCAGTACGCAGTTAAGGGACAGGACAAATAAATCGGGTGAAAGGAGGATTTAAAAATGGCAAAAGTTACAATGCTTAACATGCAGGGTGCTGAAGCAGGTACCATCGAACTTAACGATGAGATCTTCGCTATCACTCCGAACGAATTCGCTGTTCATGCAGTAGTAAAGAACTACTTGGCAAACCAGAGACAGGGCACACAGTCCGCTAAGACCAGAGGAGAGGTTAGAGGAGGCGGCAAGAAGCCTTTCAGACAGAAGGGAACCGGTCGTCATAGACAGGGACACTCCACAGACCCTTCACAGGTTGGAGGCGGAATCGTCTTCGCTCCCAAGCCGAGAGATTACAGATATCACTTACCTAAGAAGTTAAGAAGACTCGCTATGAAGTCCGCATTATCTTCAAAGGTTGCAGAAAACGAGATCATCGTAGTTGATGAGTTAAAGTTCGAAGCTCCCAAGACCAAGGAAATGATCAAGTTCCTTCAGGCCGTAAACGCTGAGAAGAAAGCCCTCATCATCACAGCAGAAAAGGACGAGAACGTTGTTAAGTCCGCTGCTAACATTCCTGGAGTAAGAACTGCTCTTGCTACCACAATGAATGTATACGAGATCGTAAACCACACAAGCTTCATCGTAACTAAGGAAGCTGTTGAACTGATCGAGGAGGTGTACAAATAATGAAGAACGCATATGACGTAATTATCACACCTGTTATCACTGAACAGAGTATGGACGTAGCTGTTGACAAGAAGTACACTTTCAAGGTTGCTCCTACAGCTAACAAGACTCAGGTCAAGTTAGCCATCGAAGAGATCTTCGGAGTAGAAGTTGCTAAGGTCAACATCATGAACTACAACGGCAAGTTAAAGAGAATGGGAAGATTCGCAGGTTACACTCCCGCCTACAAGAAGGCAATCGTAACCCTTACTCCTGACAGTAAGGAAATCGAATTCTTCCAGGGATTATAATTTAGGAGGTAGACAAAAATGGGAATCAGAAAATACAAACCAACTACCCCGGGCTTAAGAGGCATGACGGTCTCCACCTTCGAGGAGATCACCAAGACCACTCCTGAGAAGTCATTAACAGTAACTCTTAAGAAGAACTCCGGTCGTAACAACCGCGGTAAGATCACTGTTAGACACCAGGGTGGCGGCACAAGACCTAAATACAGAATCATCGACTTCAAGAGAGATAAGGACGGAGTTCCCGGAACTGTAGCAGCAATCGAATACGATCCTAACAGATCCGCAAACATCGCTCTCATCTTCTATGCAGACGGTGAAAAGAGATACATTATCGCTCCCAGCAAGTTAGAAGTTGGCATGACCGTTGTTTCCGGTCCTGAAGCCGATATCGTTGTAGGAAACGCACTTCCTATCGCAAACATTCCGGTAGGTACCATGATCCACAACATCGAGCTTAAGCCCGGCAAAGGCGGACAGCTTGCAAGATCTGCAGGAAACGGAGCTCAGCTCATGGCTAAGGAAGGCGATTACGCTCAGGTAAGACTTCCGTCCGGCGAAGTTCGCAAGGTATCCATGAGATGCAAGGCAACCATCGGTGAAGTTGGTAACGAAGAACACGCCAACATCCAGATCGGTAAAGCCGGCCGTAAGAGACACATGGGCATCAGACCTACCGTAAGAGGTTCCGTAATGAACCCCAACGATCACCCTCATGGCGGTGGAGAAGGCAGAGCGCCTGTTGGTCGTAAGAGCCCTGTTACCCCTTGGGGTAAGCCTGCTCTTGGTTACAAGACCAGAAAGAAGAACAAAGCTTCTAACAAGTACATCGTAAAGAGAAGAAATGAAAAATAATAGGAAGGAGCAAAGATAATGGGTAGATCACTTAAAAAGGGTCCTTTCGTAAACGCTAAGCTGCTCAAGGCCATCGAAGAGATGAACGCAGCTAACGAGAAGAAAGTTATCAAGACCTGGTCCAGACCATCCACAATTTTCCCTCAGATGGTTGGCCACACTATCGCAGTACATGACGGCAGAAAGCATGTTCCTGTATATATCACAGAAGACATGGTAGGCCACAGACTCGGAGAGTTTGCTCCTACCAGAACCTACAGAGGTCACGCTGCCGACAAGAGTTCAAAGGTTAGATAATTAGAAAGGAGATAATGAAATGGAAGCAAAAGCACTTGCTAAATATGTAAGAATGTCTCCTATCAAATTACAGCCTGTTTGTGATTTAGTAAGAGGCAAGGATTTAAACGAAGCACTGGCTATCCTGAAGTTCACACCGGGCAAGGGATCAGCTATCGTTGAGAAAGTAGTTTCCTCCGCAGCAGCAAACGCAGAGAACAACTTCGATATGAATCGTGACAATTTATACGTTGCAGAAGTCTACGCAAACCAGGGTCCTACAATGAAGAGATGGAGAGCTGGTTCACAGGGTAGAGCATCAATCATCCTTAAGAGAACATCACACGTTGGAGTTACTCTTAAGGAGAAGGAATAAGGAGGTTAGCTAATGGGACAGAAAGTTAGTCCGCACGGATTAAGAGTGGGCGTTATCAAAGACTGGGATTCCAAGTGGTACGCAAATAAATCAAACTTCGCTGATTTCCTCGTTGAAGACAACAAGGTCAGAGAGTTCGTAAAGAAAAAATTATACGTTGCCGGAGTTTCAAAGGTTGTCATTGAGAGAGCCGCTGAAAACAAGATGAGAGTTACTGTTCTCACAGCTAAGCCCGGTATGGTCATCGGAAGAGCCGGAGACGGAATCGAAGCCCTCAAGAAGGACCTCGTAAAGATGACAGGTAAAGACGTTGACATCAACATCGTTGAAGTAAGACGTTCCGAATTAGATGCACAGTTAAGCGCTGAGTCCGTTGCACAGGCTCTTGAAAGACGTGTTTCCTTCAGAAGAGCTATGAAGCAGCAGATCTCCAGAGCCATGAAGGCTGGCGCAAAGGGTATCAAGATCGTAGTATCCGGTCGTGTAGGCGGAGCTGAAATCGCAAGATCCGAAAAGTATTCAGAAGGAAACGTTCCCCTTCATACTTTAAGAGCTGACATCGACTATGGTTTTGCTGAAGCTGACACCACTTATGGTAAGCTCGGTGTCAAGGTTTGGGTAAACCACGGCGAAGTTCTCGACAAGGGTCTCGTAAGCGCAGTAAGAGAAGAAAAGCGTGAGAAGAGAAACGAAAGAAGACAGAGAAGAGACGGAGATCGTCAGGGCAGAAGAGATGGAAACAGACAGGATCGTCGTGACAACAAGAGATCCGATAGATTCCAGAGAGAAGAAGCCCCTAAGGCAGCCAACAAGAGGATCAGAGCCAAGAAGGCAGAGCCTAAAGCAGAAGAACCCCAGGTTGATGCAGTAGAAGCTGCAGAGACCACTGAAGCATAAATTTGGAAAGGAGGAACTAAGCCATGTTAATGCCAAAACGTGTTAAGCGTAGAAGACAGCACAGAGGTAGAATGAAGGGCGTTGCAACCAAGGGCAACAACATCACCTACGGTTCATATGGATTAGTTGCACAGGAATGTGCATGGATCACCTCTAATCAGATCGAGGCTGCCCGTGTAGCCATGACAAGATCTATCAAGAGAGGCGGTAAAGTATATATTAAGATTTTCCCACACAAACCGGTTACTAAGAAGCCTGCCGAAGTACGTATGGGTTCCGGTAAAGGTGCTCCTGAGTACTGGGTAGCAGTAGTTAAACCAGGCAGAGTAATGTTCGAGATCGACGGTGTAACCGAGGCTCAGGCCAGAGAGGCTATCAGACTCGCTATGCATAAGCTCCCGATCAAGTGCAAATTTGCCATCAAAGAAGAAGCAAAGGGTGGTGAAGCATAATGGAATTAAAGAAGATGAGAGAGATGACCGAAGTTGAACTTAACGGTGAACTCGACAAGATGAAAAAAGAACTGTTCAACTTAAGATTCCAGCATGTTACAGGTCAGTTAGAAAACCCTGTAAAGATGAGAGAATTAAAGAAAGAAATCGCTAGAGTTAAGACCATCTTAAGAGAAAGAGAATTAGCTTAAGCAGAAAGGAGGAAAATTATGGCAGTTGACAGAAACGCAAGAAAGACCAAGGTTGGTATCGTAGTATCCGACAAGATGGACAAGACCATCGTAGTAGCTATGGAAGACTTCATAAGACATCCTCTTTACGGCAAGGCTGTTAAGAGAACCAAGAAGGTAAAGGCTCACGATGAGAACAATGAATGCCAGATCGGCGATAAAGTAAGAATTATGGAAACAAGACCTCTCTCCAAGGACAAGAGATGGAGACTTGTAAACATAGTAGAGAAAGTTAAATAAGGAGGCAACAGATCATGATTCAGACAGAAACCAGATTAAAAGTTGCTGACAACTCAGGCGCAAAGGAACTTCTTTGCATCCGTATCCTCGGCGGAACTTCCCGTCAGTATGCGAACATCGGAGACGTTATCGTTTGCGCAGTTAAAGACGCAACACCCGGCGGCGTTGTCAAGAAGGGCGACGTTGTAAAGGCTGTAGTAGTAAGAACAAAGCATGGCGTAAGACGCGCTGACGGTTCCTACGTAAAGTTCGATCAGAACGCAGCAGTTATTATTGGAAGCAAAGAAGATAAGAATCCTAAGGGAACTCGTATCTTTGGACCTGTTGCCAGAGAGCTTAGAGATAAGGGCTTTATGAAGATCGTTTCATTAGCTCCGGAAGTATTATAAGGAGGTAAGAGGAAATGAAAATCAAAAAAGGCGACACAGTTATGGTTATTGCCGGCAAGGACAAAGGTAAGACTGGTAAGGTCTTAATGGCAATGCCTAAGGAAAATAAAGTTGTAGTTGAAGGTGTAAACGTTCAGACTAAGCACGCAAAGGCTACTCAGAAGACTCCCGCTGAGATCAAGCATATCGAAGGACCTATCGATGCATCCAACGTTATGTACTATGATACAAAGGCTAAGAAGGCTTCCAGAGTTGGCTACAAGATTAAGGAAGACGGCACCAAGGTAAGAGTTTCCAAGTTTAACGGAAACGTAATTGACTAAGAAAGGAGGAGACGATTTTGACAGCTAGATTAAGAGAAACTTACAATAACGAAGTTTTCAATCAGTTAAAGGATAAGTTCCAGTACAAGAACGTAATGGAAATTCCCAAGCTCACAAAGATCACCATTAACATGGGTCTTGGCGAAGCTAAGGACAACTCAAAGATTCTTGAGTCCGCAGTTAATGAGATCGCACTGATCGCTGGACAGAAGCCGGTTATCACCAAGGCTAAGAAGTCCATCGCTAACTTCAAGGTCAGACAGGGCATGCCCGTCGGAGCCAAAGTTACCTTAAGAGGAGACAGAATGTATGAGTTCGCTGATAAGTTCTTCAACATCGCTCTTCCCAGAGTAAGGGACTTCAAGGGAGTCAGCAGAAACGCTTTTGATGGTCGTGGAAACTATTCCATGGGTATCAAGGAACAGCTCATCTTCCCTGAGATCAACTACGATCAGGTTGAAACAATCAAAGGAATGAACATAGTATTTACTACAACGGCTAAGACAGACGAAGAGGCTCAGGCACTTCTTGAGCTCCTTGGAATGCCGTTTGAAAAGTAGGAGGTATTTCATGGCAAAGACAGCTTTAAAGGTTAAACAAGCTAGAAAACCTAAGTATTCAACACGCGCATACACAAGATGCAGAATCTGCGGAAGACCGCACTCCGTACTTAGAAAGTACGGTATCTGCCGTATCTGTTTTAGAGAGCTTGCTTACAAAGGCGAAATTCCCGGCGTGAAAAAAGCAAGCTGGTAAATAATTATGAAAGGAGAAATGCTGTTATGACAATGACAGATCCCATTGCGGATATGCTGACACGAATCAGGAATGCCAACACTGCCGGTCATAAGACTGTAGAGATCCCTGCTTCCAAGATGAAGAAGGCCATCGCTCAGATCTTAAAGGATGAAGGCTACATTACTGATTTCGAAGTTATAGAAGACGGTAAGCAGGGTATTATCAAGGTAACCATGAAATACGGTGCTTACAATGAAAGAGTTATTTCTGGTATCAAGAAGATTTCCAAGCCAGGCCTTAAGGTCTATGCTAAAGCTGAAGATGTACCCAGGGTACTCGGAGGTTTAGGAATCGCCATCATTTCCACTTCCAAGGGAATCATTTCCGACAAGGAAGCTAGAAAGCTTGGCGTTGGCGGCGAAGTTATCTGTTATGTATGGTAGGAGGAACATAAATGTCACGAATTGGAGTTAAACCTATAGTTGTTCCTGCCGGCGTAGAAGTTACTGTAGACGGAAACGTAGTAACAGTTAAGGGCCCCAAGGGACAGTTATCACAGGAAATCAACAAAAACATGAGCATCGAGCTCAAGGATGGAATGCTTACAGTATCCCGTCCCGACGACGAGAGACATAATCGTGGTCAGCATGGTCTTTCCAGAACACTGATCAACAACATGATCGTCGGCGTTACAACAGGCTTCGAAAAGAAGCTCCAGCTGGTTGGCGTAGGTTACAAGGCAGAGAAGAAGGGTGACACCCTCGTAATGTCCCTTGGATATTCCCACCCGGTTGAAATGAAAGATCCTGAAGGAATCACTACTGAATGTCCTTCACAGACAGAAGTTACTGTTAAGGGTATCGATAAGGCACTTGTCGGAAATTACGCTGCTAACATCAGAGCATGGAGAAAGCCTGAACCTTATAAGGGCAAGGGTATCAAGTATGTTGATGAAGTTATCAGACGTAAAGAAGGCAAGGCAGGCGCTAAATAATTAGGAAAGGAGTAAATAGATATGGCATTAGAATCAAGAAATGACAGACGTGTCAAGAGACACTACAGAGCCAGAAAGAACATCTTTGGAACTCCTGAGAGACCGAGACTTTGCGTTTTCAGATCCAACAAGAACATCTCTGCTCAGATCATTGATGACGTAAACGGAACAACATTAGTAGCTGCTTCCTCCCTCGATAAGGAGCTTAAGGCTCAGATCGAATATGGCGGAAACAAAGACGCTGCTAAGGCAGTTGGTGAAGCGCTTGGAAAGAGAGCACTTGAGAAGGGAATCACCGAGGTTTGCTTCGACAGATCAGGTTTCCTTTATCACGGAAGAGTTGCAGCTTTAGCAGACGGTGCTCGCGAAGCCGGATTAAAATTCTAACAGGAGGAAGAAGTAATGCGTAATATCGTTGATGCATCCAAGCTTGAATTAACATCAACTATCGTTAACATCAGAAGAGTTTCCAAGACCGTTAAAGGCGGTAAGAACATGAGATTCTCT
>JAFPXY010000053.1 GCA_017394515.1 Bacillota bacterium | reverse complement strand
TACCGTGGGTCGCACGGGAATTAAAGCCTGTGGAGAGAATGTAAGACGGAGTCCCCGAGGGGACACGCAGATCTCGAAGAAGCAGGAATCCCCCACTTCAAATTCACGAAAGTGAATTAAGTGGTGGGAGCGTTCAAATCAATCTTCAGGTTTCGTGTTTTTGACGACAGCGCCTTTGGCAAGTTCAGCACCGTTAGCGCTGGTCATGAGGCCTGTGGCTACTAAACGCCCGTTGGTCTCATTGGTCATGATACACTCGGCTGTTACGAAGCGCTCGCCTGCATGTATCACTCGTCCGACGCATTTAAGCTTGTCTCCAAGTACAGCCTGACTGATGAACTTTATGTCGATATCCAGGGTAGGGCACCAATGTCCTATGAAGGCGAAGACCGCTGAACCGGCAGCGTGATCGATCATGGTGGAAATGATTCCTCCGTGAAGTATTCCCACACGGTTCAGTTCCCATTCTTTGACCTCAAAAACAACTGTCATGGTTCCTTCTTCATAGTCAGTTGCCACATAATGCGGGTCCATCTTTCCGTTCACGTCGTCAGGATTGGCCTGACGCTCATCGTGCATATATTGTCTGCAGCCTTCTACGAACTCTGGTGGCATTAACTGGACTTTCTTGGTATAGCTTATCTTGGTTTTCATCATCAGGCCTTTCCTTTGTTGTAATATACATCAGCTTCTTCCTGAGGGACCATGGATCCGCCCGTAGCCCATAAGATATGAGTTCCGGGTTTGTTTACGAGAGCCGGTCCTATGAAGGAAGCTGTGGAAGAAGGCTCGATGAAGATACCTTCTGTATCCTTAAGAGCCGCCAGGAAGGGATAGAGCTCCTCGTCCTGTAAGGTGTAGCAGCCTTCCACGATGGGAGTCATGAGATCGGCTACCAAGTATGATGCTCTGCCGCAGGCCAGACCATCAGCTGCGGTCTTGCCGTCGAGGCCTATGTCTGCACAGCAGATCTTGGCGTTTAGTCCGGTAACGAGAGCAAGGGTCATGCAGGGTGAATGAGTTGGCTCTGCAAAATATATATGCACATTATCTCCAAAGATGGTCTTGAGACCGAAGGCTACGCCTCCCGGAGCTCCACCTACGCCGCAGGGAATGTAGACGTAGAGCGGATTATTTTCATCGACTACGATGCCGGCCTCCTCAAACTGAGGAATTATTCTCTTGGCTGCAACTGAATAACCGAAGAAAAGATCCTCGGACCCTTCGTCATCCACGAAGTGGCAGAGAGGGTCGCCGGCGGATGCTTTGCGGCCTTCAGCTACGGCTACCTGATAGTCCTGGGGATATTCAATAACAGTTACGCCCTTGGAACGAAGCAGATCCTTCTTCCACTGACGAGCGTCTGCACTCATGTGCACGGTTACCTTAAATCCCAGCTTGGCGCTGATGATACCGATGGATAAGCCCAGATTGCCGGTGGAGCCTACCTGAACGGAGTACTTGCCGAAGAGTTCTCTGAAGCGATCCTCCAGCAAAATACTGTAATCGTCAGTTTCCTTGAGCATTCCTGCTTCCATGGCGATCTTTTCAGCGAGTTTGAGGACCTCATAGATGCCGCCTCTTGCTTTGACTGAGCCGGAAACCTTCAGATGGCTGTCCATCTTGAGATAGAGTTTACCGGGGAAGTCGCCGGTCATCTTGGTAAGGGCCTTCTTCATCTCCGGAATCTCCTTAAGAGGTGATTCTATGATACCCATGGTTTCCGCTGTGTCCGGAAAAGCCTTTAAGATGAAAGGAGCGAATCTGGCAAGCCTTGCTTCGGCATCATTTATCTCCTCAATGCCAAAAGGGCAGGGAGCTGAACCTACGTTGGGGTTCAACCAGAAGACCTTCTCATAATTGGCCATCTTCTCTACGATATCTTTATTCTTTAATGTTGAAATATCGATCATGTCATCCTCCTATTGTCCATCGGAATAATTGAATATACGTCTTAGGAAACCGCCCGTGACCTTGGATTTCTTCTTCGGGGGAAGCAAAGGACTATCGTCGCTGGCCATGAAATCCTCGTATCTAAGGATCTTGGCCTCTGCGTGACCTTCGCTTGTGGTCAGCAGGGCGAAGCTGCCGCCTGAACCGTCCCTGGGCTTATTGACGCTTCCCGGATTGATAAAGATGAAGTCGTCCAGTTCCGTCTTTTCTGCCCGGTGGGTGTGACCGAAAATGGCTCCCACACAGTCCATCTCAAGGGCTTTATAGTAGAGGCTCTGCTTGTTACGCTTCACATGATACATGTGGCCATGGCATACGAAGAAATTGCCTGCTTCGGTCTCCAGAATAGCGTACTCATCCTCCTCAAAGCACTTGTCACAGTTTCCTCTGACGGCCAGCACTCTTACTCCCAGACGGTCATGGATCTTCATGGCGTCGGCGTAATAATCACCGCAGTGGACGATGATGTCCACGGGATACTGCTTGGCCAGGAGTTTTTTGTAAATTTCGGATACCCGCTTGACTTTACTGTGGGTATCACTGACTATAAGTATCTTCATTTAACAGACCTTTCGGTAAGGTTTTTAAAGCATTACGCTTGTTTAAAGTATATCATAAAAAACATTTCCAAGCAATTCCAATTGTGATATAATGTACTTGTAGAAATTTGAGATAATTCAGAACATGTAAATGTTAAAAGGGGCAGTGAATTACTATGAACGAAGACAAGAAAGGCAACAGATTACATTCACTTGTAGACAAAGCCTACTTTAAAATGGGCCTTGCAGTCTTTATAGTTGGACTGGCACTGATCTTAAGCGTTTATATCATAAACAATTTCAGCGTCATCTCCGCACAGTGGAGAAGGATAAACAGCATTCTCCTGCCATTCTATCTGGGTATAGTTATGGCATATTTGATGTGCCCGACATACAATGCCACTGTGAAATGGTTTTACAAGGTAATAAAGGATAGGCTCAAGACCCCCAAGAAAGCCATGAAATTATCTAGGGTGGTTGGAACATTAGTATCGCTTCTGATCATCATACTGGTTATCGTCGGCTTGATCATGATGATCATCCCTAACCTTTATGAGAGCATTACGACTCTGGTGCCAAGGCTCCCCGGATATGTGAATTCCACCATAAAATTAATAGAAGCACATCTTAACGATGATAACGTAGTTTCGAAGTACATTTCCGAAAACCTTGAAAAGGTATCGGATAACTTGGGCGAATGGCTGCAGAACAAACTTCTGCCCGCATCTGAAGTCATCATTTCAAGAGTATCTTCAGGAGTGGCAGCCACCATCGACGGTATCTTCGACTTCCTTGTAGCTCTCATCATTTGCGTTTACATACTTAATTCCAAGGAACTGTTCATCGCACAGAGCAAAAAATTCATAAACGCAGTATTTTCAAAGTCCCATGCTGAGGCCATCTTTGAACTGGGAAGGATCTCAAACAACACCTTCGGCGGCTTCATCAACGGCAAGATCGTAGATTCGATCATAATCGGAATTCTTTGCTTCATCGCCATGACGATACTCAATCTGCCCATGGCCATGATGATCTCCGTAGTTGTAGGTGTGACCAACATCATTCCGTTCTTTGGGCCTTTCATCGGAGCCATTCCTTCTGCATTGCTGCTCCTTCTGATCAAGCCTGTAGCTGCCCTTGAATTCGTAATTCTGATCGTGGTGCTTCAGCAGTTGGACGGCAACATCATAGGACCGAAGATCCTGGGCAAGGCAACCAAGCTTTCCAGCTTCTGGGTAATGTTCGCCATCATAGTGGGCGGCGGACTCTTCGGCTTCCTGGGAATGATCCTGGGCGTGCCCGTATTCGCCGTGCTCTATTCATATCTGGCCAAGGGCATCAATAGACGACTTAATAAGAAAAACATCGAATCTGATACACTGGCTTACGAGGACTTCTCCAAGTATGGCGTAAGCAAGACCGAACTCTTTGGAAAGGAGAGAGCGACAGATGGACCTGTTAAAATTGAAGATACTGCTTCCCAACCTGAAGATAACTGAGAATGCCTCCATGGCGGAGGAATGTTCCTTCAGAGCAGGGGGCAGGGTCGCTGCATTGATAAAGATCCAGGACGTGGAGGAGCTTAAAGGTGTGCTTCGCTATATGACCGAAGAGAACATACCGCATTTGATCCTGGGAAATGGTTCCAACACTCTTTTCAGTGATGGCGATCATGATATAGCTGTGATCAAACTGGATGAAGAGTCCGGGTTCTTCAACTATATTAGAGAGACAGAGACTGAGGACGGCGCCGTCATGGAGTTCGGAGCATCCATGCTTCTCTCCGTCGCTGCAAAGATAGCTGCTGACGAGAGCCTTGCGGGCATGGAAGGCCTTTCCGGCATCCCGGGTTCCGTGGGCGGAGCTGTATTCATGAATGCCGGAGCATATGGCTATGAGACTAAGGATGTTCTCATCTCAGCCCATGCTGTATCTTCTGACGGAAAGGAAGAGAAGGATTTTAGTCCTGAAGAAATGGGCCTCGGTTACAGGCACAGTGCCTTCATGGAAAACGGCTATATAGTTACTTCCGCTGTATTTAAGCTCAAAAAAGATAATAAAGAGGACATCAAAGCCAGAATGGCTGATTTCACCGAAAGAAGGGTGACCAAGCAGCCTCTGAGATATCCATCCGCCGGCTCCACTTTTAAACGCCCGGAGGGGTATTTTGCGGGTAAGCTCATCGAAGATTCTGGCCTTAAGGGGCTGACCGTAGGCGGAGCCCAGGTATCCGAGCTCCACGCGGGCTTCGTCATCAACAAGGGCGGGGCTACTGCTACGGATATTCTTGAGCTGATACATCTGGTGCAGGACGTGGTCTTTGACAAATTCGGAGTCAGACTTGAACCTGAAGTAAGGATAATCGAGAGTAAGTAATATGGATAACAAGAGTATTATTTCCAAATACAGGATGGTCTATGATCATCATACTCATACCACCTATTCCCACGGAAAGGGAAGCATTCTGGATAACGCCAGAGTAGCTCACGAGAAGGGCCTTAAATCCATAGCCATAACTGATCACGGCCCGGGAAACTTCCTTTACGGCATGAAGATGAAGCTGATTCCCCAGATGAGGGAGGATATAAAGCTTGCCAGAGCGGAATATCCGGATGTAAGGATATTCTTGGGAGTGGAAGCTAATACCATCTTGAAGGTGCCATATCTGGACGTGAAACCTTCAGAGTGGGAGAAACTGGACATAATTCTGGCGGGATTTCACTTCGCGGTGATGGGCGCCGGTATGATTCCTAACAGACTGGGTATTCACACCCAAAGCCTTTTGGTGCAGAACACGGATATGATTCTGAACGCTCTGTATTACAGCGAAGACTGCGGTAATCATATCGATATATTGACCCACCCGGGTGACAAGGGTCCCTTTGATATTGAAGCCATCGCCAGAGCCTGCGAAGACACCGGCACCTTCCTTGAGATCAACAACAAGCATCCACACCTGAATGAGGAAGAGATAAAGATCGCGGCCAAATACGATGTGAAATTCGTCATCAGTTCCGATGCGCACATACCGCAGAATGTGGGAGTTTATGAGCCTCAGCTGGAGCGTGCACTTAATGCAGGACTTGATCCTGAAAGAATAGTTAATATCAAATTAAGGTAGAGTATTATGGATGTAGTTATCGTTACCGGACTTTCAGGTGCCGGCAAGACAAAAGCCATGGAATGGTTTGAGGACAGGGGTTATTACTGCATAGACAATATCCCGCCTATCCTCATTAAGAATTTTTTGGAACTGTCAGCGACGGGAAGTAAGAGAATCAAAAAAGCTGCCTTCGCCATCGATATAAGAGGCGGGGAGTTCCTTTCCGATTCCAAAGCCGTCATAAACGCCCTTAAAGAAAGCGAAAACATAAATCTCAAAGTGCTTTTCGTGGAGGCTTCCAATGAGGCGCTTATCAGGAGATTTAAGGAGACCAGAAGGTTGCATCCCTTATCTTATCAGCCCATATCAAACCTGGTTATCGAAGAGGAAAAGTCCAAACTTCACGAATTAAGGAGCGAAGCGAACTATATCATCGATACATCCAGGATGAAGGTTGCGGACTTTAACGCCGAAATGGCAAAGATCTTTGACAAGGGCAATCCCAAGGACAGTTTCATCATCAACATAATGTCTTTTGGATACAAGAAGGGAATACCTCAGGAAACGGACTGGGTCATCGACGCCAGGTTCATTCCAAATCCTTACTACATTCCTTCCCTTAAGAGACTTACCGGAAACAACAAAAAAGTCTCCAACTACGTTCTCAACAAAGATGTGACCAAGGAATTCATCAACAGATATACAGAACTCATCAGAAAAACCATTCCTAATTACATCAAAGAGGGCAAGTACAGCCTGACCTTGGCTGTAGGCTGTACCGGCGGTCAGCACAGATCCGTAGCTTTAGCCAACGAATTTGCCAGATTATTTAGGGAAGAAGGTCGAAGAGTTACCCTTGAACATAGAGACCTTTAGTGGTATAATATATTGCGGTAATAATATAGTATTACAAATGCTATCAACATATCAACTTATTAACTTTTATAAAGGAGTGAAAGACCAATGGACAAACTTATTATCAGCTGCTGCATTTGCGGAGCAGAAGTTACCAAGGAAAACAACCCTGCAGTTCCTTACACTGTAGAAGAAATCGTTAGAGAAGCTAAGTCAGCTTATGATGCTGGTGCAGCTCTTATCCACCTTCACGTAAGATGGGATGACGGAACTCCTACACAGGACAAGGGAAGATTCCAGGAATGCGTAGACGCTATCAGAAAGGTATGCCCTGACGTAATCATTCAGCCTTC
>JAFPXY010000052.1 GCA_017394515.1 Bacillota bacterium | reverse complement strand
TCGACAGCTCACCGGGCTGTCTCACGACGGTCGCGCTCTCTCAGGCTTCGAATCCCGTACAATCGTCACGATAAATACAATAGCACCCACGAGGGGTGCTATTGTATTTATGGCGGAGACGGTGGGATTCGAACCCACGTGCCCTTACGGACAACTTGATTTCGAGTCAAGCTCGTTATGACCGCTTCGATACGTCTCCATAATATAAGTTGATGCGATATTTGATCTGCAGCTTCTACCGGCTGCGGATTTTTTGGGCAAATTTTAAGAAAATTTGGCCAAATCGACTCAATTAATATATCATAAATCTTGAACATATTCAACATATATGCTATAATTTTTTATTAATAATTAGTATGGGGGAGTCTGTAGGAAATGAAAAGAAAAG
Organism: Bacillota bacterium; assembly: GCA_017394515.1. Lineage (GTDB taxonomy): Bacteria > Bacillota > Clostridia > Peptostreptococcales > Anaerovoracaceae > RUG754. Next base: position 13,113 of record JAFPXY010000052.1, on the reverse strand, counting down.
TAAGCATCACAGTCGCTGATCCGGCAGGAAACATCACGATATTCGTTCATGACAGATTTGACAGAAAGCACTATCCTGAGGTAGCTAATCAGCTTCTGGACATGGAGGAACTTAAGGGTGAGCAGGTCGCATACATCATAGACCTTGAAGGAAAGGAAGGTCTGCCGAAGATGGAAATGTGCGGACTGGAGTTTTGCGGTAACGCTTCCAGATCTTTTGCACTTATGGCCGCCAAGGCTCAGGGAAGGAAAGGTAACAGTGTTATCACTGTAGATGTATCCGGTTCCGACGAGCCTCTTGACGTAGAGGTGAACACCGACACAAACTATACGAAGATCAAGATGCCAAAAGCTTTAAGAGTTTTTGATGAAGAGATCTTCGGAATCCCCACGCAGATAGCTGACTACGGCGGAATCATGCATGTTGTCATCAAGAACATCGAAGCTACAGAAGAAACTTTCAATAAATATAAAGACTATATCAACGAGAAATATAATCCTCCTGCAATGGGTGTAATGTTCTGGGATGAGAAGACAGAGACTTTGGCTCCCGTCGTATACGTTAAGGATGTTGACACTACATACTTTGAAGGATCCTGTGGTTCTGGTTCCACTGCTACTGCCACCTGCTTCGGTCTTCTCAAGGGAGAGGGCGAGCATCATCTGTCTATCCCTCAGCCTGCAGGCACTATTGACACCACCTGCATCGTCAGAAACGGCGTAGCTGAAGAGGTTTACATCGAGGGACCTGTAGGTCTTACAGATATCATTGAAGCAGAAGTTGAAATTGTAGAATAATATCAAAGAATAATAACATAGAGAAGGGACTATTATGTCAAAAGAAAAAATCATTAACATTGCAGTTATAGCTCACGTAGACGCAGGCAAGTCCACTCTGGTGGATGCCTTCCTCAATCAGTCCGGAGTATTCCGCGCCAATGAGGAAGTGGTGGACTGCGTTATGGACTCAGATGATATCGAGCGTGAGAGGGGCATTACCATTTATTCCAAAAACTGCTCCATCATGCATAACGACGTCAAGATCAATATAGTGGATACCCCGGGCCACGCGGACTTCAGCTCAGAGGTTGAGCGTATCATGAAGACCGTTGACACGGTTATCCTCCTGGTAGACTCATCTGAAGGACCCATGCCTCAGACCAGATTCGTTCTCAAAAAATCCCTGGAGCAGGGCTTAAATCCTATCCTTTTTATCAACAAGCTGGATAAGAAGGACGCCAGAATCGATGAGGTAGTAGATGAAGTATACGAACTCTTCATGGATCTGGACGCAAATGACGATCAGCTGGATTTCCCCATCCTTTACGGTATTGCCCGTCAGGGTATCGCAGTACGCGATCCTGAAGAAGTACTGGGAATGACCATCGAAGAGGGTGGACAGAAGATCAAGAAAAGCCCTCAGGGTTATGGCGGACTTGATCTGACACCGCTCTTTGAGACCATCATCGAGCATTGTGAGCCTTATCCTGACAGAGATGATGAGCCTCTTCAGTTCCAGGTATCCACTCTTGGATATGATGACTACATCGGTCGTCTCGGCATCGGCCGCATCACCAGAGGCGTCATAAAGGAAGGCCAGCAGGTGGCAGTATGCAAGGAAGATGGCTCAGTGGTTACCCGCAAGGTAAATCAGGTCTTCGTATATCGCGGACTCAAGCGTATGGCAGTTCCTGAAGCCAAGTGCGGAGATATCGTGGTAGTTTCAGGTATTTCTGATATATCCATCGGAGAGACCATTTGCGACCCTCAGCATCCCGATGCAATGGAAATGATTCATATCGAAGAGCCTACGCTGAGCATGAACTTCATGGTTAACAAGAGCCCCTTCGCTGGCAAGGTAGGCAAGTATGTAACCTCCAGACACATCCGTGAGAGACTCATGAAGGAACTCGAGGTTAACGTTGGACTTCTCGTTGAAGAAACAGAATCCACCGATAGCTTCAAGGTAAGCGGCAGAGGTGAACTTCATCTTTCCATTCTTATCGAGAACATGCGCCGCGAGGGTTACGAACTGGCAGTTTCCAAACCGGAAGTAATCTTAAGACGTGACGATAATGGCAGGACTATGGAGCCTATTGAAGAAGTAGTAATATCAGTTCCGGATGAATATGCCGGTACAGTAATCTCCAAGCTGAACATCAGAAAGGGTATCATGACACAGATGGCCGGAGAGAACGGCTATCAGAGACTTGAATATCTGGTTCCCACCAGAGGACTTCTGGGTTATAGAACTGAATTCATCAACGATACTCACGGCGAGGGCACCATGGTAAGGCGTTTCGATTCCTTCGACTACTGGAAGGGCGAGATCCCTCAGAGGGTAAACGGCGTAGCCATCGCTCAGGAGGAAGGAGTTTGCACACCTTACGCTCTATTTAATATCCAGGAGCGTGTCCAGATGTTCGTGGAACCCGGTACCAGAGTTTATGAAGGTATGATCGTAGGAATGAACTCCAGAGATGATGATATGGTAGTCAATCCCTGCAAGGCTAAGAAGCAGTCCAACATGCGTGCAGCAGGTTCTGATGAGAATATCAAGCTCAGCCCTGCCAGGACCTTCACCCTTGAAGAGGCGCTGGAATTCATCAATGATGATGAGCTCGTGGAAGTCGTTCCGGACGACATCAGACTCCGCAAAAAGATCTTAAACGAACTTGAACGTAAGAGATCAGGCCGTGTATATGATCCGGTCACAAAGACCGTGAGATATAATAATAATTAAATAGTCCGTTATCACCCCAGACTTACATTTTTTTGCGAAACCAAAAGCAAACACTCGTAAGACCTAATCATTTAAACATTTATAGGAGAATTTTTATGGAGAAGAAGAGAGAAATTAAAAAATTCAAAAGAGTGCTGGTAGCAAACCGCGGTGAGATCGCCATCAGAATCATGAGAGCCTGTAACGAGCTTGGAATTCGTACAGTTGCCATCTATTCTGAGGAAGACAAGAACGCTCTGTTCAGAACAAAGGCTGACGAAGCGTATCAGATCGGCAAAGGTAAGACTCCTGTAGGAGCATACCTGGGAATCGATGAGATCATCTCCCTGGCAAAGAACAAGGGAGCTGATGCCATCCATCCCGGATACGGCTTCCTTTCAGAAAACGTGGAGTTCGCTGCTGCATGCGAAAAGGCAGGTATCGAGTTCATCGGACCTACAGCTGAAATGATGGACAACCTGGGAGACAAGATCAAGTCCAAACTGGTTGCTCAGTCCGTTGATGTCCCTACGGTACCCGGAGTTGAAAAGGCCATCGAAACAGAAGAACAGGCCAGAGAGTTTGCCGCTATGTGCGGGTATCCCGTCATCCTCAAGGCTGCAGCAGGCGGCGGTGGAAGAGGTATGAGAATCGTAAGAACTGAAGAGGAACTCCTTCCACAGTTCAGATCTGCCAGATCAGAAGCAGCCAAGGCTTTTGGTATCGATGATATCTTCATTGAGAAGTATCTTGAAAATCCCAAGCATATAGAAGTGCAGGTTCTGGGTGATAAGGAAGGAAACATCGTTCATCTTTATGAACGTGACTGCTCCATCCAGAGACGTCATCAGAAGGTTATCGAGTTCACGCCATCACTTTGCTTAACAGATGAGCAGAGAAAAGCCATCTGTGCAGATGCTATCAAGATCGCAAGGGCAGTGAACTACAGATCCGCCGGAACCGTAGAATTCCTTCTGGATCCTTCCACAGGCAAACACTATTTCATAGAAATGAATCCTCGTATCCAGGTAGAGCACACCGTAACCGAGATGGTTACAGGAATCGACCTGGTACAGTCACAGATCCTCGTAGCTGAGGGCTATACCCTCGATTCCGATGAGATCGGCATTCCTAACCAGGAAGCCATCACCGTCAGGGGACATGCCATCCAGTGCAGAGTAACCACCGAGGATCCTACAAATAACTTCATGCCGGATACCGGTCTCATCGAGACCTACCGTTCACCCGGCGGTTTCGGTATCAGACTTGATGGAGGCGGCGGTTTCCAGGGAGCTACCATCACACCTTTCTATGATTCTTTGCTCGTTAAGGTCACAGCTTTCGGCAATACCTTTGACAAAGCAAGGATCAAGGCTATCAGAGCTCTCCGTGAGACCAGCATCAAGGGTGTTAAGACCAATCTGGCTTTCATGCTGAACGTACTGAACCATCCTCTGTTCGCTGCAGGTGAATGCGATACTGGATTCATCGCCAACAACCCCGACCTCATGGATATCGATAAGGTAGAGGATACAGAGCTCAAGGTCATCGAATTCCTTGGAAACAAGTTCGTAAACGAGACCAAGGGCAGCAAGCCTCACTTCAACGTACCCGCTTTCCCGAGATTCAAGCAGGAAGAGCTTCCTGAACTCCAGGGCAGAGGCACCAAGCAGCTCTTTGATGAGATGGGCGCGGAGAAATTCGCTCAGTACATCAGAAATCAGCAGAGACTCTTCATTACAGATACGACCATGAGAGATGCTCAGCAGTCCCTTATGGCTACCCGCGTGCGTTCCGTGGATATGGAAAAGATCGCTCCTGCGGTTTCCGTATACGGCCGCAAGTTCTTCTCCCTTGAAATGTGGGGAGGAGCAACCTTCGACACCTCATTCAGATTCCTCAAGGAGGATCCATGGGAGAGACTGGAGATGCTCAGGGAGAAATGCCCTAACATCCTCCTTCAGATGCTCATCCGTGGTGCAAATGCCGTTGGTTACAAGAACTATCCGGATAATGTCATCCGTGAATTCGTAAAGCAGAGCGCTAAGGCAGGCATCGATGTATTCAGGATCTTCGACTCCCTGAACTGGATCCAGGGCATGGAAGTCGCTCTTGATGAGACCCTCAACCAGGGTATGATCGCAGAACCTTGTATCTGCTACACCGGAGACATTCTGGACGCATCCAAAGACAAATACACCCTTGACTATTACGTAAAGATGGCCAAGACACTGGAAAAGAAGGGCGCTCACATCCTGGGCATCAAGGACATGTCCGGACTGCTTAAACCTACCGCAGCATCCAAGCTCATCGGCGAACTGAAGCAGGAAGTTGGCATTCCTATCCACCTGCACACCCACGATACATCCGGAAACGGTGTAGCTACAGTTCTCATGGCTGCTCAGGCAGGCGTGGACATCGTGGACGCAGCATTCAACTCCATGTCAGGACTTACATCACAGCCGGCACTTAACTCCATCGTAGCTGCTCTTCAGCACTCCGACAGAGACACCGGGCTTGATTCCGATGGACTTCAGAAGATCTCCGAATACTGGAGAGACGTACGTCCTGTATACAGCAAGTTCGAATCAGAACTCAAGACTGCATCCGCTGAGATCTACAAGTATGAGATCCCCGGAGGCCAGTACTCCAACCTCCAGGCTCAGGTAGAATCCTTCGGACTTGGCCACAGACTTGACGAAGTTAAGGACATGTATAAGGCAGTTAACCGCATGCTTGGAGATATCGTAAAGGTAACTCCTTCCTCCAAGGTAGTAGGTGACCTGGCCATCTTCATGGTACAGAACGACCTTACACCTGAAAACATCGTAGAAAAGGGAGCTAACATCGACTTCCCTGACTCCACAGTTTCCTACTTCGAAGGTATGATGGGACAGCCTGAGGGCGGTTTCCCTAAGGACATCCAGAAGGTAGTACTTAAGGGCAAAGAACCCATCACCTGCAGACCCGGCGAACTCCTTCCTGACGAAGATTTCGAAGCCATCCGCAAAAAACTCCAGACCGAACTCGATCTGGAAGGAACTGACAAGGAAGTCATCAGCTACGCCATCTATCCGAAGGTCTTCGAGGACTATGTCAAGTCCATCAGAAAAGAAGGAAGCTTCAGATACATGGGTTCCGATATCTTCTTCCACTCACTGGCAGAAGGCGAGACCTGCGAAGTGAAGCTCAGTGAAGGACATGTTCTCATGGTCAAGCTTCAGGAAGTACATCCTGTAGATAATGAAGGCATGAGAGAAGCCATCTTCGAAGTTAACGGCAACCGCCGTGTCATCAAGATCAAGGATAAGACCGTCACCGTCAACTCTTCAACATCCGTGCTCTACGCAAACGAAGAAGATCCTTACGAAGTCGGCGCCAACATCCCGGGCGGCATCGTAAAGGTACTCGTTAAGGAAGGTGAGCATGTAGAGGCAGGACAGCCCATCGCTGTTATCGAAGCCATGAAGATGGAAACCAATATCCTTGCAAACGTTGCAGGCACCATCGAGAGGATCTATGTATCCGAGGGATCTCAGGTCAAGGCCGGCGAGATGGTAGCTAAGATGAAGGAGACCAAATAAGGTCAAAATGATGAAAGGAAGGCCGGCCTAAAAAAGGCCGGCCTGAATAACATGAAAAACAGTCTTGCAAGCTGGACAATTGCACATTTTGCGGTGGATCTGAGCTGCTTCTATATCCTTTACAGAGGAGTGGAGCAACTATACGTGGCTGTGGACTGGACTTACTTACATGAATTTCTTGCAATCGCCATACTCCTCTACAATATCCTCGCATTCGGCCTCCAGGTGGTCTTCGGAGCTCTGTTGGATCGCTTCCCAAAACTGGAAAAGATCCTGGGAATCGAAGGCCTGGAGTTAATGCTTATACCGCTTATCATGATATGGATCAACCAGGGGGTGGTGATCTCCTGGATCACCATGATAATAGCGGCAGTTCTTAATGCGGCCTTCCACGTGGGAGCCGGAGTGAGTGTTCTCAGAAGATCTGCCGGTAAGATCGCACCGTCAGGCATCTTCGTTTCTTCCGGAGCCCTGGGAGTTATCGCAGGGACCATCTACGGCAATTCCGGTAACGGTGCCTGGTTCCCGATTTTTATAGTGATCATTGCGCTCATAATGGTGTATTTTACCACGGACAACTGGGTGCAGGACATGGTTTTGTACTATAAGAGGGGAGAGAAGGGCGAGAAACTAGTTACTCCCGTCAGAGAGTATATGCGCTTCGATCTTTTGAGACCCGGAGTGAGCGTAGTCTTAGCCGCCTGCTGCCTTTCGGCTGCAGTATTCATCAGAAGCTATTCGGGCTTCATCTGGCCTTTGGGCTTCGAGAAGATGGGCATGCTGATCCTGCTTCCTGCGGTGGCCAGCTGTTTAGGAAAAGCTCTGGGCGGAATCATAGCTGACAGGATAGGAGCTGTGGAGACGACATCTCTTAGTCTGGTACTTTCCATGCTGCTCTTCATGATTGGAAGCGGTTCCTGGATCATGATGGGCCTTGCCATTATTCTATTCAATATGGCCATGCCAATAACCCTGTGTGGTCTTGTGGCGGCCTTACCGGAGAATGTGGGCTTTGCATTTGGACTGTCAACGCTGGCGCTTTTGCTGGGCTATGTATTGAACGCTTTGGTTATTCTGGATAAAGTTGATCCTGTCTACCTGGTCGCACTCTTAAGCGTCCTGGCGGCAGTGCTCATTTATGCATCTTTAAAGATGAAGAAGAGATGAGGAGGTAATTGAAATGAGAAAGAAACTTAATGAGTTTTTTAAAGGGGAAGCCTTCAAGATGAGAGACGTGGCTTTCGGGCCGGCCATCACCATTCTTTCGGTGCTGCCAATCGCCTTGATAGTTATCGTCGCTATCATAGTGATCTTTGCCATCGTCAAGATAGTTAAGATCTCAAAAGACAAGGATAAGGTCGAATAATGGGTCCTTATCTGGTAATACTTTGCCAGCTTGTTTTCACCATCCTCATCGAGGGATCGGTAATGATAGTCTGGCAGAGTTCCAAAGAAGCCCTGGGCTACTCGGTATTGGCCAATCTCATGACCAATCCGCCACTTAATCTTTTGCTGCTTTACTTAAGCGGGCAGGGGATCGGCCTTTACGCCACTTTAGGCATAAGGCTGGGACTGGAAGTTCTGGTGGTGTTTTTGGAAGCCTTAGCCTACAAGGGCATGATGAAAATTGAAATTAAAAGAGCTCTGTTCATATCGTTGGTACTGAACTTTACATCCTTTGCCTTCGGAGAGATCTTCGGAGTGCTGGGATACTGGAAACTGCTCGGTGTGATCGCAGGGCTGTAACCATAATTAAGACAAATTTAGGAGACTGATATGCTTTACGTTTCGACAAGAGGAAGCCTGAACAAAAAAACCGGCGCCCAGGCCGTGATCCAGGGCATCGCAGAGGACAAGGGCCTTTATGTGCCCGCCTACATTCCCAAGCTGCCCTTCAAGGTAGAGGATATGCTGGATGCGCATTACAAGGAAATCGCCAAGAAGGTAATGCTTTGCTACTTCGATGATTTCACAGAAGAGGAGATGGACTACTGTGTAAACGGTGCCTATGACTCCAAATTCACCGCATCAGATGTGTGCGAACTTAAAGAGGCCGATGGCGTGAACTTCCTGGAACTCTATCACGGTAAGACCGCAGCCTTCAAAGATATGGCCCTTTCTATACTGCCTTATCTTCTCACCACATCCATGAAGAAGGAGGGAGTAACCGATAAGGTGCTGATCCTTACCGCCACCTCCGGAGACACGGGTAAGGCTGCATTGGAAGGTTTCAGCGATGTACCCGGAACCGAGATCATCGTGTTCTATCCTGATGGAGGAGTTTCCCAGGTACAGCGTCAGCAGATGATCACGACCACAGGAGCTAACACTCATGTTTATGCGGTCAAGGGCAATTTCGACGATTGCCAGACCGAAGTTAAAAAGATCTTCAACGATCCTGAGATCAAAGCTGCTCTTAAGGAAAAGGAGATCATCTTCAGTTCCGCAAACTCCATTAACATCGGACGTCTGGTCCCTCAGGTGGCATATTACGTCTATTCCTATGTAAAGATGGTCGCTCGCGGAGTGATTAAAAACGGCGAGCCCATGAATGTGGTAGTGCCTACAGGAAACTTCGGAAACATCCTGGCTGCATACATGGCCATGAAGATGGGAATTCCCGTGAATAGATTTATTTGCGCTTCCAACGATAACAAAGTCCTGACGGATTTCATCAGGACCGGCATGTACGATATTCGTCCTGAGACCAGAGACTTCATGCTGACCAATTCACCTTCCATGGACATACTGATCTCCTCAAATCTTGAGAGACTTCTGTTCATGCTGAACGGTCGCGATACAGAACTTCTTAACGAGTGGATGTATTCTCTGGAAACGCTTGGATTCTATACGGTAATGGATTCCGAGTCATTTTTGGAAGGGATCAAAGCCTTCTGGGGCGGATACTGCGTGGAAGCTGATACTCTTAAGGCCATCGGAGATATGTGGCAAAACCATGGCTACCTCATGGATACTCACACTGCTGTAGCATATAAGGTCTATAAGGACTATGTGGCTGAGACAGGCGATAAGACTCCGGCTGTGCTGGCATCCACTGCGTCTGCTTTCAAATTCGCAGAAGCGGTAGGAAATGCATTGGATCTTCCCAAGGCAGCTGATGGTTTCAGGGCTGTAGAGAACCTGGAAAAGGCCACCGGCGTAAGCGTGCCTTACGGTCTTAAGAATCTGGACAAGAAAGAGATCAGACATTCTGGAGTGGTCACCATCGAGGAGATGCCTCAGGTGGTACTCGACGTTAAGAGATGAGGTGACAAAATGATCGGCAAGATGATCAAAAGAACTATCACGATGGTGCTGGCTCTTCTGGTATTATCCCTTATGGTCATGCCTGCGTTAGATATGATGGTAGGTGACAGCCAGAGCGCGGCCTTTGCTGCGGAAGACTATTATAAGACTTGGGGAAATGATGTATCAGAAAAGGATTATCAGAGGATGGCCGATAAATGGCCTGACTACGAACCCCTTCGCTGCAATGGCTGGATGACGGAGGTCATGAATGAGGTCTACGATATCCCCATGAACATGGGCGACTGGGTCATCGGAACCCGCACCAACTTCCTGAACAATTCCACGGTGAAGCCCGTCAAGGTGATTTCAGGTTCATATGCTGAAATCAAGGAAACGGTAGATAAGGTCAAACCCGGAGATATCGTGTTTTTCAATTCCGATAAGGGCGGAAACGGTGTCTGGACTCACGTTGGGCTGATCGGTAAGGATCATGGCCTCTGGCACTGCACGGCCACAAGCCCCGGAAGTAAGACCGGAAAGTATAAGACCTTGACCTCATGGATGAAGAAGTATCAGAATCAGGGCGAGTACGGTGCTTATGCTGAGGTCTGGAGGGTGCTCAGCTCCTTTAGCGTCAAGAGCAAGGTGAAGATCACCTGGAACAATTATCCCGGAAAACTTCGTATAGCTAAGTATAAGAAGGGTCTTAATATCACTGTAAGGCAAATTCTGACATACAAAGCATATGGCCCCTTGGTCGGTAAAAAAATCAACATCACAGCCACACTTAACAAGAACAAAGTGACGCAAGATAACGGAACTATAAGTTATACAAAATCCAAAAAGGTAACAGATGGAGAGAAGTTAAATGGCAGTACTGATCTTAAATATACTTTGAAGGATTCAGGTAAGATAAAGATTTACTATCGCTTCACTATAGACGACAAGATTAAAGAAAATACTTCCATGACAGTTTTCACAAAAATAAAATATGGTTCCGAAGTCCTAAAGAATTATTCAGAGGCAGGATCTCCCCTTAGAATGATCCGTTTCAGAAAAAAGGAAACCAAATAGTTTAACGATGATTAAAAAAGGTGCTGCGGCCTTAGCTGCAACACCTTTTTGAGTGTTTTTTGCGTATTAAAGATTGTAATAGAGATCGAATTCCGCAGGGTGAGGAATGGCGGACATCTCACTGCATTCTTTTCTCTTTTTGGCGATATAGTTGGTGAGAAGTTCTTCGGGGAATACACCGCCAACGGTGAGATAATCGTGATCCTTTTCAAGAGCGTCCAACGCGTCTTCCAACTTTACAGGAAGTCCTTTTAACTTTTTCTTCTCCTCATCGGAAAGCTTGAAAAGATTGAAATCGTAAGGACCCCAGCCCTCGGCGTGAGGATCGATCTTGTTCTTGATGCCATCAATACCTGCCATGAGGATCGCAGCATAGGCAAAGTACGGATTGCAGGTGGCATCCGGATTCCTGATCTCGAACCTGCGGCTCGCAGGTGTTTTAGCATAGGCAGGGATACGAATGACCGCACTGCGGTTTGAAGTAGCGTAGCCTACTGTGACAGGGGCTTCGAAACCGGGCACCAGACGCTTGAAGGAGTTGGTGCTGGGATTGGTGATGGCGCAAAGTGAGTCGATATGCTTCAGGAGGCCTCCCATGAAGAAGTGAGCCGTCTCGCTAAGATGTGAATAGCCATTATCATCGGAGAAGAGAGGCTCGCCATCTTTAAGAAGCAGCATGTGCACGTGCATTCCGCTGCCGGCCTCGCCATAGATGGGCTTCGGCATGAAGGTAGCCGAGAAGCCATGCTCCAGAGCGGTGTTGTGGATTATATACTTTATAAGCATTGTGGCGTCGGCCATGAAAGGCATAGAGCCCAGCTTAGGTTCGATCTCGAACTGGCCCGATGCGCCAACTTCCGGATGATGGTATTTAACCGGGATACCTGCGGCCTCAATGTGCTTGACCATATCGCTTCTGCAGTCATAAGAACGGTCGAAGGGCTGTGCGATATGATAGTTGGACTGCTTGGGAACTACGATTCCCTGACCCTGAGTGTCACTATTCCAGTGAGCCTGTTCGGTGTCTACGTGGTAGCTGATCTCGTTGGGTTCTACCTTCCAGCCCACTTCATCGAATAGATAGAATTCGAATTCCGGCAGGATGAGCATGGTATCTGCTATATCCTGATCCTTCATGTACTGGATGGCAGCTTTTACTATGTTTCTGGGATACTGAGCCAGTGGTCTGTTGTGTGGATTATCGATGATCATGGCGTCGCCTGTCATCGAAAGAGTAGGGCAATTGCAGAAAGGATCTACCATGGCTGTATCAAGATCTGGAATGAAGACCATGTCACTCTTTTCGAGGATGGCATAACCATAATTCGATGCATCGAATCCGATACCATCCCGAAGAATGTCTTCATTGAAATAACTTGCGGGGACTGTCACATGACGGAAGATACCGTTTATGTCCACCATCTTAAAGTCGATCATTTCGATAGAGTTGTCTTCTATCATTTGGTAAATGTCTTTAATTGTTTTTGCCATTCTAAAACCTCCTAGGGCAAAGCAAAAAATTATATCTTACAGCTTGATTATAGTATATTTATGGCACTTCGGCAATTGATTTACAACAAAGACTGTGGTAATTTTAGAGTGTGTTACGGTTAGTAACGGCCATGTCACGGCCGGTTTATTGATTTCAGGCTGCGGTTAGGGTAAGGTTTGGATAACAAAACGGACCACAGAAAGCGGCCGGGAATCAGGAGGACAAAGAAATGACATTTGGACAGAAATTACAGGACGCGAGAAAGCGTACAGGTTTATCACAGGAACAGCTGGCTGAGAAGTTGTCAGTATCCAGAAGTGCGGTGGCCAAGTGGGAAAACGACAATGGCATGCCGGATATCGACAATCTGAAAGCCATGTCGAAACTTCTAGACGTCAGCATCGACTATCTTTTAGATGACGAAGGCAGGCTGGATTTCACAATAATAAAGGAAGCCATCGACCTGGATTCTTTTGAGAAGGTAGGGAAGTGCAGAGACAAGTATGACGCAGCGGTATATGCCAAGTATTCAGATGCGGATTCCATCCAGCCACTTATCAGATCCAAGGTGCTGAGCCCGCTGGAGCATATTGCAGAATGGACGGTCATGCCGAGCTTCGGTTTATTCGAGGCCATTGACCAGATAAACAACTATGGCGGAAGCTACTTAGTGGAGAAAGATGACAAACAGTATCTGGTAAGAGTTGACGACGAATTCATGACCACCAGCCAGATCATGAAAAAAATCACCGAGAAGAAGTTCAGAATCGGCGGAAACAAATATAAAATGGCGGGATACAAATTAATTTAAAATTTTTTGCAAAAAGCTATTGACCTTACAGTTAACTATAATGATTTGAACGCTCCCACCACTTAATTCACTTTCGTGAATTTGAAGTGGGGGATTCCTGCTTCTTCGAGATCTGCGTGTCCCCTCGGGGACTCCGTCTTACATTCTCTCCACAGGCTTTAATTCCCGTGCGACCCACGGTA
>JAFPXY010000051.1 GCA_017394515.1 Bacillota bacterium | reverse complement strand
TTCTATAAAAAGGCAGCGCCGGATCCTCATCTTCATATTCATGTAAGGCCAAGATATGACAAGACCGTTATGCTTAACGGGAACACTTATTTTGATAGCGAGTTTGGCCATCATTATGCATTAAAAAAAGATGAAGAAATATCTGTCGAAGATAGAGAAGAAGTATTCACTCGGCTAAAAGAATGGCTGAATTGCTAAATCGGAGATTTTACAGGTGAGATAATATGAATAAAGCAGGAACGCAAAGAATAGAAACTGATAGATTGATACTTCGAAGATTCAGATTAGAGGATGCAGAGGATATGTATGCAAACTGGGCGTCTGATCCCGAAGTCACGAGATTCCTGACATGGCCGGCGCATTCGAGCGTTGACGTGACAAAAGCCCTTCTCACAGATTGGATACCCAGATATGAAGATGGCGGGTATTTTAACTGGGCTATGGAGTATAAAAACACAGGAAAGGTTATCGGTAATATTTCTGTTGTCAAGCTTATTGAGAGTATAGATGCGGCTGAAATGGGTTATTGTATGAGCCGGGCATACTGGGGCCAGGGGCTAATGCCGGAAGCATTAAGAACAGTGATGGATTATCTTTTTGATGTTGTCGGACTAAATCGTGTTGCTGCGTGTCATGATGCAAACAATCCAAAATCAGGACGTGTTATGGAAAAAGCCGGAATGAAACTGGAAGGTATTCTTAGAGCTGCCGGAAAGAACAACCTCGGAATCTGTGATGATGTATGGCATGCGATGATCCGAAGTGACAGGAAGAAATGATTTAAGGAGGAAAATATGGATATCAGAATAGAACCCATGACAAGAGAACAGATGCATGAAATGTATAAGGATTTCCAAATGGATCCCATGATCTTTGATGACATGGAAATCTTTGAAATGGCCAAAAACTATGTATATAATCCCGAGAAAACGGACATGCTCTATGACATGCGTATCGCGGAAGAGGGCAGTCATCTGTTCGCAGTAATGCTTGGCGATAAGGTTATTGGAGAGGTTGGCCTCAGACATTACAGTGATGAAACAAAGGAATGCGAGCTAAGCGTTCATATGATGAACGATTCAGTGAAGGGCAAAGGCTATGGAACTCAGGCTGAGAAGCTGGCCATTGATTACGCTTTTGATGTGCTCGGAGCAGAAAGCATCTTTGCAGAGTCTCTCATAAAGAACACCAGAAGCCAGCACATTATGGAAAAAATGGGATTCAAGTATTTCGGTGAAGAGGAAGGCTTCAAGCAATACCGTCTGGAGAAAAAGGGCAGAGTGAAATGATGGACCGCGAACTGATAACCAAAACCGAAAAATTTCTGAAGGAAAAGTTTGATTCCGGACTTTATCTTAACGCTCATCCGGACGCTAAGTCATACCGCCTGGAGCACAGCTATCGCGTGGCCAATATCGGAAGGCAGATAGCTGCGGAAGAAAGCTTTGATGAGACCGAAATGGTGGTTGCCTGCCTTCTGCACGACGTGTCGTACTGCGAGGAGTTCGGCGAGGAAGGCTGGATGGAGCATGGAAGACTATCAGCCAAGATCGCAAGGCCATTCCTCGAAGAACTCGGACTGGCAGAGGATCGAATCAATGATATCTGCTACGGTATAGCCATCCACGTGGATGATAAGGCGGACTTTGATGGAGAAAGAACAGCTTTCGCACTATCTGTAGGCGATGCGGATAACATAGACCGTTTCGACGTGTATCGCATACACGAAGGTCTTGCAGCCGAGGAATTCATTGAAATGGATTTCGACGACAAACTTGCATATGCAGTAAAACGACTGGCCAGACTGAAGGAACTGAAGGATTTGCCCATGGCCACCAATGCTGCAGAGAAAATGTGGAAGGACCGGCTGGACTTCTATATCAGCTTTTATGAAAAACTGGTTGATCAGTTAAACTCAAGCAAAAGTATTCTGGACTGAGAAAGAAGGCAGTATAATGCCGAGGAGCAAATAATCAGTTTCAGATAAAGGAGAAGAAATGTACGACGGTATTGTGGAAAATCTACAGGTAACAGGGCCTGTGTTTGCGGTTATGTGGATACTTACCATTGCGCTTACTATCAGGAGACCGCAGAGGTATTTTAACAGCATCATGCTCATGGGATCCATAATGGTGACCATGGTTTTCATGGCGGGATTCTTTGGGGACTATGCGGGAGTTTTCCTTTTGGTGTGCTATATAATCGTGATGATAGCACTGTTGCTGGTTCCGGTGATGTTGATCATTAACGGAATTCAGATGATAAGGAAAGAATCCGTATGCGCTGCTCATCTTTTGTCCCTTGGACTGGGTATCGTAGTGGGCGTAGGCGAGGTAGCCACGGTTATATATTTTTTCAAACTATATGGCTCCTTTGAACTTGCAGAGGTTGGTCCATGGATCTTGCTCCTGGCCATGACAGTTTTCTATTTCAGCTGCCTGGTTTTGAGCTTTGTGATCTACTCCATATTCATCCAGCACATACCACACAGGATGAATTTCAATTATGTTATAATTCACGGAGCCGGACTGGCAGGCGGAGATAGACTGACCAAGCTGCTGGCTAACAGAGTTGATAAGGCCATAGAGATATATAATAAATGCAAGGTAAAACCGACAATAATACCGTCAGGCGGTAAGGGTTCTGATGAGAAAATAAGCGAAGCGGAGGCCATGCAAAACTATCTTCTGGAGCACGGAGTCTCGGGGGAGGATATTTTGCTGGAGGATCAGTCGACTACCACGGAAGAGAACATAATCAATTCCAAGGCCATCATCGATTCAAGGGAAGGCAAAAAGAAAACTGCGCTTATCTCAAGCAATTATCATATTTACAGGTGCTTAAGACTGGCTAGGAACGCAGGCCTCAAGTGCACGGGAATCGGCGCCAAGGTAGCGCTCTACTATTGGCCATCGGCCCTTATCAGAGAGTTCATCGCGGTATTTTTGACCAAGGGCTTTTTCATCTGGGCGATGATAGGTTACCTGATATTCGTAAGCCCAATGTTATATGAATTGATATTTCTTTAGAAAATGCTAGGAAGGGAGAGCAAAAAATGAGCAAGCTGACATTCAAATATGTACGTATACAGGGCAAAGAACTTGCGCGCAACACTATGCATGCGAAAGGTATTTTCAGCATGTGCATGCAGATGATCCAGGATGAGATCATGGATGAAGAGGATGCGGATCTTTACAGGGAGATAGACAGTTGGTTTGCTGAGAACCTTCCGTGGCCGCCTCCGTGTAGAAGGCAGGAACCGGTGGTCTGCTGGTTCAAGACAGAGAATGCTGACGAAATGATAAAGATGATACGTCCGGCTCTGTGGCTTCTTGACAGATACAACCATCCGTACTATCTGGTCTACACAAATACTCCGGGTGAGATCGTATATGAGGATAAGTATCAGGTAGCTGCTAAAGTGGATGGTTACCTTCAGATAGATGAGCTCCAGCCCAACTGGTCGCCGGAAGATTGATATTAGCCCCCAGAATTTATGTTTCTGGGGGATATTATTTTGAAGAAATACCAAACCTCTAACAAACCTACAAATTACAGTCGCTGTTTCTTCAAAAAACAGTCACAAAAGGGGGTTATATTATAACTGTCAAAGGGAAGTGATGACCCCGATGACAAACTCCTTTCTAAAACCTAATAGAATAAGAATAAAGAAATAAAGATAACAAAATAGCAAACAAACACACTTTTTCATAATTCCTTTCCAAAACGAATAATAACAACAAAACAACAACCTAAGCAATCAACAGACCCTCAGGCGTGATGAACCTGAGGGCCTGATTGTTTTCTTGCCGTATTTCAATGTGAGGAGTATAATAAAGGAAATAGCATCATAGGTAAATACCGGGAGGAAGAGAAAATGGCTAAACTTTTAGACTACAAATGCGTTTACAGTGAATTCAAAGGCCTTCTTAAGATCGATCCGGAGAAGTACGGGCTTAAAGTGCCGGAACTCTATCAGAATGCAGAGGATATGGTGAAGACGGTTCTGGCAACAAGGGATGAAGGAGGCGATCCACTATTAAGATTACCTATTGACACCATCGCCCTTGCCGAAAACATCGGTGCAACGGTCATCTATGATACTTCCACCACAGGCCCCAGAAAGAATATTGATGTGGTTAGTTCAGTCAAGGAAGTGCTGGATCTGCCGCCGGCAGACCCGACACGTGGCCGCATGGCTGAGATCATGAAGGGGATTCGGTTGCTTAAAGAAAAGGGAGAGGAACCGGTTTTCGCAATCCACGGTCTTTTCGATACTTTGAATGGCCTCATAGATATGCAAAAAATCATCATGGAGTTCGCTATGGATCCTGCACTGATGCAAGCTGTCTCTGATCGTATAAGAAATGATATCGTTACGGTATGCCTGGCAGCTGAGGAAGCTGGTGCAAGGCTCATCACATACTCGGATGGCTCCGGTGGCATCAATGTCATCGGCCCCAGATTTGCCAAGAAAGTTGTTGAATGCTTCCTCTATCCTTTAATGAAGGAACTGGACGAGAAACTGGCTCCAGGTACCAAAGTGCAGATGTGCCCTAAGTCCGGGTTCATGCTTACGGGCTGCGATAAAGCTGATTTTAAAGAAGTTGAAGAGGATAAAGATGAGATGTGGTTCGAAAACGTCTTATCTGCTCCTGAAGTTCGCTTCACCGGTACCATCTGCAACCGTGAACTTGGCACCAAGAAGGGCGGAAGGCTGTTCTACATTGAGCTTAGGTAGAGCGGGTTCGATTTCTCTCATATTGTTTACTAAATCAAAAATTGTAGTAAAAGGAGGAAATGATGAGACTTGCTACGATCAAGTGGAATCATGAAGAGATTGCCGGAATCGTATCCGTTGAAGGGATTATGCCGGTACGGACGCTGAATGTAGCGAAAGGGACCGCGTGGGAAGAGACATTTTTTGATCTGATTCATACCGGACAGCTGAAGGAGCTTACAGCATGGTATAACGCCGGCGGGAAAGAGGAACTGGATAAGATCGCCGGTGTGGTTCCGTATGATCAGATCGTTTATGCTCCTTTGTACAGAAATCCAAAGAGAATATTCGGAATCGGTTTGAATTATGTAGATCATGCCGAAGATATCGGGGACGCTGCGCCGCAGGGATTTCCAGGAAGCTTTTTTAAGATGGCGGATACCCTGATTGGCCCGGAGGACGAGATCCATCTCCCGAAACTGAAGGAAGCCGTAAAGACTACTGCGGAGGCAGAGCTTGGTGTGATTATGGGAAAGGACTGCCGTGATATCAGCGAAGAAAACTGGCTGGATGCAGTTGCTGGCTATACCACAATTCTGGATATGACGGAAGAATCCATCCTGAAGGGTAATGAATTCCTGAAGGGAAATCCCAGATATCTTACGATCGTGAAGAACTTCCCAACCTTCTTTTCTTTCGGACCTCAGCTGGTGACTCCCGATGAGGTGCCGGATGTGCTGAAACTGGAAGTACAGAGCGTGCACAACGGAGAGATCTACGCAAAGAATGTGGTATCCAATATGACACACAGACCGGCAAGATTGGTGTCATTGCACTCCTCCATTCAGGGGTGGTACGCAGGCGATGTGCTTTCCACGGGAACGCCCAGAGCATTCGGAATTGCAGACGGAGACATCGCGGAATGCAGGATCTATGGTCCGGACGGATTTTCAATGGAACCGCTGAGAAATCCTGTGGTCGATCTGAAAAAACATCCGGAGAAAGAATAATAAATATCAGAATAGAATGACAAACACGACCCAAAATATGTTGGGTCGTTTCTATGTAACATTCAAACATTATCTCCATGGCGAATCCGCCTTTGTAAAAATAAAAGTTCGAATAAGCCTGTTGTGGTGGAGCGTAGGGGGATCCCGCTGCTTCGCCCCTTGCGGGGCTCGCGCTGGAACGCCTGCGCGGCCTCATTCAGGCCGCTTGGCACGCTCACTACTCGACAGTCCACCGGACTGTCTCGCTTAACGTTCGCGCCCTCTCGGGTTCGATCCCCCTTAATCATTCTATAAATTAAAACCGGGATACCAAAAGGTATCCCAATTTTAATTGGTGGAGCGTAGGGGGATCGAACCCCTGGCCTCAAGATTGCGAACCTTGCGCTCTCCCAGCTGAGCTAACGCCCCTTGCTCCCACAAAAATATCAAAAAATAAAAAATGGTCGGAGTGGCAGGATTTGAACCTGTGGCCACTTCGTCCCTAACGAAGTGCTCTACCAAGCTGAGCTACACCCCGACGCGAATTATATTATAACACAAATAAAATGAATTTCAACCTTTTTTTTCAGGATTTGCAAAAAACATTCGAAAAGGAGTTTTTTGCGGGACTCTTTAAAGATAAATAATACTAAAACCTCCACAGTTTCGCTTGCCCTAAAGTTGTTTTAAGTGTATAATGACCATGGAATATTATTAGGAGTTATAAACACATGAAGAAATATTTAGTTATTTTATTATCTCTTATTATGACCTTTACCATGGTCTTTGGAGCCACTGGTATGGTCTATGCTGAAGGAGATTCAGTGCCTCAGGATGGTATTATGGCTGAAGATCCTCAGCCCACTGAACCTGAGAATCCAGAACCCGTGAGCATCGCAACTGGCACTGTCGCTCTTGCTAAAACCGTATATAAATATGATGGTGCAGCTAAGGAGCCAGGCATCACTGTGACCCTTGAGGATGGCTCAACTCTGGACCCCGCCAATTATACCGTTTCATACGCAAACAACATCGAAGTCGGAACTGCGACAGCTACTGTTACAGCCAAAGAAGATGCTGGCTATACTGGCACTCTCAGTGCTGAGTTTTATATCCTTGGCAAGATGAGTGCACCGAACTTGGTCTCAAAGGGAACCACTTCCATTAAGATCTCATGGGAGAAGTATACTGCAGGTCCTGCTGATGGATATATGGTTTATGAGTATGACAAGGATCAGAAAACCAATACTCTGATCAAGACCATCACCAAGCTTGACACCACGACTTGCACTATCAAGGGACTTGTACCCGGAAGCACCCACAGACTCAGAATCGCTGTTTACAAGAAGGACACCGCTACAGGTAATGACGAAATAGGCACCAAGAGTTCATATCGCGCTATAGAGACCAACAAGGTTTCCATCAAAAAGGCAACTGTTAAACTGCAATACACTGCTGTTGCATACGATGGCAAAACTAAAAAACCTAAGGTTGTCTCCGTGACTCTTGCAGATGGTACCGTAGTTCCTGCAGATGCATATACAATTTCATACACTGACAATAAGGCTTCCGGCTGGGGCAAGGTAACGGTTACACCTAAAGAGGATTCTATTTACAAGGATACCAGAAAGGCTTCCTTCTATATCATAGGTAAGCTCTCTGCTCCTACATATAAAGATCGCGGAACTAACTACATAACTCTTCAGTGGGAGAAGCATCCCGGCTCCAAGGTAGAGGGTTACAAGATCTATAAGATGAATAGCGCTGGCGAGTTCAAGCGCATCAAGACCATCAGAGGTATAAAGGAAACCACGTACAAGGTAACCGGACTTTCATCTAAGAAGACTTATAGATTCAGAGTTGCTGCTTTTACAACGGATTCCAATACCGGCAAGCAGGTAATCGGTAATTGGAGCAAATATAAGGCTATCAGAACTCTGCCTAAGAAGCCTGCTAAGCAGGAAGTAGACCTGGATCTTGAAAAGCCTTACATTGTAGTTGATTGGAATAAGATGTCCACCTTTAAAGCTACATCATTCGAACTGAAGTATGATACTGACAGTTCCTATTCTGACGCACAGGTGATTACCATTAAGAATGACGGTGAAGTTGATTCATATACTCTCAAGGGTTTGAAAGACAATACCAGATATTACATCAAGGTAAGAGCACTCAATAAGTATGGTGATTACACTGCAAAGGGTAAGTGGAGCGATACTCACAGCATGGTTGCGAAGACATCCGGCTGGTGCACCATCAATGGCAGAAAGTATTACTACAGATACGGAAGCCCCATCAAAGGATCACAGATCATAAACGGTGAGCGCTACTACTTCGATGGAACTACCGGAGAATGTCACGGAGCAACCAGCGTAGTTTGGGACAAGGTCAAGAATGTAGAAAGAAACAGCGACTACCTGGTAAGCATATGCGTATCAAGACATAGAATCAATGTCTTCCAGAATGTAGACGATCACTGGGCAATGGTTTATCAGTGGTCTTGCACCACAGGCCTTAATGATAAGGTAACTGAAGCTAAGCAGTATACCCCTAGAGGAAACTTCGCCGTAAGATATAAGGTAAAGACCTTTGGAGATACATACTCAGTTTGGTATGCTACAAACTTTGCCGGACCTTACTACATCCACTCCATCCTCTATGAACATGGCAGCATGAGCATCGTTCAGGATGGCAGACTCGGAATCAACGCTTCTCATGGATGCGTCAGAACTTCCCTGAGCCACGCTAAGTGGATATATGAAAACGTTAAGAAGGGAAGCCCGGTAATATCAACATTTGATTGATCTAAATACTAAAGATCCGGAGGGTCGGCTAAGCCGGCCCTCTGTTTTTTTGCAATTTTAAGATTTTAGGTGGGGGAGGTTCTCCATCTCTTCCCAAGGCCCGAAGACTTGGGTCTCTTTATCATAAAAAAAGACCTTGTCGGTGAGCACTTCACCGGGCTCGGTCTTTTCACTGTTTGCTTCTTCCAAAAGATCCCTGAGATACTCATATTCGACGCCGGCTGACAGAGGAATGATGAGAAATTCATTGATGGAACTGGGTATGGCGTAATAGCTTTCGCCAAGTACTCGCGCCACATCTTCCTGAACTCCAGGATAGAACATGACAGAAGCACCTAAAAGGTTATGACTGTTCGTAAGCACATAGAATACTTCCTTGTCAATATCCCTGATGCAGTCTTCGATATCCAGAAGATTGACCACTTCTTCTGAATCAGGGTTTTTGCCCCAGGTCGCTGTTAAAAGGGGAGGATCCACGCTTCTCGCATGTTTGAGGGCATAATCAAACATTTCCTGATCATCCATATCTTTAAACATGTCATGTTGGACAGCAGTTCTCCACAAACCACCGTTTCCATCGTCCATCCTGATATCCGGAACCAAAGCCAGATCGAAGCCAAGATTTATGTAGGGAACTTTTTCCAGATATTTAACATTCCTTCTGATATCCAGCACACGGAAGGCCAGATGATTCTTAGCTTCGTCGTATTTCAGCTCCAAGGGTCTTCTATCAGGCCTAACCAGAGACATAAGGTAGGATTGAGCCAATTCCACTATGAGTTCGTTCATGTTACGGCCTTTATTATACTCTTCATACATGTCGTCCACATAATACATAGGGCTCATGCCGGGGTCCTCCAGCACAAAGGATATGCCGTGGTACTCCTGATCGTTTACCTTGGTAACAGAAACCGGATTGAGTTTCAGTTCCGCTGAAAGTTTGGTGGGAAGTACGGAGAGCACTCCATTGGATAGTTCTTTTGTAAATTCTTCGATTGTTTTCATCTCTTTACTCCTTTTGATTTTTTGCATAATAAAACCCGGCTTTCTCATAAGCCGGGTCTTTGATAATTTTTTACAAATACATAATAACATAATAAAACGTTACTTTCAGCCCAATTTATAAATTTTTTATGTTTTTTTATAAGTGCGTGCGTGACAATTTCTTGACATGTAGCTGGTATAGTGATAGTATTTTATGTAAAGTAAAAAACTTTAATATGGAATAATATGATCTATGCTCGTCCGGACGGCCGGAAACCCAATACAGAATTCCCAAAACAATCTATCTCGGACGGCCGGGAAATAATTACACCCAAATTATTTTAAAAGGAGCAAAGAATCATGAAAAAACGTTTCTTAGTAATCGTATTATCTTTTGTATTACTTTTTTCGCTGACAGCGTGCGGCGGCGGTGGCTCAGATACACCTGAGATCAACATCAATCCTGAGCCTGCAGGAGAGCCTGTTGAAGGCGGCGAGATAACCATTGGTATCACTGCCGATCTGGACTCCAGCTTAGACCCCCACGTATCTTCTTCCTCTGCAGGAACCAGAGAGATCCTTTTCAATGTCTTTGAAGGTCTCATGAAACCCGATGCAGAAGGAAATCTCAACCCGGCAATTGCCGAATCCTACACCGTAAATGATAAAGCAGATGAATATACTTTCACCTTAAGACAGGGCGTCAAGTTCCACAATGGTAATGATGTCACTGTTGATGATGTCGTTTACTCTCTTTCAAGAGCTGCTGGTCTTGAAACCGGTGAACCTTTGGTTGCAGACGTAGCAGGCATCAAGTCTGTTAAGGCAACAGATGACAAGACTGTAGTCGTTAAGTTAGCTGCACCTGACACAGAGTTCCTTGCACACATCACAACAGCCATCATTCCTAAGGACGTTGATCCTGAAAAGGAAGTAGTCGGAACCGGTCCCTTCAAGTTTGCAGGCAGAAAGGTCCAGGAGAGCATCACCTTGGAGAAATTCGCTGATTACTATGGAGAAAAGGCTCATCTCGACAAGGTTACCCTTAAGGTTATCGACAACGCTGAGACTCTGGTAATGAGCCTTAAGTCCGGAGCTATCGACATGGCTACACACCTTGTATTCAGCCAGGTAAAGGAACTTACAGGCCTCAATATCTTTGAAGGCGCTTCCAATGCAGTTCAGGGACTCTACCTCAATAACGCTGTTAAGCCTCTTGATGATCCTAAGGTAAGACAGGCTCTTTCATATGCTATCGACAAGCAGGCTATCCTTGATCTGGCATTCGACGGACACGGTGCACTGGTTGGTTCCAGCATGTTCCCCGCACTGAAGAAGTACTTCATGGACGAACTCACCAACTACTATACACCCGACCCGGCCAAGGCTAAGGAACTCCTTACAGAAGCTGGATATGAGAATGGCTTCGATCTCGAGATCACCGTACCTTCCAACATGCAGCAGCACGTGGATACCGCTCAGGTCATCGTTGAACAGCTCCAGGCTGTAGGCATCAATGCAACCATTAACCAGGTAGAATGGAACACATGGCTTGAAGACGTATACAGAGGCAGAAAGTATCAGTCAACCATCGTAAGCTTCGACGCTCACGGCGTAGCAGCTTCCGATATGCTTGCAAGATTCCAGTCAGACAATGGCAAGAACATCTCTAACTTCGCTTCAGAAGCATATGATGCTGCATATAAGAAAGCAGTTTCCACAACAGATGACGCTGCTCAGACCGAAAGCTTCAAAGAATGTGAAAAGATCCTTACAGAGGAAGCAGCTAACGTCTATATTCAGGACGTAGCATCCTTCGTTGCCCTGGGAAGCGATTTCTACGGCTTTGAATTCTATCCTCTTTACGTAGCAGACTTCTCAAAGATATTCAAAATCGCAGAATAATAAATGAAATATGTTTTAAAAAAGACAGGGATATTAATAGTCACTCTGATATTAATATCCCTGCTGGCATTTCTTGCTTTCCAAATTATACCTGGTGATCCGGTTACCAAAATACTCGGTACAGACTATACTCCGGAAAGAGCGGCTCAGTTAAGAGAGCAGCTTGGACTCAACGGAAACGTCTTCCTGAGATATTTACGTTGGCTGAAGGGACTTCTTATGGGAGATCCCGGAATCAGTTACAGCTATTTTATGCCGGTGAAGGAAGTACTTAAGGGAAAGATCACTCTTACAGCGACTCTCTCTCTTTTGTCATGGCTTATCGTCACTTTGATCAGTATCCCTCTTGGCATCATCATGGTTAGATACCAGAATGAAACCTTCAGAAGGATCAGTGTGGCACTTAATCAGATTTTTATGGCCATTCCGCCATTCTTCTTAGGTATGCTTTTGGCATATCTTTTTGGCTTGGTGCTGAAAGTGTTCACTCCGGGAGTCTACGTGCCCCTGGATCAGAATTTCGGGAAAGCGTTGGTTTACCTTCTCTTCCCGGCTTTGGCCATTTCGCTTCCAAAGGCTGCCAAGGTGGCCAAACTCCTTCATGCATCTATACAGGATGAGATGAACAAGGATTACGTCAGAACAGCCTATAGCCGTGGTAATTCCAGATGGGCAGTTATCAGAGTGCATGTTCTCAGAAATGCTCTTCTGCCTACCATCACATATATCGCCATGACACTGGCTGATATCGTAGCAGGCTCCATCGTAGTAGAGCAGGTATTCGCTCTTCCCGGACTTGGCAGGCTTCTGATATCCAGCATTGGCAACCGTGATTTCCCGGTGGCTGAGTGCATCGTCGTGATCATAGCTTTCGTTGTAGTTTTTATGAATTATCTTGCGGACATAGTTACGCAGTACATAGATCCGCGCGTCAGATTGGGGTGAGAATATGATCAAAGGAATGAATTCACATTTCAAAATAGGCGCGATCATCACCTGCATCATGCTTTTGATAATCATCATAGGGGCATTCTGGACGCCCTATGATCCGAATCAGATGAGCGGCGCGGAAAAGATGGCAGGTCCCAGCTTGAGACATCTCCTGGGTACGGATAATTTTGGAAGAGATATCTTCTCAAGAGTCGTTCAGGGAGCAGGAGCTACCTTTATGATCGCATTTGCAACTGTAGCCATCGGCCTCATCGTAGGCCTTTTGATAGGCTTGTTTACCGGCTACTTCGGAGGCTGGCTGGATGAGATCCTAATGCGTATTAACGACAGTATTCTGGCTTTCCCCAGCATACTTCTAGCGCTGGTTCTGATCGCCATATTCGGCGGCGGCAAATACAACATCATTCTGGCTCTGGGTATACTTTTCATACCGAGCTTCGCCAGGATAGTTAGAACGGAAGTAGCGCGGCAAAAAAACATGGACTACGTGAGAAATGCCAAACTCATGGGCGTAGGCACCATGAGATTGCTCTTCGTGCATATTTTGCCGAACATCGTGCCGGTTCTGCTTTCGGCCATAGCCATCGGCTTCAATAACGCCGTCCTCGCGGAGGCTTCCATGAGCTTCCTTGGAGTTGGCGTGCAGCCACCTGATCCAAGCCTTGGCAGGATGCTCAATGAGGCTCAGACCTACCTCATGAGTGCGCCCTGGTATGCCATTTCCGCAGGTGTTGCTATCATCCTTCTGGTATTGGGCTTCGGTCTCATAGGAGAAGGACTGGGAGGTGAGCGCAATGGCTGATGTAAAGAAAAAATACGACCCCAGAGAAGTAATGCTGGACGTTAACGGCTTAAAGGTGACCTTCAAATCCACCGGCAAAGAAGCCGTAAGAGGCATAGACTTTTTCATGAAAAACGGTCAGCGTGTAGGTCTAGTCGGAGAATCCGGTTCAGGTAAGACCGTAACCGCCATGGCCATTTCGGGCCTTATCGAAAGATACAACGTAGATATCGAAGGCGAGATTTTATTCAACGGAAGAGATCTTCGCACCTGTTCCAGAGAAGAAATGAGGCAGGTACAGGGAAGAGGCATAGGCGTAGTGTTCCAGGAACCCATGACCAGCCTTAATCCTCTCATGAAGATAGGCCAGCAGATCGAAGAAACGCTGGTGCTCCACACCAAAAAGAACAAAGAACAGAGAAAAGCTCTGGCTCTGGAAGCCATGGAAAAAGTCGGCCTTCCCGAACCAGAGGTAACCTATGAGAAATATCCTCATCAGCTGTCCGGAGGACAGCGCCAGAGAGCCATGATCGCATCCGCCTTCGTGGTGGTACCTCAGCTCCTCATCTGCGACGAGCCCACCACCGCATTAGACGTGCAGGTCCAGGCTCAGATACTGAAACTCTTAAGGAGCCTCAGCGAAGAGTATGGCGTTGGTATCCTTTTGATCAGCCACGACCTGAGAGTCATCAGGCAGCTCTGCGACAGAGTAGCCGTCATGTACAAAGGCGAGATCGTGGAATCCGGGCCCACTGATAGGGTATTCGAAAACCCTCAGCATGAATACACCAAACAACTGATCTCGGCCATTCCTACCAGGGAAAAGGTAAGAGCAAAGGTTGAGAAGGAGGTGGATCATGAAGCATGATAAAAGGATATTCGACAGAAGCACCGAACAAAGCGATCTGGTGCTCGAATTAAAGGACCTGTCGGTAACTTACAAGACATCCACCATATTCGGCAAAAAATCCGAATACAACGCCGTAAAGCATGTGAACCTTAGCATTCGCCAGGGAGAGATCATGGGACTCGTTGGAGAGTCCGGCTGTGGCAAATCCACTCTATCGAGGGCCATACTGGGCATGCTGGACGACGCCGAGATCACCGGCGAGATCATTCACTACACCAGACGTCCTCAGATGGTATTCCAGGACCCATTCTCCAGCCTTAATCCTTCTAAGACTGTGGGCTGGATAATGGAAGAACCTCTCAGAATTTTCGGCAAATACTCCGAACAAGAACGTAAGGCGAGGGTGCTTGACATGATCGACAGAGTCGGTCTCGAAAGAGCCCATGTAAACCGCAAACCCAACGAACTTTCGGGAGGCCAGAAGCAAAGAGTGTCCATCGGAACAGCTCTGATCAGGCGTCCGAGATTCATTATAGCGGACGAGGCGGTATCAGCGCTGGACGTTTCCATCCAGGGACAGATACTGAGGCTGCTGCTGGAACTGAGAGATGATTTGGATCTTTCCTATCTATTCATCACTCACGATTTAAACGTCTGCTACTCCATCTGTGACAGGGTGGCGGTAATGTACAACGGCGAGATCGTTGAAGAGGGATTGGTTGAAGACGTGTACAACAATCCCCAGCACGAATATACAAAGAAGCTGTTAGAAGCAGCACTGATATAATAAAACCGCGGGCACCCGCGGTTTTGTTTTATAATATTCCCATTTGTTTTGCAGCTTCTGTGAGTTCGTCTCTGAAGTCCGGATGGGCCAGGCTGATGAGGGCTCTGGTACGATCCTTTCTGAGCAGGGGCTTAAGGTTGACGCAGCCATATTCGGTAACCACGTACTGAACCTCGGACCTGGCAGTGGTAACTGCGGTTCCGGGTGCCAGGGTGGGCACGATCCTGGAGATGCGCTTGCCGGTCTTGTGGTTTTCGTTATATGAGGTGGCTGCCAGGAATGACTTGCCGCCCTTGGAGAGCTGTGCGCCTCTTACGAAGTCCACCTGACCGCCGGTGCCGCTGAACTGGTCTCCGTTGATGTTGTCGGCTACCACCTGACCTAGGAGGTCGATGGTGATGGCGCCGTTAACGGAGATAAAGTTGTCATTGGCTGCGATATTCCTTATATCATTTATGACCGTGAAGGGCATGTAGTACATGTCTTCATTGTGATCCACGAATTCGTAGAGATCCTTGGTGCCAAGAGTAAAGGACACGGTGGACTTGCCGGGGATGAAGCCCTTGTGGCGGTTGGTGACGTTTCCGTTTTTCATGAGTTCCATGAGGGAATCGGTCATGAGCTCGGAGTGGACGCTGAGATCGTTTCTCTTTTTGAGGCCGAAGCCTACAGCGTTTCCGATGCCGCCTATCCCGATCTGGAGGCAGGCTCCGTCGGGTATCTCGTCCAGAATGAATTCTGAGATGGCGCGGACCTTGTCATCTGGTTCCAGATTCTGTACTTCGAAGATCTCCTCGTCAAAACGAACGATCATATCCGCTTCGGAAAGGTGCATCTTGTTGTCTTCTCCCAGAACGTAGGGAGCGTGGCTGTTGATCTGTACGATGACAGTCTTAGCGTTTTCGAGAATGAATTTATTGAGAGCTACGCCTGTGGCTCCGAAGCTTACATAGCCGTCTTCGTCAGGAAGGGATACTTCTATGAAAGCTACGTCCGGTGGGCAGGTCTCTCTGCACCAGATATCGATCTGGCTCAGATGAACGCTGGTGAAATCCAGGGCGCCCATC
The DNA here is from genome assembly GCA_017394515.1 of Bacillota bacterium. Taxonomy (GTDB): domain Bacteria; phylum Bacillota; class Clostridia; order Peptostreptococcales; family Anaerovoracaceae; genus RUG754. Next base: position 11,978 of record JAFPXY010000051.1, on the reverse strand, counting down.
TTGAGTGATTTACGCTCCATGGGACCCATGAAGTATGAGAGTCCATGGAACTTTTCAGGCATGGCCAGGATATCCAGGGATTTACCCAGGTTGGAGCAGGTGACGGTAACGTCATTGAGTTCTTCAGATCTGCGGCCAAGTGCTCTTGAAAGTTCGTAGGGCGTGCTGGTGCAGGTGCCGATATAAACGATATCTCCGTCTTTGATGCACTTGACGGCTTCATCGGCGGTGACGGTTTTCTCTTTTAATATTCTTTCGATTTCCGAATTCATAATTTTCTCCTTTTTATAATGCGCAAAAAACAGTATACCACAAATATTCTTAAAGCGATAAACTTTTTTTGATTAATGATAAAAAGAAGGGTGGGTTTTTTGGGAGAATTGTGATAGTATTATCGAGAAGGAAATAGAATTATGAAAAAAATGACGCTTAAAGACTTAAATATCGGCCAGAGAGCCGTGATAACCGATGTTGAAGGGGAGGGAGCTCTCAGGCAACATCTTTTGGATATGGGTGTGATACCTCAGGCAGAGGTGAGCATCGTCAAATATGCTCCCATGGGAGACCCTGTGGAAGTGAGGATCCATGGATATGAGCTTACTTTGAGGCTCATGGAAGCTGAGAAGATCAAGGTGAAGCCTGTAGAGACTATCGAGGCGGAAGCACCGGCCATGGAGACCAAAGCGAAGCCATCGAAGGCCAAGGTGGAGCATCCTGGCTTAGGTGAAGGAGGCAAGTACCATCCTAAGGGAAGCGGAGTGAAGCTTCCCGATGATACCATCCTGACCTTTGCGCTTGTAGGTAATCAGAACAGCGGTAAGACCACGCTCTTTAACCAGCTGACAGGATCCAACCAGAGAGTAGGAAACTTCCCGGGAGTTACCGTGGACAGAAAGGACGGCGTGATCAAGGGCCATCCTAACACCTTGGTTACTGACCTTCCGGGCATCTATTCCATGTCGCCATACTCCAGCGAGGAGATCGTATCCAGAAACTTCGTGCTTACAGAGAAGCCGAAGGCCATCATCAATATCGTGGATGCCACCAATATCGAGAGAAATATGTACCTGACTCTGCAGCTCCTGGAGATGGAGATTCCTATGGTTGTTGCTCTCAACATGATGGATGAACTTCATGCCAACGGCGGAACTGTGGATGTAAACCTGATGGAGTCTCTTTTGGGAGTCCCGGTAATACCTATCTCAGCTGCCAAGAATCAAGGTATTGAGGAGCTGGTTGACCATGCTATCCACATCGCATCTTACCAGGAAAGACCCGGCAGGCAGGACTTCTGTGACGAGAATGATCACGGTGGGGCGGTGCACAGAGGCATCCATGCTGTGACCTATCTCATAGAAGACCACGCCAAGAGATGTGGTTATCCACCGCTTTTCACAGCAGCCAAGGTCATCGAGGGCGACGAACTGGTCATGGAGCCTCTCAAACTCGACCAGAACGAGAGAGAGACCGTCGAGCACATCGTGCAGCAGATGGAGGCCGAGAGAGGCCTTGACAGATATGCCGCCATGGCTGAGATGAGATTCGCTTTCATTCAGAAGATCTGTGACCTCTGTGTCAAAAAACCCTCCGAAAGCAAGGAGAGGATCAAGAGCGAACGCATAGATAACATACTCACGGGCAAATATACGGCGATCCCCATGTTTATCATAATCATGGGCCTGATCTTCTATCTGACCTTCAATGTCATAGGAGCATGGCTCCAGGATGCGCTGGGTTCCGGTGTGGACTGGCTCACCCAAGCTGCGGACAGCGCCATGGAAGCTGCCAATGTATATCCCTTCATTCACGGACTGATCATAGAAGGAATCTTTACGGGCGTGGGAAGTGTGCTGAGCTTCCTGCCAATCATCGTGACTCTTTTCTTCTTCCTGTCCATTCTGGAAGATTCGGGATATACGGCTCGAGTGGCCTTCGTAATGGACAGACTTCTCCGTAAGATAGGCTTGTCGGGCAGGAGCATCGTTCCAATGCTCATCGGTTTCGGCTGTACCGTTCCCGCTGTCATGGCTACCAGGACCCTGCCCAGTGAGAGAGACCGTAAGATGACCATTTTGCTGACGCCCTTCATGAGCTGCTCGGCAAAGGTGCCCATCTATGGATTCTTCGTGGCGGCATTCTTCCCTGGAAAGGGCGGCCTTATCATGATCGGCCTCTATGTTCTGGGTATAATCACCGGTATACTGGTAGCGCTGCTCTTCAGAAAAACCCTATTTAAAGGAGAAGCAGTTCCCTTTGTAATGGAACTGCCTAACTACAGAATGCCCAGCGCCAGGAACGTATTCCAGCTTCTTTGGGAGAAAGCAAAAGACTTCCTCCAGAGAGCATTCTCCGTGATCCTGGTGGCTACGGTTATTATATGGCTTCTCAAGACCTTCGATACCAGCTTCTCCATGGTGACCGACGAAAAGGACAGCATCCTTGCAATGGTCGCCGGCTGGATCGCTCCCATCATGGCACCTCTGGGCCTGGGAGACTGGAGGATCTGCACGGCTTTGATCTCCGGATTCATGGCCAAGGAGAGCGTAGTATCGTCCTTGATCGTACTCTTCGGAGACAGCGTATCCCAAGCCATCGGTTCGGCAGCTGCTGCCGCACTTTTGGTGTTCTCACTTCTCTACACTCCCTGCGTGGCAGCTATCGCTTCCATAAGAAGGGAGATGGGCTCAAAGTGGGCTGTGGGAGTGGTCATATGGCAATGCGCTGTTGCCTGGATAGCCGGACTTCTTGTCTACCTTATAGGCGGAGCGCTGATGTAGATAATCAGATAATTCTTAAAGATACTTCTCCGGAGGAAAGATCTTCTGTCTTTCCTTCGGAGTTTTGTATTTTGAGGGAGAAATCATCATTTATGGAAATGGCTTTTGCAGGTCGGATGTTTCCCCCTGAGATGATATTTACATCACGGCCCGAGGTGATGTCATATTTCCTGTAGGCTTCAAGGTATTCGTCGCGTCCATCAGGCCAGGAGGATGCCAGCTTGTCCATTTCTTGTATAATGGCGCAGGCCAGTTCTGCTCTTGAGATCTTTTTTCCTGATTCAAGGAAGATGGATGTGGCGATATCCTTTATATCATCGGAGAAATCCGATGATTCATTATTGATGTTGATACCGATCCCGATTATTATGCTGTCGATCCTTCCCGTTTCACTCTCTATGGACATCTCGGTCAGGATCCCGCAGAGCTTGCGGCCATTGGAAACCAGATCGTTTACCCATTTGATGCCGGGGGTGAAGCCGGAGACCTTACTGATGGCACGGACAACGCTGACTGCCGTCCATGCGGTCAGGGTGACTGCATCCTTTGGTGCTGTGTCCGGCTTAAGAAGATAGGAGAAATATATTCCCTTGTCCTTGGGAGAGAAGAAGCTCCTTCCCATCCTTCCGCGGCCCATGGTCTGCTCGTTTGCTATCACCACCTGACCCTGCACTGCTCCGTGAAAGGCCATCTCTCTCAAAAGCTTGTTGGTGGAATCAGTGGTGTCAAGGACCAGGACACGATCCATTCTCTCGTCTCCCACCAGGGCTCCGACTGTACCTTCCGAAAGCAAATCAGGACCGCTTACAAAGAGATATCCCTTGTTGGTCACTGAATCTATCTCATAGCCTTCTGATCTGAGAGCCTTGACGGCGGTATTCACTGCAGCACGACTGACTCCGATCCTGCGGCTGATCTCTTCACCTGATATATATGTTTTTTGCCTCATGAGTATGGCGAGTACTTTATCTTTGGTCATTGTTTTCCTCCACGACAAAAGTCGCAAAACCCGGGTCTTGCGTAATTGTAAAGCCAGAATTGATTTATATTGACAATTAATATTATAAATGATACCATCCTAATTGTAAAGTAAAAATTTTTAAGCTTTACAATGCACAGAAAGGTGAGTAAATAATTATGAAACTTGATACTAAATCTATGACGAGAATAGCTGTATTTACAGCAGTACTTTGCATTCTGGGACCTTTGTCCCTTCCTATCGGACCGGTGCCAATTTCACTGGCCACATTGGCGGTCCTTCTGGGAGCCTACGTGTTAGGACCTTGGCAGGGAGCTGCGTCTGTATTTCTCTATCTTTTCATGGGAGCCATAGGTATTCCGGTGTTTTCGGGATTTCAGGGAGGCTTCGCCAAGATAGCAGGGCCAACGGGCGGATATCTCATAGGATATTTTTTGCTAGCTCTCATAGCAGGGTGGTTTATATATAAATTTTATGATATAATATGGTTACAATTATTGGGAATGTGTCTGGGGACGTTAGTGCTCTATGCTTTGGGGACCCTGTGGCTTTCACATGTGGCCGGGATGACCTTTATGGAGGCTCTTGGTGCAGGCGTTCTGCCCTTCATTGCGGGGGACATCATTAAGATGGTGATAGCCATCGTTTTGGGAAGGGCGGTGAACAGCAGACTTAAGGATAGCGGCCTGACTATGAGATGACACATGGATATAATCAGGAGGGAATTTAAAGAAATGAAAAAAAGTGTTTTCAAAAGGACATGTGCGCTCCTGCTTGCCTTAGCACTTTGCTTCACCATGGCACCGATGTCAGTTTATGCCGACGATGATCCGGTGCCTGAAGTTCAGAGTGAAGAGACGCAGGAGGGCGTATTACAGACCACTGCTTCAGTTGCCAACATTGAGAAGTATGGCAATGTAGTTTTGGACACCAGTTTGGACGACCTGACAAAGGCCGGCTTTGAATACGGAGACGTAGTCACCGTAAAGTTCCTTGAACAGTCAGTTGATCTGCCTTTCTGCAGCAACTACTCAGACGTAGATCAGGGTTCGGTCGGAATGTTTGCTGATGGTGTTAAAGTCCGTTTAGCCATCAACATGGGCAATTTCGCCACTACTTATGGCATTGCCAATAAGGTCACCCATGAGGACAACTCATTTACATGGGAAGCGATGGAAGGTGTTGTTGACGGCACGGTATCTATCGAGATAAGCATGAAAGAAAAGGCCGGATACCTGGATGAGTATACCATGAGACAGCTCAAGTATACCGATGCCAGAGAGGATTATCCGAATCTGACAGATGCTGAGTTCGCAAACTTCCGCGAAGTCACCACCACCGGAATGGGCAAAGGCATCCTCTACAGGACGGCATCTCCTGTGGATCCTGAGCATAACAGAAGCACCATCGCTGACAACCTCATCAAGGAGGCAGGCGTAACTGTTATCATGAATCTAGCGGACAGTGAAAGTGAACTCACAAGCTATGAAGGCTTTGGAGATAGCTATTACTCTACAACCAGCTATATTTGCCTTAACATGGGCGTGGATTTTGCGGCAGAAGAGTTCGAGCAAAAACTCGCCAGAGGAATGAAGTTCTTTGCGGAGAACCCCGGAACCTATGCGATCCACTGCAAAGAAGGAAAAGACAGGGCAGGCTTCGTAACAGCCGTTACCGAGTGCTTCATGGGAGCGACCTATGAAGAGGTTACGGCAGACTATATGACCACCTTCTATAACTATTACGGAGTTAAACCGGATGAAGAGCGTTACAACGTTATCTGCAACGGTAACATCGTAAGATCACTTTCAAAGGCATTTGATGTAGAAGATCTCTCAACTGCAGACCTTCAGGCTGAGGCTACAGAGTACCTCAAAAAGATAGGCCTCACAGATGATGAAATCACAGCATTAAAGACGAATCTGGCTGCAGATCATCAGGCGGCACCTCAGGATGTGACCATTGATGATCCTTTTGGCAGAATCTATATGACAGACCTTTATGAAAAAGAAGGACTTACCCTTCCTGCAGTAGAGGTCACTCAGCCTAAATTTGGTAATGGGTTACTGTTTACCGGTAAGCCCGGTGCATTTAATGATAGGATCGCTATCAACGCTGATATAGATCTCTCAGGTGGACATGTTGGAAGGATCGCAGTTGATGGTCTTTCTGACAAAGGAATCAAAACTGTAGTAAATCTTTATCTGGATGATGAAGAGACACCTGCAGCATCCTTCACCCTGAAAAGCCAGTCAGGCAAGAAAGCCTGGGCAAACATCGGAGATATTTCAAAAGATGTTTATGACGTCAATATAACAGGTAAACACAGAGTATCACTTGGTGTGGAATTTGCTGATAGGATCACTGGAGAGCCCTTATCAGAAAAGAAAGATGTCAGCTTCCTCATCCGCTCCGTAGAATTCTGTGAGAGTTCTGTTCCTGTAATGTACTTCAATATCGATGAGAGCTTAGGCTCCATCAGCGCTATGAACGCTAGTGAGGATCACAGCGTTGAATGCTATGGAACTGTAGATATTCAGGTTCCGGATGATTATGTAAGTGAGTATGACGGCAAGGTCATGGAAGATATGAAGGGCCTTAAGCTGGAATACATCAGAGGAAGAGGAAATTCTACCTGGGGAGTTGATAAGAAGCCCTATAAGGTAAAATTCGATAAGAAGCAGAATTTCTTCGGAATGGGTAAGAACAAGCACTGGATCCTTCTTGCCAACAGATATGATAACAGCCTTATCAGAAACAGGATGACCTATTGGCTGGGAGATAAATTCGGACTGGAATTCACTCCTCAGTGCGTTCCTGTGGAAGTGGTTATGAACGGTGAGTATTACGGAAGCTATCTGCTTTGCGAGCAGATCCGTATAGATGAGAACCGAGTAAACATCAAGGATCTTGAAGACTATCCCGATGCTGCGGACTATCCGGAGATCTCCGGCGGATATCTTTTGTCCATGTCTGGATACGAGGATGACAATCCGGACAACCTGTTCGTAACTTCAAGAGGAGTCAACTTCTTCATTGAAAGCCCTGCATTCGAGGACTATACCAATGAGACTCAGAAGAACTATATCCTCGGATACCTTCAGCAGGTTGAGGATATTCTTTTCACCAGTGACTTCAAGGATGAAAATGGTAATAAGTATACCGATTATCTGGATCTGGATGCAGCAGCCAAGTACTGGTGGATCCAGGAATTCTCAGCTAATGGTGATGCCTACGGCTCCGGAAGTACCTATCTCTACAAGAAAGAAGATACGGATGACCAGAAGGGCAAGCTGTTTTGGGGACCCCTTTGGGACTTCGACTATGTGGCATGGGGAGACCTTGACTATGATCTTAACATCCCATCATCCTTAGATTACACCGATATGCCTTGGTTTAATAGGATGAGATCGGATTCGGAATTTACTGATCTGCTTAAAGAAGATTGGAAGACTCTCGATTCACTTCTTACTGAAGTGACCAAAGAGGGAGGCTTAATAGACCAGTACTATGATGAGACAAAGACCTCCTGGAAGTATGACCACGAGAAGTGGGGAGCATACGGAGAAGGAGGCTGGGGCGACTACTATGGCGGAGAAGAGCCCGAGACAAACGATACTGTAAGAACATATAAGGAAGAAGTTGACCAGCTGAGAGCCTGGATAGAAGGAAGACGTGAAGCCGTAATTGAAAACGTCGACTCTCTGACTCCTGTTCCTCATAATTTGACCTTCATGATCGGTGATCAGGTAGTTGCTACTCAGGTCGTAATGGAAGGACAGCCTATCTTAAGTGTCCCTGAAGCACCTGCAAAGGAGGGATACGTATTGGTCGGATGGGAATCTCCGGATGGAATGGTCATAAGACGGGGAGATTTCATCTATGATGATATGATCCTTACCCCTTGCTATGTCAAACTGAGTAATCTCGTGAAGCCGGAGAAACTCTACTTCGGTCTCTACGACGTATATTCACAGTTATGGGGTGGTGGATATGAGGAAATTGACATTTCTTATACGATAATGCCCTATGATGCTGATTTTGTGACAGTAGAATGGTCCTCCTCAGATCCCTCCATTTGCGAGATGAATGAGTATGATATGCTGGTTTGCAAATCCCCTGGTGAAGCTGTCATAACCGGAAAGATCGGCGATTTTATCAGCAATTCTTTCAGAGTCCATGTTACGGATGATTATCAAGAATACAATGATATAGAATATATCGATGTCAATAAGAAGAATTTAAGCCTTTATGTTGGAGATTTTGAACAGATATTAGCTACTGCAGAACCTCAGCCTACTTATGAGAGTCAACTTATCTGGTTCAGCTTAAATAACGAGATCGCCAGCGTAGATTCAAATGGAGTAGTAAGTGCACATTCACCGGGAGAAGCTAACATAGTGATTATGAACTATGACGCAAGCATACTCGAGCTCGTCAAGGTCAAAGTAAAAGCTATAGCTAAGCCAAAGGTCACTGCAACTCCCAACATTGCTAAGAAGCAGGTCAAACTCAGCTGGAAAGCTGTAAAGGGTGCTGCCAAGTATAAGGTAGCATACCGCAAAGCCGGCGCATCAAAGTGGACATACAAGACCACAAAGAAGACCGGTTATCTTATCAAGAATCGCGCAAAAAACGGCGTTTACGAGTTTAAGGTACGCGCTATGGGTAAGCATTCCAACAGCAAATGGTCAGCTGTCAAGAGAGTCTACATGAAAAAGATGGCAGTAAAGGCCAAGGCAGGCAAGAAGAGCGTGACCCTCAGCTGGAAGAAGAATTCCAAAGCTTCCAAGTACCAGATCAAGTGGTCTTACAGCTCAAAGATGACCAATGCCAAGACCATCAAGGTAGCTAAGACAAAGACTAAATATACCATCAAGAACCTGAAGAAGGGTAAGAAGGTATACGTTCAGATCAGAGCTTTCAGAACATATAAAGGAAAGACATATTACGGCGTATACAGCGCAAAAAAATCAATCAAAACACTTTAAGGCAACCAAAGGAGGAGCATCATGTTACACGAAGTAAGTTTTAAATCATTCAATGAGAGAGATACCGTATACGGCTGGATCTATGTTCCCGCCTGCGAACCTAAGGGCATCGTCCAGCTGATCCACGGCTTCGGCGAGCATTCAAGAAGATATTTCCATATGATCGTGGCATTTATGGACGCGGGCTTTATCGTTGCTGCAGATGACCATGTGGGCCACGGAAAGACCGCTGTAGAGAACGATTGCTGGGGTGACTGGGGCGACAAAGGTCCTCATACCATGATGGAGGATGAGCACACCCTGACAGGCATCGTCAAAGAGATGTATCCCGGACTCCCTTACTTCATGTTCGGACACAGCATGGGCTCCTTCATCGCCAGAGACTATATTGCTACATACGGTGATGAGCTTGACGGAGTGACCCTTTGCGGAACCTGCGGTGCTTTTGCATCGGTTAAGGATACCATGGCAGCCATCCAGAAGACGGTGGACGCAGGCAGAGGCCTGGAGTCAGATGCTGAATTTACTAACATGCTCTTTGGTTTCATGTTCGCAAGGATCGAGGAGCCGGTGGTTCTCGGAAACGAGTGGATCTGCCATTCAAAATGGGTCCAGGACGATCACGCTGCTGATCCCTTTGACGCTTTCACCAAGCCGGTTTCAAACCGCACCATGCTGGACTTCTGCAAGATGATGGACTTCATCGGAGGAACTGAGTGGGCTGCCAAGGTGCCTACAGACCTTCCAATCTATAACATCGGCGGAGACCAGGATCCTGTAGGTTCCTGGGGCGAGGGCGTATACCAGACATCTAACTGGCTGGCTGAGACCGGTCATAAGGTCAAGACCAAGCTCTATTCCGGCTATCGTCACGAGATCCATAACTATGACGACATCAAATGTGACGTAGAGGCAGGAATCGTTGATTTCTTCGAAAGCTGCCTTGGATGATCAGGAAGGAAACAAGATATGATCCAGATGAGACGTAAAGACAGAGAGATAAAGGACCGCGCGGAGATCATAGAAGTGATCAGACGCTGTGATATCTGCAGGCTGGGCCTGGTGGACGGTGATTATGCGTATATTTTGCCGCTTAACTTTGGAATGGATGCAGATGAGGAGGGTAAGGTCACACTGTATTTCCACAGCGCCCTGGAGGGGCACAAGACTGAGCTTTTAAAGGAAGGCCTGAAGGCATCCTTTGAGATGGACACCCGCCATGAACTGGAGTATGACGAGAGCAAAGGATATTGCACCTATTACTTCGAAAGCGTCATGGGGCGGGGTACCATTCACATGCTTGGAGATGATGAGAAGTTCGCAGCCCTGGAGAAACTCATGGACCACTATCACCCGGGCATGAAGGCCTACTTCAATACGGCTGCCATACCGAGGACTCTGGTATATACACTGGAAGTCACAGAGATGTCAGGTAAGCGCAAGGTTCCTCGCGGGATGTAATATTCTGAATTTGATGCCCCGGCTCAGCTGGGGCATTTTCTGTATAAGCGGAAGTTTTCATTGTGAACATACCTTGGATGTATGTCAGTCAAAAGATTTTAGCACGATATGGCAGTATGTCTGCATAATATGCGCATATTCCTGGTATATTTTGCATATTTTTCGTAGTCTCTGAATTGGGTGTCAATTTCATGATTTCAGTGCCGATCTGACACCCATTTACTGCTTTGAAACTTCCCAAATCCCATGGTTTTTCAATAATGATACTCCGATTACAGAAATTACGTCTGTAAAAGATAGAATAAATATGTGATATGCTTGCTCCGGAGGTAAGAAACCATGGCGCAGGCAAAGATCAGAAGGATATATCTGTCCCAAACACCGATTATACACATACATTTATATACAAATGTGTGTCAATTTTGAATTCAATATCCCAAATTGACACCCGGAAGAAAAGGCGGTGTCAGATCTCTTCGTTATTAAAGAAATTGACACCAGATACTCTCATGGATCCCGGATAAAAACCTCGTGTGAATATCTTTCACAGCCCCGAAACCTTGAATTGTTTCTCGTAAAATGATAGAATTTACTTGCAAAAGATATTTTGGGAGGTGTTGGATATGATTTCAAATAATAGAGGTAATTACAGACTGCAGCTAAGGGCATTCGGGATCGGCCTGATCATAGCTTTGATAGTTGCGGTCTTACTTGTGCTTTCAGGACTGATCAGCTGGCCAATTGGAGTAGGGATCGTGATCGCCGTCCTTCTTTTTGAAGCCATGTACTTCTTCATATTAAGAGACAGAGATCCTGAACCGCTCACTCAGGTCAATATGCGTAAGGATATCGACTATTCTGAAGATGAGGAAAAAAGATAGGATGCTCGGTGAAAAGATCAAAGAGATAAGAGAGAAGGAAGGATTGACACAGGAGGAGTTCGCGAAGGAGGTCTTCGTATCGCGCACAACTGTGACCAAATGGGAGACAGGTAAAAGCCTTCCTTCCATAGACACTCTCAGACTCATATCAGAAAAGTATAATGTTTCAATAGATGAGCTCCTTCATAACGAGGCTGAGTCCGGATTCTACAAAAATGAGAAAAAAGGGTTAGGAAACCTGGAATTGACAAAAAAGCAAAAAATCACAGCCTTCGTGGTTTTCTTCGCTGTCGCTGCTTTGATATTTGTGTCGATCACTCTTACACAGGTAAAAAACGCTCCTCTGAATTATTCTGAGGTGGAAGTAAATGATTTCAGAGAAGCAATGAAGATCGTTCCCGGTATCATAGAGCAGTGGGCGGACGAAAAAGGCTATGTATCAAGTGGTACCAGCACCGGATTTAGTGTGATCAGCCAGCTGAGTTCAACGACATTTTCTGTTTATCAAAATGAAGAAGATAAGGATAACTACAAAGAGCTTTACAGATTGTACTTTACTATGGACGATCATGGCCTGGAAGTTTCGGCATTTTCCTATGATGACGACCCTGACAAAGCAATGGAAAAAGCCTTTGATAATTACGAAGAACTGGACAGCCTTATAAAAAGATTGACCAATACTCCCGCTGATACGGAAGCTGTAAGAGAACGAGGATACGATCTCATAGCACCGGATCACTATGATGATGTGAAGGACTACAAAGAAAGCCTCAGGAAAAACCACTATTACGGCGCAGGAGACAATCTGGTGGACATGTTCATCACAGAAACCCATTATGATTCCGATGATGAACCATACAAAGCGGGACTTCCTGATTACGAGGTCGAG
>JAFPXY010000050.1 GCA_017394515.1 Bacillota bacterium | reverse complement strand
TCAGCCATTTCGAACTGAAGTGCCTGGAACTGTGACAGCTTCTTACCGAACTGCTTACGAGCGTTCATGTATTCTACTGTAACGTCGAATGCACCCTGTGCAATTCCGAGAGCCTGGGAAGCGATTCCGATACGTCCACCGTCAAGAGTGGAAAGAGCGATCTTGAATCCGCCACCAACTTCGCCGAGAAGTCTGTCTGCGGGAATTACGCAGTTCTGGAAAATAAGTTCTGTTGTTGAAGAAGCACAGATACCCATCTTGTCCTCGGTCTTACCGATGGAGAATCCTTCGTCACCTTTCTCTACGATGAAAGCGGTGATTCCGTGGTTGCCCTTCTTCTTGTCGGTCATAGCGAATACTACGAAAGTATCAGCATAGCCACCGTTGGTGATGAAGCACTTAGCACCGTTAAGTACCCAGTTGCCATCTACGAGATCAGCTCTGGTCTGCTGTCCGGATGCGTCTGTACCTGCGTTAGGTTCAGTAAGTCCGAAAGCGCCAAGCTTCTTACCGGTAAGAAGGTCGGGAAGGTATTTCTGCTTCTGCTCTTCTGTGCCATAGTTGAAAATAGGCCAGCAGCAAAGTGATGTGTGAGCGGATACGATTACAGCTGTTGAAGCGCAAACTCTAGCGAGTTCTTCAACACAGATAGCGTAAGCGATATGATCTCCGCCAGCTCCGCCTAATTCGGTAGGGAAAGGAATTCCCATCATGCCGAGTTCTGCCATCTTTGCAACGTTCTCTTCAGGGAATCTGTGTTCCTTGTCGATATCAGCTGCGATAGGCTCAACTTCGGTAGTAGCGAATTCTCTGACCATTTTTCTTACGAATTCCTGTTCTTTCGTTAGTTGAAAGTTCATTTAAAAGCCTCCTTAAAATTTATTAGTTATATCAACACGAGCCATATTAACCCACGTTAAAATTATAACATCATACACTAAAGAATATATCACTTTTTTGCATACTTTTCAAGATAATTTTTCTTTTTTGTATAGGTTTTATGTTCTTTTTTAAGTACAATCTGCCATTGTGACAAAAAAGACCATCTTTTGCTGTTTTGATGGCCTCCGACCTTGAGTTTTTTGTGGGTATAGGATATAATATAAAGTTGGAAAAACACCGGCACCAACTAATTTGCCGGTTCAGGAGGAAAAAATGAACGAAAAAAATATTTTGATCGTACGGGCCGGCGAGGTCGCTTTAAAGGGTATGAACAAGCCCTACTTCGAGCGCATGCTGGTGGACCGCATCAAGGCAAACCTCAAGAAGATCTCTGAAGTCGGCAAGGACAAGAACATCGACATCTATCGTCACGAGGGTCTGATCTATGTAAAGGCCGTCAAGGATCTGGACATCGATGAGATCATCCGTGAGACCATTAAAGTCTTCGGAGTCGCTTCCGTATCCAAGGCTGTGGAAGCTGAATCCAATCTGGATGCCATCGGCGCTGAAGCTGTTCGCTACATGAAGGGCCTCATCGAATCCAAAGGCATCAAGACCTTTAAGGTGGAAGCCAAGAGAGCTGACAAGAACTTCCCCGTGAAGTCACCTGAGATCGGCAGGATCATCGGAGCCAAGGTTTTGGTGGGCTGCAAAGTATTAAAGGTGGACGTTCACGACCCGGACGTACTTCTTAAGGTTGACGTAAGGCACGACGTATCATACATCTACGATTCCAAGGTAAACGGCCTGGGAGGCCTGCCTCTTGGCACCAACGGAAAAGGCATGACCTTGCTCTCCGGCGGTATCGACAGCCCCGTTGCTACCTGGATGATGGCCAAGCGCGGCATGATGATCGAAGCGGTGCACTACCACTCCTACCCTTACACTTCCGACAGAGCCAGAGAAAAGGTCATCGAGCTGGCGCAGATCGTGTCCCAGTATACGGGCAAGTTCAGGATGCACGTCATCAACCTTCTTCCCATCCAGGAAGAGATCGTAAAGAACTGTCCCGAGGAAGAGACCACCATCCACGTAAGACGCTTCATGATGAGGATAGCTGAGAAGCTGGCCAAGGAATCTGATTGCCAGGCGCTGATCACAGGAGAAGACCTGGGTCAGGTAGCATCTCAGACTGCGGAAGCTCTGGTGGTTACGGACAGCGTGGTATCAATGCCCGTCTTCAGACCTCTTATCGGCATGGATAAGATCGAGATCATGGACCGTGCCCAGGAGATCGGCACCTACGAGAAATCCATCGAACCCTACGAGGACTGCTGCACAGTCTTCCTTCCCAAGCACCCTGCAACCAAACCTCGTCTCGAGAAGATCCTTGAAAGCGAGGCTCGTTTGGATGTGGACGCCCTTGTGGATAAGGCCGTCGCATCTCAGGAGATCGTTATGATCAAGCCTGAGGATATGTAAAGTCAATTTTTTGCGAAAGCAAAGCTATATTAAATCTACCAATTATGTGAAAGGAGATCATACCAATGGGTGTAACAAGCAATCTTGAGCCTAAAAAAGTTTTTTACTTCTTCGAGGAGATCAGCAAGATCCCTCATGGCTCATATAATACAAAAATGATCAGCGATTATCTCGCAAACTTCGCTAAAGAGCGCGGACTTGACTATGTTCAGGACGAACTTAACAACGTTCTGATCTACGGACCTGCTTCCGCCGGATACAAAGATTCCGAGCCTGTGCTCCTCCAGGGACACATGGACATGGTTTGCGAAAAGGTTCCCGGCTGCCCTATCGACATGGCAAAGGAAGGAATCAAACTCGTAGTTGACGGTGACTGGCTCACCGCTGACGGAACCACTCTCGGAGCTGATGACGGCATGGCAGTTGCCATGATGCTGGCTCTCCTGGACTCACCGGGCGAATACGAGCATCCCGCTCTTGAATGCATCTTCACCGTTGATGAAGAGACAGGACTTGAAGGAGCTGAGGGCTTCGATGCTACTCTCCTTCACGGCAAGCGCATGATCAACCTCGACTCCGAAGAAGAAGGCGTTATCACCGTAAGCTGCGCAGGCGGAATCACCGGAAACGGCACCCTGCCCGTTACAAGAGAAGCTTTCGAGGGCGCTGTTTATAATCTTAAGCTCACCGGCCTTATCGGCGGACACTCCGGCATGGAGATCAACAAAGAGCGCGCTAATGCCAACATCCTCATGGGTCGCGTACTTAGCACAATCGCTGACACAGTTGACTACAGACTGGTCTGCATGAAGGGTGGAAACGCTGATAACGTAATCTGCAAGGAGACCGTAGCTCAGCTGGTAGTTACCGATGAAGCCGCTCTCGAAGCAGCCATTAAAGCTATCCAGGAAGTTATCACAGCAGAGTATGAGCTTTCAGATCCCGATATCAAGCTGGAACTCACCAAGGCAGATGCTGCCATGTTCGTACCTATGGACAAGGCTTCCAGAGATCGCCTGATCTCCTTCCTGCTCAACGCTCCTACCGGCATCCAGTCCATGTCCATGGGCATCAAGGATCTGGTAGAATCCAGCCTTAACCTGGGCGCTCTTAATACCACCGAGACTGAAGTTACCACTCTCTACTGCCTGAGAAGCTCCGTCAAAACCAGACTGGATCTCATGTGCAGGAAGCTTGAGGACATCTCCCGCGTACTCGGCGGCGAGATCAAGTTCTCCCTCTACTATCCCGGCTGGGAGTACAAAGCAGAGTCTCCTTTAAGAAATATCTGCATCGACGTCTTCAAGGAACAGTATGGCAAAGAACCCTCCGTCGAGGCTGTTCACGCCGGACTTGAGTGCGGTTTCTTCGCCGGCAAGATGGGACACGAATTCGACGCTGTTTCCATCGGACCCGACCTCGAAAACGTACACACTCCCGACGAAAGAGCAAGCATCTCTTCAACAGAGAGAACTTGGAAGTATGTAACTTCCGTACTGAAGGCTCTGAATTGATAAAATGAGACGAAAAAAGCCATCTCAATGATGGCTTTTTTGTTATGATAATGAAGTGTTATTAATGAAGTGTAAACCTAATCTTCCATTTTAAGCATATGTGGTTTATTATACACTCAATGCTTAAATTTCAGAGTAAACCTCAAACGACATATTTTGCGTTTGTGGTTTATTAACTTAGGGGAAGGGCCTAGAGGCATAAACCACAATGCTCTATATAAGACATTGTGGTTTACTTTTTTGACAGGCTTTTTTTGCGATAAACCAAATACCACCAAAAAAGCCTTTGCGGTTTACCCACCACATATTATTAAAGAGCCGTCTCACTTTGAGACGGCTACTCTTTTTGATTTAATCATCAGCCCATAGCTATGTCAGCTTCCAGCTGCTTTTCATTCACTCGTTCATAGACCTCATCCAGATATTTCTTATCGGCCTCCGACAGATCCTTCTCTTCCCAATCGTCGATTTCTTTTATGATATCGTAGTACTCGGACATCATTTCGTTGAAGGCGTTCATCTGTTCCTCGTCGTTTTCGTCGAAGTCCTCAAAGAACGCAAAATATCCGTCCATGAAGGTTTCGTAGGAATCCAAGAGCGCTTTGAATTCCGGATTCACTTCGCCATCTGCAGGCTGTTCGTCAGTAGCTTCGGGCGTCTCTTCATTGTCGGCCGGTTCTTCCACTTCCGGGGTATCCGTTTCAGATTCGACTGCAGGATCACTCTCAGATTCGACCGTAGGATCCGTCTCCTCCGGGGTATCCGTTTCAGATTCGACTGCAGGATCCGTCGCCTCCGGAGTGTCGCTTTCTCCTCCGCCGCAGCCTGCCAGCGCAAAAGATGCCACCACTACAATTATCAATAAGATCAATAAATATTTATATTTCATCGAAAAATCCTGACGCGGAAATCCCCACCTCTTAAGGTGGCGGGACGAGCGTCCCTATTGACCCGCATCTCTTCTCCCTTCTTCTCTTTCTTAGATTGTTCTAAATTTGTTTTTGTGCGAACATACGTTTCTTTTTCTTCAGTTATGTGGTATAATCAATATATGGAACAGACTCTTACCGCAAAACTGAAAATATTGCCCACTCCCTCTGAGGCTGAACTTCTTATGGATACCATGCGTACCTATTCCGAGGCCTGTAATTATGTGTCGGACTATATCTTCAGTACGCATGACACTAATTTACGTTCTCTCAACAGGGAACTATATCATGCCATTCGTGAGAAGTATTCACTTCCTTCCCAGATGGCTCAGTCCGTCCTTCGTACTGTTGTCAGTCGTTACAAGACGATCCTTACATCTGAGAAGCGGTGGATAAGACCTAAGTTCCGTACCCCTCAGCTGGATCTTGTATGGAACCGGGATTACTCCCTGGTATCAGGTCGGACTCTCTTTTCTGTTAACACCTTAAACGGCAGGATCAAAGTCG
This sequence comes from Bacillota bacterium, assembly GCA_017394515.1. Lineage (GTDB taxonomy): Bacteria > Bacillota > Clostridia > Peptostreptococcales > Anaerovoracaceae > RUG754. The sequence goes on along the minus strand of JAFPXY010000050.1, from coordinate 456 downwards.
GGTTCTGTTCCTGTGGTGTAAACCTCGATGGAAGGTTTGGCACAGCCAGACTCGTATACCGTCACGGCAAGTTCTTCCTTCACATCCCGATCACAAATGACATAGAGGAAGTTTCCCTGTCTGATATCCGCCATATCACACTGGAAGATCTTAAAGGGATCCGGAAAGCAACAGAGCGCGTGAGAGTGAAAGACCGTTATGTTACAGTATCCTGGCCATATTATGATCTTGAACAGAAACTGATCTACAAGGCTGAAAGGAACTACCAGAAGGTTATCAAAGTCGATCCTCAATACACATCACAGAGATGTCTGGTATGCGGACATACTGCAAAAGCTAACCGGGACAAGAGAAACCATATCTTCCGATGCGGACAGTGCGGATATACATCCAATGATGACCGTATCGGAGCAATGAATCTGTGCAGCATGGGAATACAGTACCTGGCACAGAGTC
>JAFPXY010000007.1 GCA_017394515.1 Bacillota bacterium | reverse complement strand
GCTTGTGACTGACCCATGGTGGTCGGCATAATGCCTCCCATGTTTGTTACCGCTTCCGCGGCTGCCGTCACATCAGGGCCGGCTGACTGCGACCCGGTCAGAGAAGATATACTCCCCTGACTCTGTGCCAGGTACTGTATTCCCATGCTGCACAGATTCATTGCTCCGATACGGTCATCATTGGATGTATATCCGCACTGTCCGCACCGGAAGATATGGTTCCTCTTGTCCCGGTAACTTCTTGAGATATATCCGCATACAGGACATCTCTGTGATGTGTATTTGGGATCGACTTTGATAACCTTCTGGTGGTTCCTTTCAGCCTTGTAGATCAGTTTCTGTTCAAGATCATAATATGGCCAGGATACTGTAACATAACGGTCTTCCACTCTGACACGCTCTGCTGCACTTCGGATCCCTTTAAGATCTTCCAGTACGAAGAGGGTATTATCGGGGTTCTGTGAAACGAGTGCCTTGGAGATAACGTGATCAACATCACGCACATAACGGTTTTCTCGATTTCCGATGGCCTTAAGTCTTCTTCTGGAAGAGGGTGTTCTGACCTGCTGGAGTTCTTTTCTCAGCATCTTGAAATGAGCACGCTTTTCCTTGATCTTACGGCCTGAATAAAAGGAGTTGGCAATATTTTCAGTTTTGCAGTAAGAGTCTGTTCCATATACTGATTATACCACATAACTGAAGAAAAGGGAACATGCGTTCGCACAAAAACAAATTTAGAACAATCCAAGAAAGAGAAGAAAGGAGAAAAGATGCGGGCCGATAGGGACGCTCATCCCGCCACCTTAATAGGTGGGGGTTTCCGCGTCAGGATTTTTCGATGAAAGTATATTTTGAAACTTTAGGCTGTCCTAAAAATTTCAATGATACACAAGCCGCTGAAGGTTTTTTGCTAAAAGGTGGTTATGAATTGGCTGAAACACCTGAAGATGCCGATTTCATCGTAGTAAACACCTGCGGCTTCATAAACGATGCCAAGCGAGAATCCATCGATAAGATATTCGAGATGATGGATTACCGTGAATCCGGCAAAAACCTCATAGTCTCAGGCTGCCTCTCTCAGAGATACGCAGCTGAACTTGCCGATGAGATGCCTGAAGTGGACAGATTCATAGGCGTTAACGATTATGATAAGCTTCCGGAGATCCTGAAAGCCCTTGAGGATAACACCATGGATGAAAAGGAGAGGGCAGAGGTGAGCTGCGAATATTCATCCCAGCTTCCTCTTCTCGACCGTCATCTGGAAGAAGGCGCATATTCAGCTACTTTGAGGATAGCGGAAGGCTGCAATAATTGCTGCGCCTACTGCGTTATCCCATCTATAAGAGGAGGATTCAGATCCAAATCCATGGAAGATGTGGTAGCAGAAGCAGAGACTCTCGCATCTAAAGGTATCAAAGAGATCATTTTGATCGCTCAGGACGTAACCAATTACGGTACGGATCTATATGGACGTTTCGCTCTGCCTGAACTCTTGAGAAAGCTTGTCAAGGTGGAAGGCATAGAATGGATCCGCCTCATGTACTGCTACGAGGACAGGATCACTGATGAGCTCATCGAAGTAATGGCAACTGAACCAAAGATCTGCCACTATATCGATGTTCCCATCCAGCATTCATCTGACAAAGTCCTTAAGGAGATGTTCAGAAGATCCACGGGAGATACCATCAGAAACACCATGGCACGTCTCAGGGCTGCCATGCCGGACATTGCCATCAGGACTACCTTGATAGTAGGTTTCCCCGGAGAAACGGATGAGGATTTCGATGATCTTATGGACTTCGTTGAGGAAGAACGTTTCCAGAGACTGGGAGTTTTCGCTTATTCACAGGAAGAGGGGACACCTGCAGGTGACAGAGAAGATCAGGTCCCGGAAGAGATCAAGCAGGCCAGACTCGACCAGATTATGAGGTTCCAGCTCGAGATCAGCTACGAACACAATCAGAAACTGATAGATTCGACCCTTAAGGTCCTTGTGGAAGAGCAGGATCCCGACGGAAGCTATATCGGACGCAGCCAGTATGACGCGCCTGAGATCGATAATTCAGTGATATTCACTTCCGGCAAAGAACATAAGCCGGGAGATATGGTCCGGGTCAGGATAAACGACGCCTATGACTATGACCTTGTAGGATATGAAGTGGAGGAAAAGATATGAATCTGCCTAACAAATTGACAATAGCCAGGATAATCGCCGTGCCTTTTTTCATCGCAGCATATTATCTTCAGTGGCATCTGGTGGCTTTTATCATCTTTATTTTAGCGTCATTTACTGATATGCTTGACGGAAAGATCGCAAGGAAGTACAACCTTGTTACCAACTTCGGCAAGATCATGGACCCTCTGGCAGACAAAGTCCTCGTCTATGCGGCTTTCTGCCTCATGATCCCTGATCCCGTTCCCGGCTGGATGCTCATAATCATACTTGCCAGGGAGTTCCTGGTAGCAGGAGTCAGAACAGTTGCTGCTTCGGAAGGTATCGTGATCGCAGCTGCCATGAGCGGCAAGATCAAGACAGTGCTCCAGATGATCGCTGTTTGCATGCTTCTGATCGCACCGGTAATAAACCAGAGTTGGTTCCTCATACTGAGCAAGGTAGTGCTTTGGGCGGCACTTGTAATGACAATTGTGAGCGGATATCAGTATGTAGTTGATAATAAGCAGGTATTTGCACAAAAATAAAAAAATCAAAGGGGTATTTGGGGGAGTGATTATTATGAAAAAAACATGTATCGTCATCTTAATTTTGTTGACATTACTTATGACTTCGTGCGGACCGGATGAAGTAGTAAAGAGCAAGACCGTATATCTGACCGATCTGCCGGCATATAACAAATATACAAAAATACGACTTGATAATTATCAGTTTACCAATCCCGATCCTTTCCTTTTTGATTCCAAAGAAAACATTGATGGCGTTCTTGAAGCAATAAGGGATCAGCTGGGAGATGACGTATCCATAACTGAATTCAGCTCAACATATGGCATCAGGGGTTTTCTCTTAAGGATCAGTGAAAATGATCATGTTTTCTATCAGGATCTCTATGATCCGAATATGACACTTTTCGGTATGTCTGACAAGTATCATGGATATGAGCTGAACGGATGCGACATATATCTTTACGGAGCAGCTTCAGAAAACGGTGATATCGAACCAGGTGAGATCCTTTTCCCGATGGTCACCTTGGATTCGGATTATTCTTATGAGACAAATGATGGTGAAACTACCATTTCGGAATGGCGTGAAGAAGTACTGCATGCCGATACAGAATATCCTTTGAGGAAAACGGTATCCGGCAATGATATCGATATCGATCTTTATTATTCATTCTATGATGATCTTGATTGCTATCACGTTGAAAAGGTCAATGATCACAAGATAAAGGTAACTGCAGATAAAAGTGTTTTTGACAGCTATTCTGATACTGAAAACGGTATGATAGAATATATCCCATCTGAGTTCTATTATTTATCGGATTTTTATATCAATATTGATAATAATAAATTAACTTTCACATTAAAGTAGGTTTGAACTTTATGAAAACAGCATTACTTACAGTAGGAACAGAGATACTTTTCGGGCAGGTAGTGAATACGAATGCCGCCTATCTTTCTGAAAACCTCCAGAACCTGGGATATGATGTTATGTATCACTACACGGTAGGAGATAATCCGGGAAGGCTCAAGGAGCTTCTGGATTTCGCTTATCATGACTGTGATCTCATAATTACCACAGGCGGTCTCGGACCTACTCAGGACGACCTCACTAAGGAGATCATCGCTGAGTATTTCGGCGAGAAACTGGTTGAATACCCGGATCAGCTGGAGATCCTCGTAAACCACTTCAAGAATTCCAAATATAAATGGACCGAAAACAATCGCAAGCAGGCTTGGTTCCCTGAGAACAACTGCACCATCCTGGCCAATCCTCACGGCACAGCTCCGGGCTTTATGATATCAAAGAACGGCAAACACATTGCAGCTCTTCCCGGACCTCCCAGAGAGATGAAGGAGATGTTCGAGAATCAACTGAAACCCATACTGGAATCACATAGGGACAGCGTAATCTATTATAAGATCATCCGCACCATCAACTTGGGAGAATCCAGAATGGAGACCATGCTGCTTCCTCTGATAGACGGACAGACTGATCCAACTATCGCTACCTATGCCAAGGAAGGTGAATGCAGTTTAAGAGTCACATCCAAACGACCCACCTATGAGGAAGCAAAAAACGCCTGCGAGGCCATGATTGACAAGGTCAACGATCTCATCGGCGAATACATCTACAGTTATGATGACGAAGAACTCATCGATGTGGTGGGTAAGATCCTCATAGAAAAGAACATTACCATCTCAGCAGCTGAAAGCTGCACAGGAGGAGCCTTTGCCAAGGCGCTCACAGATGTTCCTGGCATATCCAAGGTCTTTGAAAGAAGCCTTGTTACCTACAATTGGAAGGCAAAACAAGAGGAATTGGGCGTTTCCCTTGAGACTCTTGAAAAGTATACGGCTGAATCGGAAGAAGTGGCCAGAGAGATGGTCGATGGCCTTAAAGAGAAGACCGGTTCAGACTTTTGCATAGCCATCACCGGAGTGGCAGGACCTGATGACATGGATGAAGATCATCCCGCAGGTCTAGCATATATCGGAATCTATTACAAAGGAGAGACTAAGGTTATCAGAGCATGGCATAAAACAAGAGGAAGATTCTGGAACAGGAACTTCTTCGTGCTCAGGATGTTAAACGAAGTCTATCAACTCATAAAATGTTAAAAAGAGAAGAATTATCTTTAGATAAACAAGAGATACTCGATAATATCGGTCTCATAGCTCTGGACCTTGACAGGACAACCCTTACAAGCGAAGGGCTTACGGTCAATACCAGGGAATGCCTGGAGGAAGCCATCAAAAGAGGCTATCAGGTGGTCATCGCTACGGGAAGACCCTATGTGGCGCTTCCTGAAAGCATACGCGAGATAAAAGGCCTCAAGTACGTGATCTGCTCCAACGGAGCACATATCATAGATATCAGAAACGGCGAATTCATCTTTTCTGATTATCTGTCCGAAGAAGCAGCCAAGTGGGTAGAGGATTTTTTGCACCGATCCGGCTATCCCATAGAAGTGTTCTCCGAGGGCGGAGCCTTCATAGGGCGTGACAGATACGAGTATTTTCAGACGGATGGTAAGGATGTGGACGGCGCGGCTTACGTCTTAAGGACCCGCAAGCCCGTGGAAGACATCTGGCAGTTCTGGGACGAACACATGGATACCATCGAAAACATCAACGTGCATTTCACCAATCCTGACGACAAAAAGGCGCTGAACAAGGAACTTTCAGATAATGAGGATATAGGTTTCACAGTAACTTCATCTATGTCATATAATCTTGAGATCGGTGGAGCTAATACTTCCAAAGCCAATGCGCTTCTGGAACTTTCCAAAATATCCGGAATACCGCTCAGACGCGTAATGAGCTTCGGCGACAGCCCAAACGATTCAGCCATGATCATCGAATCCGGCTTCGGAGTCGCCATGGGAAATGCCGAAGATGAGGTTAAAAATCAGGCGGACTATGTCACCCTAACCTGTGACGAGGAGGGCGTAGTCTTCGCCATCAGACGGTTATTATTCAAAAATATTTAAAGCAGCAGAAGGGAATCAGCTATGAACATCGTTTGTTTAGACATGGAAGGCGTACTTGTACCGGAAATCTGGATCGCATTCTCAGAAGAGACCGGAATACCTGAACTTAAGCGCACCACGAGAGATGAGCCTGATTATGACAAGCTCATGAACTTCAGAATTAAGATCTTAAAGGAACATGGACTTGGCCTTAAAGAGATCCAGGAGACCATCGGAAGGATCGATCCTCTTCCGGGCGCAAAAGAATTTATGGACAAGTTAAGAGACACCACTCAGGCTGTAATACTGAGCGATACCTTTACACAGTTCGCATATCCTCTCATGAAAAAACTCGGCATGCCTACTATCCTCTGCAATGAACTCGTAGTAGGGGATGACGGCATGATCACCGGATTCAAGATGAGATGCGAACAGTCCAAGCTTACGACAGTCAAATGTTTCCAGGCCATGGGATTCGACACCATAGCAGCCGGAGACAGCTTTAACGACCTGGGAATGATCCAGGCTTCAAAGGCCGGATTCCTCTTCAGGACCACCGAACAGCTCAAGAAGGATTACCCTCAGTATAAGGCTCTGGAAACCTATGACGAGCTGTATGATGAGATAGTTAAGGTTCTCTAAAGAACTTTAAAAATATTACCAAATATCCTTAAATAATCCTTGACCGGACTATTAAAATGTAGTATTATTGAGTAAAGAACAAATGTTCTATTTGGAGGATAATCGAATATGGCAAACATTAATAACGTCAATAAAAATGATAAAGATAAAGCTTTAGAAGCAGCTCTGGCTCAGATACAGAAGCAGTTCGGCAAGGGATCCATCATGAAACTGGGAGATGATGTGCATCTTAACGTGCAAGCTATCTCCACCGGTTCCATCAGCCTTGACATGGCCACCGGTATAGGCGGCGTTCCCAAGGGAAGGATCATCGAGATCTACGGACCTGAATCATCAGGTAAGACCACACTGGCACTTCACATAGTAGCAGAGTCACAGAAGAATGGAGGACGCGCTGCCTTCATCGATGCAGAGCACGCATTAGACCCTGTATATGCTAAGAACCTGGGAGTAGATGTGGATGAACTTCTCGTTTCCCAGCCTGATACAGGAGAGCAGGCTCTGGAGATCTGCGACATGCTGGCCAGATCAGCAGCTCTGGATGTCATCGTAGTTGACTCTGTAGCAGCTCTGGTACCCAGAGCAGAACTGGAAGGAGACATGGGAGATTCACATGTAGGCCTTCACGCCAGACTTATGTCACAGGCACTTCGTAAGATCACAGGTACCGTTAATAAGACCAATACCTGCGTGATCTTCATCAATCAGCTCCGTGAGAAGGTGGGCATCATGTTCGGTAACCCCGAAGTTACCACCGGCGGCCGTGCTCTTAAGTTCTACGCTTCCATGAGAATGGACGTAAGGAAGATCGAAACTCTTAAGGTAGGGGATAACGTAGTAGGTAACCGTACCAGAGTCAAGATTGTTAAGAACAAGGTAGCTCCTCCCTTCAAGCAGGTAGAGTTCGATATCATGTACGGCAAGGGAATCTCCAAGGCCGGAGATCTTCTGGACTGCGCAGTTAATGCCAAGATCATCGAGAAAGCGGGATCCTGGTACAGCTTCGAAGGAGAGAGGATCGGACAGGGCAGGGAGAACGTCAAGGAATTCCTTACAAATCATCCTGAGATCATGGATAAGGTTGAGAAACTCCTTCTGGAGAGCCTTAAACCACAGGAGAAGAAGGAAGATGACAGACCTGAAGAGATCTCTCAGAAGGAACTGGACGAGATCATGGATATCTTCGTTGACGATGACGGAGTGATCCAGGAGAGATAAGCATCTCAGTTTTATAGGTAAATTAAAGGACAGCCCGAAGGCTGTCCTTTTTACGTGTATGTTTTATGGGCAGGAGCTATTTTTCATTTACAGGTCTGTTTTTCTCAAGGGCATCTACCAAGACTTTCTTTAATCCATATCCCAGATTTACCTGATTTACGAATTGAGGAAGACCGTTACCTTCAACTATTACCCATTGGCCTTTATCAGTAAGGGCCAGATCCCAGCCGATGAAGCAAGGCGTACCGATCTCAACACAGGATCTGGTTCCGAGTTCCACTGCCTTATCCCATAAAGGAATCTGAAAACCTTTATACTTCATATGTGAATCCGGATGTTCGTCAAATAATTCGCCGACTTCATTTCCTCCGTCTGTAGTAAGGATGCCTGTATTGATGTCTACATCTGCGAAAAGCCCACCTGCACCGGCATTATCCACAAAGGAGCCTACTCTGCCTGTTCTCATGAAGGAACTGACGGGTACAGCATATTCTCCGTTAAAGTACACCATGAGTCTTACGGTGTTAATAGTGTCTTTGTTGAAAGCAGCCATTCTTTCGTCTTGAAGGATGAGTTCTTCCATGAGGAAGGTTCTGTTCTCATCCATAAGAGTCTTTAAGAGTTCATCAATGTCCGTTTCAGCAGTGGTTTTGATGAGCTTGATCCCGCGTCCCAGGGACTCGTTGAAGGGTTTAAGTACAAAGTTCGGATGCTTTTCAACAAAAGCTCTGAAAGAGGGCAGGTCTTCTTCAGTCAATATGGGTGTCATATCTCTTCCAAATCCATCCTTAAGTTTCAGATAGAGAGAATACTTGTTATTGACAAGATCGTATATCTCACGAGTATTGACGGTGTTGATTATCTGCATACGTTCCTTATCACTTAGGAATTCTCTCTTACCTTTAAGATCAAAGCGATAGAGATGGTACATTATATACTCATTCTCATTGAATCCAAGAAGTTGTTTAGACATAACTACATCAATAACAGTATCATATATTTTATCTATACTTTCATCTTTGAGTTCAGGAACTGAATTCAGCAATCTGAATTTAATATTTCCATACAAGCGAGGAGTGACGATATATCTGATACAAGACATGTATTCATCTAATTCTGGAATGATATCATCATATGACAGCTCACCTTTATCGATCAATCCAAACTGATTTCTTAGTTCATTGGATAATTGGCGTTCCTTCTTCAATTTTTTTAACAAAGCAAGGTTGTCATAGAGATCCATTTTATACATGCCATATCTGCTATATAAATCCAGATCTACTCTAAAGATTCCATACCTGTTCAGCTTTTTTATAGTTTTATATACCTTGGTAGATGACTTGCCGGTCTGTGAATAGATACGATCAAGGATAAGATCATTTTGCACTTGTTTCCTATGGTATCTACCCGATTTTCGTTCTTGTTTAGACCTTGAAAACTTATAATAACGATCTTTAAAATACTGCTTGTAGGGGATACCTAGCTGAGTCCTGGCGATTTCCATCTCGTTGAGGGTTTTTTCTTCAGACCATCCTGTAACAGAGGATACCTTTTGAATGTAGTACTCAGGTGTGTTTTTAGCTATAGCTGTATCTTTATCTGTTTCAGTTTCGGTCATATTTTTTAATTCGTCGAATTTATTTTCCGATGGATCCATAATATACCTCCACTATCTATTTAATATATGATATCATGAATTCACTTGTGGTTCAATATAATCATTTACGCTGAATCCCATATAAAGTCAAAAACGGCCTCATAGAGGCCGCTTTCGACAAGCGCTGATATATGAATCATTTAGATTGATTCCTTGCTGTATTCGAGTATTTTGCCTGTTCTGCCGTGAACATCATACTCATAGTGATAGGACTTTGTATCGAATCTTACTTCATATACCCACTGGCCATCATCCTTTTCAAGAGTTACGGTGCCGTTCTTAACGGTGGACTTCTTGAAACCGCTGAAGTCAACTACTTTGTTGATGGCGTCTTCCTTGGTGAGTTTCTTCTTTCCGGTGTTTCTTGCCCTGTTGTAGTCTACGGATTTTTCAAGGATCTTACCAGTCTTTGAAATCTCATAATCATAATCCCTTTTAGTACCGACTTTTCTGAATTCGATCTCATATTTACCGTCGTCATAATCCTTTTCGACGTTCTTTACTTCTGATTTCTTAAGACCGGCGTCTTCAAGTGCGATATTGAAGGCCTTGGTCATTGAGATCTTGGTCTGGCCGACTTCAGTTCCGGCGAAGGCTGCTGTACTCATTGTGAATACTACCATTAAGGCCAGGGAGAGAATTAGACAAGCTTTGAGTGATTTTCTGATGGTCATTTGGTTACCTCCTGATAATTTGTTTTTTCAATTTGTGCTTTCTGATAGGATAATATGCCGGATCGCATTTTTATTGCAGCCTTTAGAAATTTTTTTGCAAAAAACTTTCATGAGGGGATAAGGGTATGTAATTGCTCTTTTTTTGAACCTATGATAATATATATAAAAGTATACTTGGGAAGTATGCGAAAATAACAAAGAAAAAATAAAAAAATCCTTGACATCCCTTGATTTCTCTGCTATTATTCAATAGTTGAGCCGCTCAGATACGGTTATTTAAGTGTGCTGAAATTAATCGGCACCACCCTTGATGGCGAGACTGGATAGAGGAGGATATTTAAAGAAATGTACGCAATTATCGAAACAGGCGGAAAGCAGTACAGAGTTCAGCAGGGCGACGTTATCACCATCGAAAAGCTTAACGCAGAAGTTGGTGAAAAGGTTTGCTTCGATCATGTACTTGTACTCGGAGAAGGTGAGGGTATCCAGATCGGTACTCCTTACGTTGGAACAGCTGTAGAAGGAACAGTAGTTGAAGAAGGAAAAGGCAAGAAAGTCATCATCTTCAAGTACAAATCCAAGAAGGACTACAGAAAGAAACAGGGACACAGACAGCCCTATACAATGGTTGAGATCACTGGTCTCGGCGTAGAATCCGAAGCTCCTAAGGCTGAGGAAATCGTGGCTGAAGCTCCTGCAGAGGAAGCAAAGGAAGTTAAGGTTTCCGCTTCCATGAAGAAGGACGAACTTATCGCTGTAGCTAAAGCTAACAATATCGAAGTAGATGAGAAGGCTACCAAGGCTGTTATCATCGAAACTATTGAAGCTGCTTTAAAGTAATTACTGATATCAGTTAGGAGGTACACTAATGGCAAGTAAAAAAGGTGTAGGTAGCTCTAAGAACGGTCGTGACTCTGAGTCAAAGCGTCTTGGATTAAAAGCCGGTGACGGTCAGTATGTAACTGCTGGCAGCATCATCGTTAGACAGAGAGGAACCAAGTTCCATCCCGGTAACAACGTAGGTATCGGCGGAGACGATACATTATTTGCTAAGATTGATGGCGCAGTCAAATTCGAAAGAAAAGACAAGACCAGAAAGCAGGTAAGCGTTTACCCTAAGGAAGCTTAATTGAGTTACAGGCCCTGTACGTAATGTATGGGGCTAATTTTTTGTATCACGAGGAATTACAATGTTTGTTGACAGAGCGAAGATCCATATCAAGTCCGGAAAGGGCGGAAACGGTGCCGTTACTTTCAGGCGCGATCCATATGTTCCTAACGGCGGTCCCGATGGCGGTGACGGCGGCAAGGGTGGAAGCATCATCTTTAAGGCTGACCGTAATTTAAGGACCCTTATGGACTTCAAATACAAGAGAAAATACGAAGCTGAAGCCGGCCAGAACGGCATGAGCCGCAACAAGTTCGGTAAGGACGGCGAGGATCTCATTATAAAGGTGCCCATGGGTACAGTTGTCATCGATCAGGAATCCGGAAGAATTATGAAGGATCTGGTAGAAGACGGCGATTCCTTTGTGGCAGCTAAGGGCGGTAAGGGAGGCCGTGGTAACGTCCACTTCAAGTCTTCCATCCGTCAGGCTCCTAACTTTGCGGAAGCAGGTGGAGAAGCCAAGGAGAGAAACATCATCCTTGAGCTCAAGCTCATCGCTGATGTAGGCCTTGTAGGTTTTCCTAACGTAGGTAAATCATCGCTTCTCAAGGAAGCTACCCAAGCTAATCCCAAGATAGCAAACTATCACTTCACCACCATCGATCCCAATCTGGGAGTGGTTTCCCTTTATGACGAAAACTTCGTAATGGCTGATATCGCAGGTATCATCGAAGGAGCGTCCGAAGGCGCAGGCATGGGTTTCAGATTCCTGAAGCACATCGAGCGTACCAAGGTACTGATCCACGTTGTCGACGTATCAGGTTCCGAGGGAAGAGATCCCAGAGATGATTTCGATAAGATAAATGCCGAACTGGAAGCCTATTCTCCTAAGATCTTAAGGAAGCCTCAGATCGTGGCTGCCAACAAGATCGACGAACTGGAGGATGGAGAGAACGATCCCAAGTACCTTGAATTCAAGGAATACGTTAACTCCAAGGGCTTTGATTGCTATCCCATGGCTGCTCCTCTGGATTACGGCGTCAAGGAAGTGCTTACGGCTGCTCTTCACGCTCTTCAGGAGATCGCAAAGAATCCTCCTATCGAGTACGACGAGCCCGAATACTTCGATTTCGAGGCCGAAGAGAACGATCCCAACTGGAATGTCATCGAATGCGGTTACGACGAGGAGGACGGCGTTTATACTCTTTCAGGCAAGCATTTGACCAAGATATTCAATTCCACCAACTTCTTCGATATGGGTTCTTTGCGCTATCTTTATAAGTACATCGAAAAGAACGGCGCCATTGACCGCTTAAAGGAGCTGGGGCTTCAGGAAGGCGATATCATCAGGATCAACGATTACGAAATGGAATTCTGGGATGAATATTGATATTAAGAAACAACTTGATAAGCTACTTAAACGCGTAGAAAAACCGGGAAGATACATCGGAGGTGAAGTCAATTCCGTCATGAAGGATCCTTCAAAGATGGACGTGAACTTCTGCTTCTGTTTCCCAGACATCTACGAGATCGGTATGTCATACCTGGGACTTCAGATACTCTACAAGATGCTGAACGACCAGCCTAACGTCTACTGTCAGAGAGCTTTCCAACCTCAGAACGACATGGAGGAGCTCATGAGAGAGGAGGGCATGCCCCTCTTCAGCTTAGAGCAAAAAACTCTCCTTAAAGATATGGACATGGTAGGCTTCACTCTCCAGTACGAGATGTCCTATACCACGGTCCTGAACATGATCGATCTGGCAGGGATACCCATATTCTCGAAGGACAGGGGAGAGGACATACCTCTGGTACTTGCCGGAGGTCCATGTGCCTACGATCCTGAGCCTCTCTGGGAGTTTGTAGACTGTTTCCTAATCGGTGACGGGGAGAAACTCCTTCCCGAATTCACCGGGCTTTACGCTGAAATGAAGTCTAAAGGCGCCACCAGAGAAGAATTTCTTAAGGAAGCCGTGAAACTTCAGGGCGTCTACGTTCCTGCATTCTATGACGTAAAGTATAATGAAGATGGAACCATATCAGAATTATGTAAACTCTATAAAGGAGCACCTGATAAGGTCAAACGCGCCATACTTCCCGAGATTGAATCCCTTGATTTCCCTGTAGAACCCATCATTCCCATGGTGGAAGCCGTTCATGACAGGGCAGTGGTGGAGACCTTCAGGGGTTGCACCAGAGGCTGCAGATTCTGTCAGGCAGGCATGATCTACAGGCCTGTAAGGGAAAGGACCAGAGAGCACGTCATAGAACTGGCTTTAAAAGAGCTTGAGAATACAGGCCATGAAGAGCTTTCTCTTCTCAGTTTATCCACTTCGGATCATACTGAATTTGAAGCCATGGCTCTGGATTTGGTGGACTGCACCAAGTCACGTCAGGTATCCTTATCCCTTCCTTCACTCAGAATCGATAAGTTCGCTTTCAACGTGCTTCAGAGGATACAGGAGTTCAGAAAGAGCGGTCTTACCTATGCACCTGAAGCCGGTACGCAGCGTTTGAGAGACGTCATAAACAAAGGCGTAACCGAGAACGACATCTACACATCCGTGCGCCAGGCTCTGGAGCTCGGATGGAATCACATCAAGCTTTACTTCATGATCGGTCTTCCTACGGAGACCTATGAAGATCTTGATGGCATAGTCGAGATCGCAAAGAATATCCGCGACCTCAATTATGAGATCAACGGCAAGAAGGGCGGCAGGTTCAAATTGACCGTTTCTGTGTCTAATTTCGTACCTAAAGCCGACACACCTTTCCAGTGGGAAGCTCAGGATACAGCTGAATCCTTCAGGCTCAAGCACAACTATCTGGCTGAAAGACTTAAGGACAAGAGGATTATTTTCAATTACCACGATAATGAAACCTCTTCATACGAAGCTGTATTTGCAAGAGGCGACCGCAGAACTTCCAGACTTCTCTATGAAGCCTGGAAACTGGGCTGCAAGCTGGACGGCTGGTCAGAACATTACAGACCGGACCTCTGGGAACAGGCCTTTATAAACTCCGGAATCGACAGAGACTTTTATACCACAAGGAAGAGATCCTTTGATGAGATCTTTGCCTGGGACCACATAGACTGTCTCGTCACAAAGGAGTTCCTCATGAAGGAAGCTCAGAAGGCTTATGAAGCTCAGATCACCCATGACTGCCGCTATGGCTGCGTAGGCTGCGGTATCAACAGGGAAGTTAAATGTGAGAAGGGAGGTATATACCATGCCTAGATTCGTAATGAAATTCAGCAAAGAAGGTTATACCAAGTACGTTTCTCACCTTGACCTCTTAAGGGTCTTTAAAAGGGCCTTCAAGGTCATGGGCCTGGACATCAAATATTCCCAGGGCTTCAATCCTCATCCAAAGATGGGCTTTGCACAGCCTTTATCCCTCGGTTATTCTTCCATCGCTGAATACCTGGAATTCGAGACCGTAAAAGATCACGATCCTGAAGAGATCAAGGAACTCTTCAAGGGAAAGCTACCAGAAGACGTTAAGATACTGGACCTCTTCAGTTTTAACGATGAGGTGCGTTCTCTGGCTGCTGAGACCGTGGCTTGCAGATATCTCATATCCATGCCAACGGAACTGGACGAAGCATCCGTTAAAGATATTTTGGAAGGTTATCTCAGTCAAAAGAGCATCAAGGCCTTCAAGCGCATGAAGAAGACCAAGACCAGGGAAGAGGTGGAGATCCGCGATAAGATCCGCGAGATTAGGGTCGCAAAAGATGATGGCAAGGCTGTATTCGACTGCCTTCTGGATTCCGGAAGCCAGTCCAACTTAAGTCCTGAACTTGTGATCTCCAGTTTTTTGGAATACTCCGGTTGGGATCTTAAGAGATGGGACATAGAAGTTGAAAGAACCGAGATTTTATACTCAAATCGTATACAATTCCGGCATATTGACAAAACCCCCTAGAATCCTTTAAAATCAAGGTATTCAGGGGGTTTTAAAATGAATATAAATTTGGATTTGAGCAAGATCAGAATGTTTATACTGGATAATAAGCAAAAGGTCAGGATGGCTGCCCTCATTTTAATAGTGGGCTTGTCCATCCTGTTTTTTTGGATACATGGAGATTCAGGGACCATCGAAATGGAAGAGCAGGGAGGTGATACCGATGAATATTCTTTGGAAGAAGAGGAGACGGAAGATGAGGAGAAAGTAATATCACGGGTCTGCTATGTGGACATATCAGGGGAGGTAGAGGACCCCGGGGTCTATAAGGTGGATTCGGAAACCAGGCTTTTTCAGGTCATAGAGATGGCCGGAGGTCTCACTAAAGATGCTGACCTTAACAGCTTAAACCGAGCCGAAAGGGTCACAGACGGTCAGAAGATCATCGTGAGAGCTCTGGGAGAAGAAGGAGAAGAAAATGAAGAAACTTCCTATTCCACTGACGATGATCAGGAAGGTATAGCTGTGGATGGGAAAATAAATTTAAACTATGCGGACAGTGACACCCTCCAAATTATTCCCGGAATCGGCCCCACAAAAGCGCAAAATATCATAGATTACAGAGAAAAAACAGGAAAATTTAAAAAAATTGAAGAAATAATGAACGTTTCTGGCATCGGAGAGAAAACTTTTGATTCAATTAAGGACTATATTACTGTATAATATAGGTGAATCAGATCGCTCTCTCTTCGTCACACCAAATTTACGAAGGAAAAGGAGATGATTTAAGCATGAAACTGTCCATGCTTTCGGATCTGTTAAGGGATGATATTACGTTATCTGACCTTTATAGGATCTATAAAGAAGCAGAAGAAGAAGAAGAGGAAGTCCCTCTGGAGAAAAAGGTATCTTTACTTTTATACGATCTTGCTTTGCCGTCTAGTTATAAAGGTTACACATACCTGAAAGAAGCTATTCTTATGTTATGCGATGATGATATAAACTATAAAACTTTTACTAAAAATATATATCCATCTATTGCTGAAAAACACTCTACGACACCTCAGAATATTGAAAAGAACATAAGATTCGCTATTAAGAAAGTCTATGAAACAAATACACCTGAGGAGTTGGAATGTCACCTTGGTAAAACTGCTATCGCTTCTACGAATCCGTCAAATGTAAAATTTATTACAACTTGTGCGGAAAAATTGAGACTTGAGAGATAGGGCACGCTGTGATATAATCATAGCATGATTACAAAAGAAATGATTGAACGCATCAACTGGCTCGCTCACAAGAAGAAAACTGAAGGTCTTACTGAAGATGAACAGATAGAACAGAAGATCCTTTACAGAGAGTACATTGATGCTTTTAAGGCAAATTTAAAGTCTCAATTGGATTTAATTGAAATTGTTGACGAAGAGAGCAGCGATCCTATGTGATCGTCTAGATCTAACTGATCTGCGGTGGATTTATAATCGACCGCAATCTTGTGTTTCAGCCATATTTATCCATGGCTGGGAATACGATCAAACTATCGGAAGGAAACCACAAACTTTATGAAAAAACTAGGATTAAACGAAATCAGAAAACTATTCTTGGAATTCTATGAATCTAAGGATCACTATGTAGGTAAATCAGCCAGCCTGATTCCCAGAAACGACAAGTCCATCCTCATTATAAACTCCGGAATGGCGCCCCTTAAGCCGTATTTTGCGGGTACAGAGACACCTCCCAAGAAGAGGATGTGCACCTGCCAGAAGTGCATCCGTACAGGCGATATCGATAACGTAGGACATACTGCCCGTCACGGCACATTCTTCGAAATGCTGGGCAATTTCAGCTTCGGAGATTACTTCAAGAAGGAGAGTATCGGCTGGGGTGTAGAATTCCTCACAGAGCATCTTGGCTTCCCCATGGACAAACTTTGGGCTACAGTATATCTGGATGATGATGAAGCTATCAAGATCTGGGAAGATAACGGCATGGATCCTTCACATATAGTTCGTCTCGGCAAGGAAGATAACTTCTGGGAGATCGGACTCGGTCCCTGCGGACCTGACTCTGAGATCTTCTATGACAGAGGCGCGGAATTCGGTTGTGGTAAACCTGACTGCAAGCCCGGCTGTGACTGCGACAGATTCATGGAGATCTGGAACCACGTGTTCACACAGTACTCCAAGGAAGAGGACGGTTCCTATTCCAATCTGGCACATCCCAATATCGACACCGGTATGGGACTTGAGAGAATGGCTTGCGTAATGCAGGATACTCTTTCCATCTTCGATGTAGATACCATCAGATACATCCTTGAGGGCGTATGCGAGATGTCCGGCGTTACATATACTGATAACAGCGAGAAGGATTCCGACGTTTCCATCAGGATCATCACCGACCATATCAGAGCTATGACCTTTATGATTGCCGATGGTATCATGCCTTCAAATGAGGGCAGGGGATATGTCTTAAGAAGGATCATAAGACGTGCCGCCAGACACGGAAGGCTCCTCGGTATCGAGGGCACTTTCCTCAAAGAACTCTCAAACAGAGTTATCCACGTATCCGGCGAAGCTTATCCTGAGCTCGTAGAAAAGAAAGACTATATCCAGAAAATCATCCAGGTTGAAGAAGACAACTTCAATATGACTTTGGATAAGGGCGAAGAGATCATCCAGGAATACATCTCCGAAATGGAGAAAGAAGGCACCAAGGTCCTGGACGGAGCCAAGGCATTCAAACTTTACGATACCTATGGTTTCCCTCTGGAGCTCACAGAAGAGATCCTGGAGTCCAAAGGATTCACAGCTGACGAGGAAGGCTTCAAGGTCAACATGCAGGCTCAGAAAGATCGTGCAAGAGCTAACCGCAAGTCCAGCGAGGATGAAGGTTGGGATTCCAACGATATCGAACTCGACGTACCTCAGACCGTATTTACGGGCTATGACGTTTTAAACGATAAATCTGAAGTCCTGGCCATTATAAAGGGACAAAGCCTCTCAGAGGGCGTTTCTGAGGGCGAAAAGGCCATCCTTATCTTTGACAAGACTCCTTTCTATGCAGAAAGCGGCGGACAGGTCACAGATAAAGGCTTCATAACTTCTGGAAATACCAAGGCTGAAGTCCTTAAGGTCGAAAAGAAAGACGGCATATTCTATCACACGGTGAAAGTTCTTTCCGGTGGTATCATCAAGGGCGACAAGCTCGACATGGACGTAGAGAGAGTCAAGAGATTCTCCACAGCCAGAAACCACACAGCTACACATCTTCTTCAGAAGGCTCTCCGTGAGATCGTAGGAACTCATGTAGAACAGGCCGGTTCCATGGTAAACGAGAAAGAACTCAGATTCGACTTCTCACACTTCGAACCGCTTACAGATGAGCAGATCAAGGCTGTAGAGGCAAGGGTAAACGAGAAGATCAACGAATTCCTTCCCGTTATAACCAATGAAATGCCCATAGAAGAAGCTCAAAAACTTGGCGCTATGGCACTGTTTGGTGAAAAGTACGGCTCCACAGTAAGAGTTGTAAATGCAGGTAACTGGTCCGTAGAGCTTTGCGGTGGTACTCATGTGAGAAACACCGGAGAGATCGGCTGCTTCAAGATCGTTTCAGAGACCGGCGTTGCAGCAGGTGTCAGAAGAATCGAAGCTGTTACAGGTACAGGAGTTTTGGAGATTGCAAACCTCAATGAGGATGTGCTCAACCAGGTATCCGACGTATTCAAGTGCAACTGCAAAGCTGTAGTAAACAAGGCCAGATCCCACTTCGAAGAGTTCAAATGCATGAAGAAGGAACTCGAAGAAATGAAGAAGCAGGCCATGGGTTCCGAGGTTGACGATCTTATTAAGAATGCCCGCGAAGTAAACGGCATCAAGCTTATCACCGCACAGTTCAGCGATCTCACCATAAACGACCTGAGAAACCTTTCTGATGATATCAAGAAGGATAACAAGGGTGTCTGCATGGCATTCGCTACGATCAACGGTGATAAGGTGACGTTCCTGGTATCTTTGACAGATGACGTGGTCGAAAAAGGCTACCATGCAGGCAATATGATCAAACAGATCGCTAAGATCGCCGGTGGCGGCGGTGGCGGTAAGGCCGATATGGCTCAGGCTGGCGGAAAAGATCCTGCAAAAGTTCAGGATGCGCTGGATTTTGCCGTAACTTTGTTGTAAAATATAGTAAAGAACAGTAAATTAATGACTTTTGAGCCCGTTTTAGGGTTCTTAAGTCGTGGTGATATTCGAAAGGAGAAATAAAATGGAAAAAGCAACTATCATGTTTGATGCGTTCAAGACACAGAAAACTTATAAGCAGATCCTTACAGAGGTTTACAACGCTCTCGAAGAAAAGGATTATAATCCTATCGATCAGCTTGTAGGATATCTCATCTCTGGCGATCCTTCATACATCACAAGCTTCAACAACGCCAGAACTCTCATCAAGGGAGTTGACAGAGACGAACTCATCGCTGAAATGCTCAAAGAATATATCGCAAAATAATGGTGAAGTAATTGAGCAGAAAAATCGGACTAGATGTAGGAGATAAAACTGTAGGTATCGCGCTTTCTGATGAGCTTGGCATCACTGCTCAGCCCCTCATGACCCTGGAGAGGGTAGGTATCCGCAAGGATACCGGCAAGATCCTTGATATGGTAAAGGAATATAACTGTGACACCATAGTTGTCGGTCTTAACGTTGGTCTGGATGGGACTGACACTCCACAGACTGAAAAAGTTAGAGAATTCCGTACCATGCTTGAGAACAAAATGCGTTCCACAGCCATGAAAGGAATAGAAGTCGTCTGGCAGGACGAAAGATTCACAACTGTTATGGCAGAACGTGTTCTCATTGAAGGAAATGTTCGTCGAGAAGATCGAAAGAAATACATCGACAAACAAGCCGCAGCGATAATTCTGCAGAGTTATCTGGACAGAAAATAATAAAAAAGTTTAAAGACTCCGGTATAAGATTTCCGGAGTCCTTTTTTATGGGAATAGTTGCCCGAGGGGAGAAGTCCTTGAAGCGCAAGGGACGGGCTAAGTTTTAAGCCATAACTATTCCTAAAATCATAATTTTGGGAAGAGTTAGTGCTGATTAAAACAGCCAGGGAGGTCCCCCGGCCATTTTAAAAGATATTTGGCACCATTTAAGGTATTTAGGCTTTTATTATTTCTGATATGCATTTTGCATTTTTTTATATTATTATGTTAACCACATTCTTTAGATCTTTTATATGTTTGATCTGATAATTTACATTCTGGCTCTTTTAGTTTCTTAGATCAGTCGATATATTTATCGACCGTTTTATAAAACTCGCTGAAATCGTCATTTTTTCGGTCACTATTCCGGAAGCCTTGATTTTCAAGGGTTTTCGCAATTTCACTAAAATAGGCCTGAAAACCCGAGGCTCTATTTTGCGTTTTAAGCGATTTTATTTTCGCGGTCGATATATTATACCTTCAATCTATTCTATGAAAATCGCTCAAATCTACGATTTGAGCTTTTACATAAAATTTCATGTTATATGTAAACCATTATTCTCTATGCTGGGATATCGAGCATCATGCCTGCATAGATATAATCATTGTCCAGATTGTTGATCTTCTTAATGATATAAACAGCTTCACGAGTATCTGTATCAGGCATATATGTCTCAGCTATGGACCATAAGGAATCTCCGGATGAAACTCCGATGGTCGTAAATTGTTCAACAGACTCGGAATGTGCTGTGCTTAAAGCAAATATAAGATTAAACATCATTGTAAATAAAATAATAACCGCTGCTACAAAAGCGATAAATCTCGTTCTGCTTGTGATCCTATATCCTTTCATGTCCATACTCCCTTCTGTTCCCTATTGGAACATTTGTTCTTTTCTAAAATATAACAGAATATATGTTCGTTGTCAAGGAAAATATTAAACATTTGTTCTTTTTTCTATAAAAAAATAAGAACAGCCCGTAAAATGGCTGTCCTTAATAGGTTTTCTAATGTTTGTCATCATCCGAGAAGAGCCTTTATGGCTTCATTTACAAAGGCTGCAGTCCCCTCTCCTCCCGCTTTGTCGATATTTCCGGTGAAGTCCCCTCCTGCCTGATACATGGCACCAAGGCCTTTAAGGATATCATCTGTGCACTTATAATAGTTCTTTGTAATATGTTCCTGAAGTTTTCTAACCAGTTTTCCAGCTTCATCTGATGCAGGATCCTGATCCTTTATCTTGCCGAAATCTTTAAAGATATCCATCATTTCCTTGGCCATATCTGCATGTTCTTCTATGGATCTACCTTTGGACTTTTCTTCATATTCGGCATAGGCGGGAGTATCTCCCCAGGTTTTCTTGGCTTCCTCAGCGTATTCTTCAAGCTTGCTCTTATCAAAGGCATCAAAGTCCATATCATTACCTCCGTTTTGAATTTTTTTGCACATTTTAATCAGATCATCGATGTGTTCACGTTTGAGCTTGAGCATTTCAAGCTGCTGCGAGATCGCTTTAGATCTGTCGAATTCAGGATTCTCAAGGATCTTTATAATGTCTTTAAGCGGAAATTCGAGCTCTCTGAAGAGCATAATATCCTGAAGTCTTTCGATTTCTGTATCTCCATAAAGCCTGTAACCGGATTCCGTGTATGATGCAGGCTTCAGCAGCCCGATCTTATCATAATACTGAAGAGTCCTTATGGTGAGCCCAGTAAGCTCGCTTATTTCGTGAACAGTCATCATTTGATTTTACCTCCTGAGATCAATATAAACTATTACGTTAGGTAAGAGTCAAGCAAAAAATCAAATAATTATTTGCTTTTCGTGAACTTCTTTACTACATATTCCAGGAACTTCTGGGATGCCGGTGAAAGATGTCTGTGTTCGTTTACCGCTACACCAAAAGTGATGAAGCACGGTGGATCTAGAGGCATTATCTTAAGCTGATCCTTCCAAAGTCCCGTACACAGTTCATTCATGACACTGATGCCAAGACCGCTTTTGATCATGGAAAGCGTAACTGGATTCTCCATGGTGGTAAATGCTATTTTAGGCTTTATTTCATGAGTTACAAACAGTGCTTCGACGTCCAAATCATGTCCGAGAGCCGGCATTATAAAGTCTTCTTCAGACAATCTTTCCATAGGAAAACTTTCCTTATATGCCAAAGGATGTTCTTTGGATATCACAGCTACCATGCGATCATCCTGAAGCGGATACCAATCAAAATCTTCCTGATCTGTCATGGATAATATGGCCATATCCGCGGTGCCGTCTTTGATCCATTCATTGATCTCCTGTGTTATACCTTCCATAACTCTGATATCTATGTTAGGATATTCCTTCTGAAACTTGCTTATAAGCTCAGGAAGCCAGAATGTGGCTATGCTCGGGAATGCTGCAACGGTTATGTTTCCTATGGATAATCCTTTAATATCGGAAGCTTTCTCATAGAGTGAATCCTCGTCGGACAAAAAATGCCTGATGACGGGTAATATTTCTTCGCCGGCCTTGGTAAGACCTACGCCTTTCTTAGTTCTCTCCAGAAGTTTGAGACCAAGATCATCCTCTAAAGCAGTTATAAGCTGGCTTACACCTGAAGGCGTATATCCCAGTCTGTCACCAGCAGCTGTGAGGCTTCCTTCTTCAGCTGCTGCCAGGAATGCTTTGCATCTTGCCGTTTCCATGGTGTCATCCTTTCTTTTAAGTAATACTTAAAACTATATTAATATTTTACAGTTTTACTTTTAGTATTGTCAAGTGTATATTATAGACAAGAAAAGAAATTCACATTCAAATAGATAATTTTTACCAGGAGGTGTCGAAATGTTATATCTTGTACTCATTATCATCGGAGCCGTTATAGTAGCAGGAATCGGAGCTTTCAATTACTACAGAGCAGAGATCGCTCCTTACAAAGAACCGAAAACCCAGACAAGCACAAAACCCGCATATTCGCATAAGTAAAGATATAGCTTCCATGGTACTTAAGTGAATATATTAAAAAAAAGAGCCGGAAACGGCTCTTTTAATTTCTATTTATCATGTACGATCAGTTCCAGCACATCAGGCCTTGAATAATGGCCTATGGCATCGTGTTCCATTTTGCAGGAAGCAGCGAGATCCATATCTAGATCTGCGTATATAATGGTCTCTTCATCCCAGACAGGCTCTGTCACATAGTGACCGTAGGGATCGATGATGCAGCTTCCGCCGCGACAGACCATTTCAGGCTGTCTCATGACAGCGTCTTTTTCATTGAGATCCTTCGGGTAGGATTCTTTGCGCACTATCATATCCGCATTTATAAAGTAGCATTTGCCTTCTATAGCTATGTGCTGAATGGTGGCCTGCCATTCTGGATTATCGTTAGTATTGGGCGAAATGTAAATGGTAACGCCCTTCTGATAAAGAGCTACTCTGGCAAGGGGCATGTAGCTTTCCCAGCAGATTAGGCTTGCCATGGGTCCCCAAGGGGTCTCGGTTATGGGGAAATACCCTTTATCAGCGTCTCCGTAAAGAACTCTCTCTGAACCGGTGGGCTTCAGCTTGCGATGAACCTTATAGGAACCGTCTGGCTCGAAGATGACGTTGCTGTTATATAAAGTGCCGCTTACGGGATCTCTTTCAGAGAAGCCAAGGCTTATGTACGTTCCGGTTTCTCTGGCCTTGGAAGAAAGGATATGGAACTCCTCTCCATCTGTAACCATGGATGCATCATAATACCTTTTCCAGTCGGATCTCCCCTCTTCCGTCCTCTTACCCATGCTGAAGCCGAAGTTCATGCCGATGGGATAGCCGGGTATGAAGAGTTCAGGAAAAACTATGAGGTCAGGACATTTGCTCATGGCCTCATCAATATATTTTAAAACCTTATCGAGTGAAGCTTTCTTGTCGAACATTACGGGCTCTGCCTGTACGAGAGCTATTCTGCAGTCTTTCTCTATATCTTTCATTGCTTATCCTCCCTTTTTTCCTTTAATTTATCCATGAAATCGGAAAGTTTATTCCTATAAATGAAGCCCAGTACGCAAATCACGCAGGCTGCTGCCAGTATTATCAAAGCGAAGTGATAGGAACCTCTGTCGATGAGGGTTCCCATGGCGATGGAACCGATGAGACCCGGAAGCCTTGCCACCGTCGATATGAGTAGGAATGGCAGGAAGCTTATCTCAGTGGCTCCTGCTACGTAACACAGTATGTCCTTAGGGATGCCCGGAATCAGATAGAGAATGAAGCAGAGCGTGTAAGCTTTATTGGAATTGAGCCTTTCGTGATACAGTTCAAATTGTTCTTTGCTCATGAAGAGATGCACGAAGCCTCTCCCCAGGAACCTGGCGAGTCCGAAGGCTATGGCCTCACCGATAAAGCTGCCGACCACCGCAAGGATGATACCGAGTAAAGGTCCGAAAAGATACCCCGCCGCCACCTGGAATACTTCGCCGGGTATCACTGAGATGACTACCTGGAGTATCTGCAATATGAGGTAAACGATGGCGCTCTCCCTTCCGTAATTGGAAATGAAGACTTCCACGTCTTCTATGCTTTTAAAGGACGCAAAAAACTCCCTGTTGGTGAGATATATCACCAGAGGGATGATGACAACTATTACTACCAAAGCTAAGGCCTTAAGTATTGTCTTCGTTTTTTGCTTATCTTTCATTAATACACTGTAAAATAATTATGTAAATATCCTTGAATTATCTATCTTTGTGGCGTTAAATTAGATGTTGAGCAGGTCTTTTTTGAGCATGATATCCAGAGATTTATAAACACCCATCTTGCTGTGTTCATAAGTGATACCGCCCTGGAAATACACGTTGTAGGGTTCGCGGATAGGTCCGTCAGCGCTGAGTTCAATGGATGAACCCTGGTTGAAAGCCCCTGCTGCCATGACGACGGGATCCTCATAACCAGGCATCTGCCATGGCATGAGAGTTACGTGGCTGTCGATGGGAGCAGCTTCCTGCACGCCCTGGCAGAAGGTCACTACCCTCTCCTCATCGCCAAGTTTTATGGCCTGAATTATATCTGAACGTTTAGCTTCAGGCTTAGGACAAACGTCATAACCGAGCTTTTCGAAGCATTTGCCGAGAAGCACAGCACCTCTTACGGCGCCTATTACGACTCTGGGAGCTATGAAAAGTCCCTGAAACATGGATCTGGTCTGTCCGAAGGTAAGGCCGCACTCACCGCCTATACCGGGACAGGTCATGCGGTACTGGATCTTATCCACCAGATCTGCCTTACCTGCGATATAGCCGCCTGTAAGAGCGAGTCCTCCGCCGGGATTCTTGATGAGAGAAGCTGCCATGATGTCAGCTCCAACCTCTGTAGGTTCCTTGTAGTCCACGAATTCGCCGTAGGAGTTATCCACCATCTTGATTATGGAAGGATCGATCTCGTTCATGAACTTAGCCCATTCTTCGATCTTATCTATGGTCATGGCAGGCCTCCAGCCGTAACCTGTGGAACGCTGAAGTACCACCATCCTGGTCTTAGAACCGATGGCTTCCTTAAGAGCATCAAAATCGATGTTGCCATCAGGAAGGAGTTCAACCTGCTTATAGGTTACGCCGTAGTCCCTTAAAGAGCCATTTCCAGGCTCATAACCCGTGAGACCGATAACTGTCTGCATGGTATCATAGGGCGCTCCTGTGCAGTAAATAAGCTCATCCCCGGCTCTCAATAATCCCAAAGGGATCAGCGCCAGAGCGTGGGTGCCGTTAACGATGGTGGGACGGCAGAGAGCCTTCTCAGCACCGAAAACTTCCGCATAGACCTTCTCGATCATGTCACGGCCGGCATCATCATAGCCATAGCCCGTGTTCCACTGGAAATGAAGATCAGCGATCTTATTTCTCTGGAATACTTCCAGTACCTTGTACTGGTTATATGCCATGATATCATCGAGAACATCAAACTGAGGCTGAACTTCCTTTTCAGCCTCACTTACAAGCTCGATGACCCTTTCATCTATTCCAAACTTCTCAACTAAAAACTTCTCACTTGAATTCATTTAAAATGTTACCTTTCGTTTATTCTTTACGTTCTTCTTCCCACTCCATACCTTTTACAAGGTCACGCTTAACATTAATCTTCTGGCGTGCATACAGCTGCGTCGTGGTAACCTGCTCGTGATCCAGGAGAGCCGCCACGTCAAAGATGGAGTTTCCGCGGCCAATCAAGGATGTAGCCGCTGTCGCGCGGAGCTTATGGGGTGAATATCCGCCTTTTCTTGTGGTGTTCAGGGCGATGGAAGTATATTTCTTAACCAGTTCCCTGATCTGGCGCTCCGTCATGCGTTTTCCCTGAAGGCTCAGGAAGAGCGCATCCTTGTGCTCGTCAGCCACCTCAGAATCAGGTCGGCGTTCGTTATCGATATAGTCGTGGACCACCGCCGTCACGGAGTTATTAAGAGGCATGACGGATTCTTTGCCCCTCTTTCTGTAGATCTTGAACTCCCCTCTTCCCCACTGGAAAGAACTTACGTTGAGCTGTTGGAGTTCCGAAAGACGCAGTCCGTAGGTCAGAAAGAGTATCAGGATGGCCTTGTCGCGTTTTTTGGTCTTTTCCCAGTAGGTAAGCTCCTTTTCCGTAAGCCCTTGTCCGTTGGACACCGCATCCAGCATGATCATGACCTCATCGTCCTGGAGAGCTTTGATCTCGCGCTCGCCGGGTTTGGGAACGCGTATGGGATCGAAGCCGTCTGTTATGTTCTTATCCACCATCTCGTCCCTGTAGAGGTATTTGAAGAGGACTGAGACCGAGGATTTTTTGCGGGCCAGGGATTTATTGTCATTGGTGTAATATGTGACGTATTTGTCGCCTGTGACCTTGTACTTTCTGCAGTAGTCGATGAAGAGGTTGACGTCCACAGCCTTGACATTATTAAGGTCTGAAAGCTTGATATCCTTGGTATTCTCTGCTTCCGTCAGGTCCGTTTCATCGATTAGATACTGGAAGAAGAACTTCACGTCGTGGAGATAAGCGAGCCTGGTCATGGGGAGCACATTGCCTTTAAGATACGCAAAATATCCCCTGAGGAACCTGGGAAGTTGTTCCTCAAGGGCTTCGCAGTCCATGTATATGTCGTTTTCCTTTTTGATCACGTTGTCCGGCTTGTCGGATTTGTTGTGGATCCTTACGGTCTTCTTATCTGCCATTTTATTCACCGATCAGACGCATGATCTCATTTAATGCGCCTTCAGCACCGAGCTCAGTAATGTTCACCCAGTGCATGTCTTCATATCTTCTGAACCAGGTCAGCTGGCGCTTGGCCAGATGCCTGGTATTCTGTTTGATCTTGTCGATGGCTTCTTCTTTGGTGTAGACGCCATCGAAATATGCGATTATCTCCTTGTAGCCGATGCCCTTCATGGAGATATCTTCCTCCCTTAAGCCCATCTCAAGCAGGTCCTCCACTTCCTTGAAGAGGCCCTGTTCCACCATGATGTCAACTCTGCGGTTTATCCTGTCATAGAGTTCTTCTCGGTCTCTCGTAAGGCCGATGAGAAGGACATCATAATCTTTGGTTCTGTCCTTGAGCTCGCTGAATTCTGATATGCCATTACCCTTTTCAGCCCCCTCAAGGGCTCTGATTACCTTTTTAAGGTTGTTTGGGTGGATCTTTGAGGCTTTGACCGGATCTATCATTTCCAGCTTCTTATGGACGAATTCGGGCCCGAAAAGCTCCGCCTCATCCATTAAGGTCTGCCTGAATTCCTGGTCTCTGTCGGCCTCCGAAAAGTCCATGTCATAGAGCAAAGAATTCAGATACAACCCTGTGCCTCCGGCGATGACAGGAGTCTTCCCCCTCTCAAAAATATCACGGATACAGGCCTTAGCCATTTCACAGTAACGGGCTACGCTGAAATCTTCCCTAGGATCAATCTCATCCACCAGATGGTGCTTCACCTGCGCCTGTTCTTCAGGCGTAGGCTTGGCAGAGCCGATGGTCATGAACTTGTAGATCTGCATGGAATCGCAGGATACGATCTCGCCCCCTACTGCCTTGGCTGCCTTTATGGCATATTCAGTTTTACCGGACGCTGTAGGCCCTGCGATAACTATGATCCGACGATTGTCTTTCATTGAAACTCTTACTGGACCCTCTTGAACATCTTTTCCAGATCATACTGGGTGAGCTTGATGGCTGTGGGTCTTCCGTGAGGACAGCTGAAGGGATTCCTGCAGTTGGCAAGATCCTTTAAGAGAGCTTTCATCTCGTTTAAGGAGAGTTTGTCGTGCGCCTTGATGGCTGCCTTGCAGGACATCATAATAAGCTTGTTTATAACTACGGTATTCCTCATGCCTGTGCCGATCTTGGTATTGGCCAGGAATACTCTAATAAATTCGTCTGCTTCACCGATCTCCATGAACATGGGTATCTCGGTGATCCTGAAGGCATTTCCACCGAATTCTTCGATGGTAAAGCCCATTTCGGTCAGGGTGTCTATCCACTCGTTGGAGTTCTCCAGCTGAGAATAGTCCACGTTTATAATGAGAGGCACCATTATGGTCTGGCGAACCTTTTCGCCTGCTTCGTACTCTCCTACCAGTTTCTCATAGAAGACTCTCTCCTGAGCTGCGTGCTGGTCGATGAGATAGAAACTGTCATCATCCGTAGCGGTGATATATGTATCGAAGATGCAGCCGGTGACCCAAAGATCGTTGAAATCGAAGGGTTTCAGAAGCGGTGAATAGATCTCGATGGGAGTTTTTTGCTCCTGAAGTCCCAGACGCTTCTCGGAAGCTTCTCTGAGAGATACGTTTTTGGTGCTGTCCACAGGTGCAGTGATCTTTGATTCATCGAATTTGAATTCGAAATCATCTACGGGATCTGCGGGCGGCATCTTGAAGGGCTCCGGAGTCTTGATGGGTTCTGGTGTCCTTATGATATCGGGAGTCTTCCTGGGTTCCACTTGTGGAGGCACGTCAGGTGCTCTTAAGGTCTCCCACTGAGGAGGGATCTCTGGCTTGTTTTCCTTCTTCTGAAGGATGGACTTGATATCCACCTGCTGGCCCTCGTCCTTGGGCTTGGTGCTCTTGTTGGTGAAGAGGTCTCCTGCGGAACTATCGTTTCTCACGAAGGATGGCAGGCCTTCCATCTTTTCCATTCTATTGTATACGGCATCGGATGCGTTGACCACAGCTTCCTTTGAGGAAAGCGCATAGGAGATGGCTCGACCGATGAACTCAGCTACCTTACCTTCTTCATCAAAACGTACTTCCCTCTTATTGGGATGGATGTTTACGTCGAGAGTCTGAGGGTCCACCCTTAAGAAAAGGAAGCAGACCGGATATCTTCCCTCGAAGAGACGCTCTCTGTAACCGAAGGTCACTCCTCTCTCCATTACCTTGGAATCCACGGATCTGCCGTTAACGAAGAAGATCTGCTGAGAGCGGGATGTTTTGCTAAAGGCCGGTGTGGAGATATATCCCTCGATATACATGCCTTCTTCTTCATATTCCAGGGGAACCATATGCTTCTGATCCACGCTGGGATAGACCCTTAAGATGGTCTTGAAACGGTTTCCGTCTCCCAAGGTTGAGAAAAGGATCTTATCGTTATTTATAAGCCTGAATTTTATGTCCTTATAGGCCAGAGCCATGCGGCTGATGAAGTCGATGATGAGACTGGCTTCTGCGGAATCTGACTTCAGGAACTTGGCGCGGGCCGGTGTGTTATAGAAGAGATCCGTAACCACGATTGTGGTGCCGTCCGGGCAGCCGGTCTGATCCTTGGTGAAGACTCTGCCACCTCTGTACACAAGCCTTACGCCGGTCTTGGAATCCCTGATCTTTGTGATCATCTCGGTCTGGCTTACTGCACAGATGGAAGCCAGAGCTTCTCCGCGGAAGCCCAGAGTCTCGATGGAATCAAGATCCTTGGCCTTTTCTATTTTGCTGGTGGCGTGTCTTAGGAATGCCAGTTCTGCCTCATCATAAGGGATGCCGGAACCGTTATCCGTTACACGGATGTACGACTTGCCGCCGTTCTTGATCTCGCAGATGATGGAATCAGCGCCTGAATCCACGGCGTTCTCCACGAGCTCCTTAACGATGGAAAGCGGTCTTTCTATGACTTCGCCTGCAGCTATTTTGTCTGATACGCTTTTGTCTAGTACTTTAATCATAGCTTTCTCTTTAATTCTTCAAGTATTTTGATGGCTTCTGAAGGCGTGACTTCCATGAGATCCAGCTCCCTGAGCCTTTGGATTATGGGATCGGGAGTCAGGTCAAAGAAGGACATCTGCATGTCTTCAGCAGCCTTCAGAGGTTTCGTGTCTTTTTTGATTTCGTATTTTACTTCCTTATCGGTATGAGTCTGCTTGTGCTGAGCACCCTGTTCTTCCAGTTCGTTTAACTTATCCTCAGCTCTCTCCAGGAGGTCTTCAGGTATTCCTGCCAGCCTTGCTACCTGGATACCATAGGAACGCGAGGCGCTTCCTTCCACAATCTTATGAAGGAATACCACGGTTCCGCCCTCTTCCGCCACGTCAACGTTTAGGTTCTTAACGCCCTTAATCTCATCTTCAAGCACGGTCAGTTCATGGTAATGAGTCGCAAATAACGTGCGTATGTGAGTCTTCTCGTTGCAGAGCTCCTCCACGGCAGCCCAGGCTATGGAAAGCCCGTCATAGGTGGATGTACCCCTTCCGATCTCGTCCAGGATGATCAAAGAACGCTCGCCGGCGTTATTCAAAATATATGACAGTTCGGACATCTCCACAAAGAATGTGGACTGACCCTGAGCCAGATTATCCGATGCGCCTATACGGGTAAATATCCTGTCGCAAACGCCGATCCTGGCGGATTCAGCAGGAACAAAGCAGCCTGCCTGAGCCATGAGGACGATCAAAGCCGTCTGCCTCATATAGGTAGACTTACCTGCCATATTGGGGCCGGTTATGAGGAGCATGGACTGGTCGGTATTATTTACATAGGTATCGTTTGAAACGAAAAGTCCGTTTGTGACAGTCTGTTCGATAACTGGATGTCTTCCCTTGACGATATTGATCTCAAGAGAGTCGTCGATTACAGGTTTCACATAGTCAAGCTTCTCTGAGACTTGTGCGTAAGACAGAAGAACGTCCAGATCTGAGATAGCTTCAGAGGTTTCCTGTATCTCTTTTATGTAAACTTGTATGAATTCTCTGATCTCAACGAAGAGTCTGTACTCTAAATCGTTGATCTTTGCTTCAGCGTTTAGGACCAGATTCTCCATCTCCTTGAGTTCGGGAGTAATGAAACGCTCACCGTTTACCAAGGTCTGTTTTCTTATATACTCCTCAGGAACTTGATCCTGGAAGGACTTGGAGACTTCGATATAGTAGCCAAAGACCTTGTTGTATCCCACCTTTATGGTCTTGATACCGGTCCTCTCCCTCTCCTTCTGTTCAAGGGATGAGATCCATTCTTTGCCATCTTTGATGGAAAACTTAAGATCATCCAGTTCTTTGGAATAGCCGGGTTTGATGAGACCTCCATCCTTAAGGGTGAATCCTGCGTCTTCGGAGATAGCCTTCTCTATCCTCTCGTGTATCATATCGAAATCATGGATCTTTGAATCAATCTCCTGAAGAATGTCTGAAGATGCATTGTCCAGCTCGTACTTTATATCAGGAAGCACTCTTAAGGAGTTCTTAAGTGCGATGAGATCCTTGCCGTTGGCGTTACCATAGGCAATACGACCCATGAGTCTCTGGAAGTCGTAGATCTCCTTTAAGTTCTCTTTGATGTTGTTCCTCATGAAGATCTCGTTGTAGAGTTCCTCTACTCCGTCGAGCCTTCTGTTGATCTCTTTGGAATCGTTTAAAGGTTCCCTGAGCCACTGCCTTAAGCGCCTGGAACCCATGGCCGTCTGGCACTTATCGAGGATCCCCAGAAGACTTCCTTTGACCGTCTTGTCGTAGAGAGTCTCCGTGATTTCCAGGTTCCTGATGGTGGCTTTATCCAGAGTCATATGAGTACCGATCTCATAATGATTAATGTGAGTTATTGCTCTCAGATCCTGCTTCTGAGTCTCGAAAAGATATGACAAGAGCGCGCCTAAAGCCATGATGCAGGCGGTATTTCCATCGATTCCAAGACTCATGAGAGAAATGGTATTGAATTGAGTGAGGATCAGGTCTTTGAAGCTTGACTCGTTATATGTATTGTCAGGGATCACATCGGTAAACACATCCGTCAGAAGCTTGATCTCATCAAGATCGAATTTCTCTGTGAAGGACTCGCTTACTATGAGCTCGCTGGGTTTTATCTTAACGAGTTCATTCAATAGCGTCTGATATACGTCCTCACCGTGGAATTCAGTGAGATACAGCTCGCCGGTTGAGATATCCGAATAACAGATCCCCAGTTCATTATCTTTGTCCGCAAAAAATACAGAACAGATATAGTTATTTTCGTTTTCTTTGAGCATGGTGCCGGCGGTCAAAGTACCCGGTGTCACCACGCGAATGACGTCACGCTTAACAAGACCCTTGGCAAGTGCCGGGTCTTCCATCTGCTCGCAGATGGCTACCTTGTAGCCCCTCTCCACGAGACGCGCGATATATGTATCAGCGGCATGAAAAGGAACGCCGCACATGGGCGCACGCTCTTCCTGGCCGCAATTTCTGCCAGTTAATGTAAGTTCCAGTTCCCTAGACGCGATCTTCGCGTCATCAAAGAACATCTCATAAAAATCCCCGAGCCTATAGAAAAGAATGCAGTCCTGATACTGCTTCTTCGTCTCAAAGTATTGCTCCATCATCGGGGAAAATTTTGCCATTAGTAAAAACCTTTCTTAAACAGATCCTTGCGGATAGGAACACATATCACAGTGTCCCTATCCGCGTAAAGTTGATTATTTATTTTTTGCGTTGTAAGCCTTGATACCTTCTTTGATAATATTGATACCGGCTCTCATGTCTTCTGCCTTAAGTACGTATGCGATACGGATGTCAGACTGTCCTACGCCCTTAGTACCGTAGAATCCGCCTGCAGGAGCGAACATAACTGTCTCGCCGTTAACATCGAACTCAGTAAGGAGGAACATAAGGAACTTCTCAGCGTTGTCAACGGGAAGCTGGCAGGTGATGTAGAATGCTCCCTCAGGAACACCGTACTTGATGCCTTCGATCTCGTTAAGAGCTTCAACGGAAACGTTTCTTCTGTATTCATACTCTTTCTTAATATCGTCAAAGTATGAAGGATCCAGGTTGTAGAGAGCTGCGGAACCTACCTGGTCAAGTGTAGGAACGCAAAGTCTGGCCTGGCAGATCTTCATGAGGTTCTGCATGAGAGCTTCGTTCTTGGAAGCGATGGAACCGATACGAGCGCCGCAAGCGGAGAATCTCTTGGAAACGGAGTCAACGATGATAACGTTCTGTTCAGCTTCCTTGTAAGCTCCGAAGGTGGACATTTCTTTTCCATCATAGGTGAATTCTCTGTAAACTTCGTCGCAGATCAGATAAAGATCGTTCTTTACAACGATGTCAACGATGAGATCCATTTCTTCCTTGGTCAGCACCTTTCCTGTAGGGTTGCCGGGGTTGATGATGGCGATAGCCTTGGTCTTGGGAGTGAGAACGCCCTCGATCTTTTCTCTTACAGCGTACTGATATCCGTCTTCAGCTGTTGTAGGGATTGCAACGATGTTGCCGCCTGCAGCCTTGATGAAGGTCTTGTAGTTTGTATAGAAAGGTTCAGCCATGATAACTTCATCACCGGGATCGAGAATACCTGTCATGATCATGCTGAGAGCTTCGGAACCACCGTTGGTGATAAGGAGGTCCTTCTTCTCAAAGTCGAGACCGATTCTCTTGTAGTAACCGACCAGTGCGTCCAGGAGTTCAGGAATACCCTGGGAATTAGCATAAGCAAGTACTTCCTGATCAAAGTTCTGCACTGCATCAAAGAAAGCTCTGGGAGTCTTGATGTCAGGCTGACCGATGTTCAGTCCATAGACCTTTTTGCCTGCTGCTCTTGCCTGGTCGGCATAAGGAACGAATTTTCTGATGGGAGATAATTCCATCTCCTGGATTTTTTGTGAAAGCTTCATTTTTTGTTCTCCTTTTTTTTTAAAAATTTTAGCTTTTAATATCTATTTTTCTAACTCGCTGTGCGAGCTATCGACTGTAGTCTGATACCATATCCAAATACATGTTGTACTCATTTGAATCTTCAGATATCATTAAGTTTTGAATTAAAAAATAATCATTACTTCCTTCTTTTTCTTCAAAACATATAAGATAATCTTTTCCCTTATTAAGTAATTCCTTCCAATTTATTGTATCATCATCCAATGTGGAAACTTTAATAACAGAATTCGTATCTACTGTGCCTTTGAGATTGTTAATAGGTTGAAAATATAAATAATATGAGTCATCTTTTTTCTTGTAATCAGATAGTGAAGCTATAATAATATGATTCGCTTCTTTGATAATATCAATATCATTATATAGATTTCGCTTCCAATTACCACTATTTAAGTTTCCTTCAATCCATAATTTCTTTTCTAATTCATTTAAATCTTGTGAGTGTTTTCCTGAGTATGCATATATTGTCTTATTTATAATGAAATAAGGTTCTTCAAAATTGACTTCAAATATTTCCCCGTTAAATAATGTAATCTCTATGCCAAGATCGCCACCTTCACGATCATCCTCTTTTATTAATGTTTTTCTTATTTTTACATCATTTAATAAGTTGATAACTTCACTTGTCATCTCTTCAGACAATTTATACTTCGGATAATAATTACTAATATCATAAATGGTTTTTACATCATTTATTTTTAAATCAGAAAAAGGCATAAATGATTTAAAAAATATGGAAAAAAATATTAATATACATAACAATCCTGTCACTACTATTATTTTTTCATATTTTTTATTCATTAAATACATCCTCTTAAATTATAATCTATTTTTCTAACTCGCTGTGCGAGCTTTCGACTATGTTACGAATATCTCTTTCCGTGAGCAAAGAATCCACATCGGGAGTTTTTTTCATATAGAGAAGATATTCTATGTTGCCCTTGGCGCCGGTGATGGGGCTGTAGGACAGCCCACAAGGCGCCAAATCGGCGTTTAGAGCGTATTTAATGACGTTTTCGATAACTTCACGGTGCACGGACTTGTCGCGCACGATTCCGCCTTTTCCGACCTTCTCCCTTCCGGCTTCAAACTGAGGTTTAACCAGGGATACCAGTTCACCGCCTTCCTTGAGAAGCTGTGATGCCACAGGAAGGACAAGATTGAGCGAAATAAACGAAACGTCTATGGATATGAAGTCAAGTTTCTCGAAGGTATCCGGATCCACATCACGGATATTGGTCTTCTCCATGACGACAACTCTGGGATCGACTCTGAGCCTGTAATCCAGCTGATTGGTACCAACATCGAGGGCATAGACCTTCTCAGCTCCGTTCTGAAGCATACAGTCGGTAAACCCTCCAGTGGATGACCCTATATCCATGCAGGTGAATCCTTTAAAATCAAGGTTCCAGGTCTTGATGGACTTCTCAAGCTTCAGCCCTCCCCTGGATACATAAGGGCAAGTGTCACCTTTAACTCTTATCTCGCTCTCGGTATCCACCATGGTGCCTGCCTTGTCATAGACCATCTCATCTATGAGGACTAGTCCTGCCATTATGGCACGCTTGGCCTTCTCACGAGACTCGAAGAAGCCCTTCTTAACAAGGAGCACGTCCAGTCTTTCCTTCATTGAGGATCCTCCTTCTTGCCAATCTTTATACCATCCTTCTCAAGGTCAGATTTAATGAATCTAAGCACTTTAGAGGTGATCTTTTCAGGAGTGAGACCGTATTTGTCAGCTAGTTCGTCATAGGAGCCATGCTCGATAAATTCATCAGGCCATCCGAAGCGGATAACGTGGCAATGCTCATCGTTTAAACGATTGGCCAGATGATCTCCGAATCCGCCGGATATAACGTTGTCCTCAATGGTAATGACATATCTGGCGTTTATGTCCTTATATGGCGTAATATCCAGAGGTTTCTCGCATGTCACATCCACGAGTCCGCAGTCAAAGCCCTTGCTGTTCAAGAGATCTCTGACTTTCTCTGCCATGGGATACATCTTGCCAAGGCCCCAGACTTCAATGCCTTCTCCTTCGAAGACTCTTCTGGAACCCGGTTCAAAGTCGTCAGAGAGCTCTTCATCAGAATTATCAGCTTCTCCTCTGGGATATCTGATGGCTACAGGGCCATCCTGATCCTTAGCCCAGTCCATCATCTCTTTGAGTTCTTTTGCGTCCTTGGGGACTAGCACTTTCATGTTAGGCATGGTGTTCAAATATGAGAGATCGAAGATACCGTGATGGGTCTCACCATCAGCACCTACTACGCCTGCTCTGTCCAGAAGGAAGACCACGTGTAGATTCTGAAGACAGACGTCTTCCAGAAGCTGGTCGTAGGCTCTCTGGAGGAAGGATGAATAGATGCAGACCATGGGCTTGAGCCCTTCCTTGGCAAGGCCTGCCGCGAAGGTCACTCCATGCTCCTCGGCGATACCCACATCGAAATACCTCTCGGGAATCTCGATGGAGTAATCCTTGAGGCCTGTAGCTTCTCCCATAGCCGCTGTGATAGCGACGATCTTTTCGTCCTTCTTAGCCATTTCCAAAAGATGCTCGCCCATGACTCTTGAAAAGCTGGGTTTATCGGATTTCTTAATAGGATCTCCGGTCTCAGGATCGAAGGGACCGATACCATGGAACTTCCTTGGCATCTTCTCAGCGTTGGTATAACCCTTGCCCTTCTTTGTAAGGCAGTGAATAACGACAGGTTCATTGAGAGTTTTGGCCTTCTCAAGAGCTGCAACGACCTGCTTGATATCGTGACCATCCACCGGACCGAAATAAGTGATACCCAGATTTTCGAAGAAAACTCCCGGATTGTCCATGATGGTGTATTTGATATCGTTCTTGAAGGAAGCAAGGCCCTGAGCTATGCTGTGGCCTACGCCCTTCTCGTTGTCCATCTTTCCCTTGAGGAATTTTTTTGCATTCAAATATCCATGGGAAGTACGGATGGATCCAAGATATCTGGAAATGCCTCCCACGTTCTTTGAAATGGACATACCGTTATCGTTCAGGATGATGATCATCTTGTTCTTCTTGAAGCCCAGGTTGTCCATGGCTTCATAGGCCATACCGCCCGTAAGAGAACCATCTCCGATAACCGCGATGACATCGAAATTTTCACCCTTTATGTCTCTGGCGGCTGCCATTCCCATGGCAGCTGAAATGGACGTGGTCGAATGACCGGTGTCGAAGACGTCGTGCTCGGACTCCTTAGCTTTAGGGAAGCCGCTCATGCCGCCGAACTGCCTTAAGTGATCGAAGCCTTCAGCTCTTCCTGTAAGGATCTTATGTACGTAAGCCTGATGGCCAACATCCCATACGATCTTATCCTTAGGGCTGTCAAAGACCTTGTGAAGAGCGATGGTCAGCTCTACCACACCAAGATTTGAGGCGATATGTCCGCCTGTTTTTGATACTTTGTCGATGAGAAATTCCCTGATCTGGATGGCCAGGAGTTCCAGCTCCTTTTCATCCATAATCTTAAGATCTGCGGGAAAATCGTATTCAGTCAATTTCTTAATCATTTGCTTCTGTTCTTCATTTCATTGATCAGATTCGCAAAAAACTCAGCGTTGTCATAATAGTCCTCAATAGCTTTCAAAGCATCCCTTGAAAGCTCATCCAGTCTCTCGTAAGCCTTATCAAGGCCATTGATGGATGTGTAGGTGTTCTTATGATCTTTCTGGTCCTGTCCTACGTTTTTGCCTAGCTCTTCAGCGTTACCGACCACATCCAGGATGTCATCGGCGATCTGGAAAGATAAGCCGAGGTTTTCTGCGTAGCGTTCCATTCTTTCTGTCATATCAGCATCCGGATCTCCAAGAGACAAACCTGCCATGATGGCAGCTTTTATAAGGGCTCCGGTCTTGTTGATATGAATATATTCGAGCATCTCGTTTGAGATGTCCTTTTCTTCACTTTCTATGTCAGAGGTCTGTCCTGCCA
Source organism: Bacillota bacterium (assembly GCA_017394515.1). GTDB lineage: Bacteria > Bacillota > Clostridia > Peptostreptococcales > Anaerovoracaceae > RUG754. Next base: position 38,158 of record JAFPXY010000007.1, on the reverse strand, counting down.
CCATGCCTCTGACGCCTGCTCCCTTGGCTATCTCATAGGCAGCCTTTACTCTCTTAAGCATCTGATCCGGCTGATCGAAATAGAGCAGCATATCCTTATACATGGCTTCAAAGGCTGTGTTGAGCAGTCCGTCGCCTGCCAGTATGGCCTGAGCTTCTCCGTAGACCTTGTGGTTGGTGGGACGGCCTCTTCTCAAGTCATCGTTATCCATGGCGGGAAGATCGTCGTGGATAAGCGAATAGGTATGGATGTACTCGATTGCACAAGCATAAGGAAGTGCTTCCTTGATGTTGCCACCTGAAAACTCGCAGGCAGCCAAAAGGAGCACAGGTCTTAATCTTTTACCTCCGGCAGTCAGGCTGTACTTCATTGAGTCATAGAGCGAAATGCTTTTGTTGTCTATGACCGGAATAAAATCCATTAGATGCTGATTTATCAGTTCCTTGTAGTCATCATACGTTCTGTCCATGGTAAACCTCTATTTTGCCCTTAGTCTCTTCCAATATTTTTTTGCACTCTTCGTATGCTTTGATACCTTCCTCGTAGGCCTTGATGCATTCATCGAGGGAAGTTTCCTCGCTTCTTATGACCTTGGCCATTTCTTCAAGCTTTTTGAGATTATCTTCAAACATTTTCTATCTTCACCCTGACCTTTCCGTCTTTAAAGATCACCGTATATTCGCCGTCTGTTAGTTCTGAAGCGGTTCTGACGGTTTCACCCTTACTGTCCTCAATGACCGCATAGCCCTTCTCCATGATCCTTCTGGGATCGTTCTCCTCAAGGATAAGTTTCAGTTGCTCCAGTTTGTGGAGTCCCCGTGTCATCTTCATCTCGAAATCGTTTCTGATTCCCTTGAGCAAAGAATCCGCCCTGAGTTCATCGTATCTTACCCGGGATATGAGATCCTTCAGGAGGTTATCCTTTCTCTGATCAAGCTGCCTCAGTAGCTCCCTTATATCCGGTACTGCCATCTCTGCTGCAGCCGTGGGAGTTTCAGCTCTCATATCCGCCACGAAGTCTGATATGGAAAAGTCTATCTCATGGCCTACGGCAGATATTACAGGGATCCTTGAGTCGTAGATGGCTCTCGCCAGGATCTCCTCGTTGAAAGCCCAGAGGTCTTCCTGAGAGCCTCCGCCTCTTCCGATGATCAGTAGGTCTATGTCATCATAGTTGGCGTTTACGAATCTCATGCAGGCTGCCATATTCTCTGAAGCACCTTCTCCCTGGACCAGCACCGGGAAAAGAATCAGATCTACCAGTTGGTTTCTGGCTCTTATGATCTTTACCATGTCCTGGATAGCAGCTCCGGTCTCGGAGGTCAATATGCCTATCTTCCTAGGGAAGCTGGGCAGTGGCTTCTTATGAGCAGCATCGAAAAGGCCTTCCCTTTCGAGTTTCTCCTTCATGAGCTGAAATGCCATGGCCAGGTCTCCTTCACCCGCCACCTGAATGGAGCGGACGAAAAGGCTATAATAGCCGCCCTTTCTATAAACGGTGACCTTGCCTGTCACTATGACTCTCATGCCATCTCCCAGTTCATACCTCAGATTCCTCACATATGAAGCCGGGAAGAAGCAATTAATCTTGGCATTCTCGTCGCTTATGCTGAAATACACGTGACCTGAACTGTGATATTTTAGATTGGATATCTCGCCTTCACAGGCCACGTTCATTAGAAGCGTGTCACTTTCAAATACTCTTGCTATATAATCATTAAGTTGTGTGACCGTTATTGGTCTAAGTGCCATTATAAATACTCCTTTTGACCGCGGACCATGATTAAAGCTGTGCCCACGGCGTTGTCTCCTGAGAGTTCAGGAGAACCGAAAACTATGTTATACCCCTTCAGTCTCTCCGGAATCTGCGATCTGATGTATCCTGAAGAGGATACGCCGCCGGAAAAGATCAGATTGCGGGTGTTGAATTTTTTGTTCAGCTGTTCAGACATGATGACCATGGAATCAAGTATCTTGTCCATGACCTCCTTTATGAGGCTGTTTCTGGCTTCTACATCGCAGATCGATTCGAGGCTCCGCATGGCCTGGGTCTCGATGCCGCTTAAGTTGAACCAACCATCCTTGACCTTGATAGGTGTCAGAGCATCTGAAGCATATTCCGTGTTCAGAGCAATCCTATCTAGAAACTCTCCCGAAGGAAAGCTGAATCCCATCATGACTCCTATTCTGTCCAGAACTTGTCCGTAAGAAATGTCCTTGGTTCCGCCCACTATTTCGTCATCATATAGAGCTTCCGTGGTGCCACCTGAAAGATGGTAGAATATGATATCCTTCTCGTCTTTGAATTCAGAAAAGAACTTTATAGCTTCCACATGTCCCTCCTGATGAGAAGTCTCAAGGAGAGGAACATTAAGAGCTGAAGCAAGTTCCTTTGCTGCGGCATAGCCCGCACCGAAACAAGGCATATAGCTGCCTTCTCTGGGTCTGGGTCTCGTGGATACGGAAATTCCGGTTATACGATCTCTGTATTCCATGGCAGAACTTATGGCATCCGGCAGAGCATTCACATGCTGAAAGAAGGCTTCTGATTGCCTCAGCCCGCGCTTACCCTCCGGGACCTTGAGAAGTTCACGATGGTTCAGGATGATCTCTCCCTTGAGATCTACCAGAGCCACGGATGTTCTGTAATTGCTTGTATCAATTCCCAGGATCAGATCTTTCATGCTTCCGGTATCTTGCCTAAGATCGCGTTGATGAACTTGCTGGAATCGTCAGTTCCGTAGATTTTCGCCATTTCAACGGCTTCGTTGATGGCAACTGCCTTGGGAACGTCTTCCTGATAGAGGATCTCGCTTACCGCCACTCTTAAGATGGCGATATCTGTCTTGGCCATCCTGCCGGTGGTCCAGCCTGTGGATACCTCGTTGATCATGGAATCGATCTTATCCCTTTCGGATATAACGTGGGAAAGCACGTTAAGGGCGTAATCGTACTGATTACCAAGTTCTTCCTTATCAATAAGTTCTGCTGCCTGTCTGTCCCAGTCGCGGGAAGCGTCTATCTGAAAAGCTTGAGACATGACGTACTCTCTGGCTTCTTTTCTCTTCATTTTCTGTCCTTTCCTGCCCCTTTTGGCTTTCTTGAGACACCTTGGATATGGATGTCTATCTTATCTGCTTTGTATCCGGTAGCGTTCTTTACGGCGGTCCTGACTGCGTTCTGCACGTCCCAGGAAACCGCAGGGATCTTATAACCGTAGAAAACTTCGATGAAGATTTTGAGCTCAACTGTCTTGCTATCGAAATCTTCATCAGACTTCACGTCAAGAATTCGGGAGATACCATCAGCGGAGGCCGCGGCTTCCATGCTGTTCTCCAAGATGAGTTCTTTGATTATCCTGTTGTCAGGCCCCTTTTCTTTAGACATAATTGCACCTACCTATACATAGTATATTATAATCAAAAACCGCAAAAAATACAACCGTAACTATTCCGAAAAAATGTATATTTGGAGATACAATAAATATGGTGCCTGCCCTACTGCTTCATTCGACACTCATTGGTTGACCTAAAATATGGGTTAATAGATTTTAGTACTATGCCTGTTTTTTGGGGTTAAGCTTAAAACCGCGAAAGCTGAATTTCGTACTATGCCTGTTTTTTGCGGTTAGGCCGAAATCCTAGGATATCACAGTTTGGTACTACGCCTGCCTCCCGCAAAAGACTCAGTTTCCCGTGTAGATTTAAGCCAAAAACATTGTAAATCGAATTCCAGTACTATAGTTAGCCAAGGATAACCGCCCACCAAGCAAAATCCTCCTCAAAAAATCATCGTACTAAAGTGTCTGAAATCCACTTTTAGTACTACACCACTTTTGACATCATAGTACTAAAACTGCCCCCGACACGCTTTCGTCCTATTATGGACCATCGCAAAAAAGAAAAAGCTGTCGCTTTAGAAATCATCTAAAGCGACAGCTATATTTCATTTAATTTTACAGTGTTGCATCTACGGGCTCAGGGAGTCTTTCGATGATGGACTGCATGAGGCTGTCGGTTGTCGGCAGAGGATCTACCACAGGACCGTCAGCTACTGCTACGAGTTTAGCATCCTTAGGTGCAAGTACGTTGCCGTATGACTCTCCGAGGATGGAATACTTGTAGGTAGGAATCTCGTCGCACATCTCTTCTGAGATATCGTCGGTGTCTTCCCAAGGAGTGTCAACTTCGAAGATGTGAGCAATCTCCTGAGCAACTTCCCAGTTGGACATTGCGATGCCTTCATCTATAGCTGCTTCTACAGCCTGAAGTCTTCTCTCAGTATTGGTAAATGTTCCGTTGGTGGATGCGAAGCCTGTGCCGGGAACGAATACGTCTGCCTTAGCACCAAGTTCTGTGAGGTGTGTATCGCATACTGCCAGGAACTCAAGAGCGTCTGCGTCGATAGGAGCATTCTCACCGAATACTACCAGAGCCTTAACTCCTTCAAGTGCTTCAGCGCCAGCTGTGATTCCAAGATCGATGAGACCCTGAGAATTGTTCTTAGGCTTGATCTGAAGGATACCATCACGAGGTTTGCCGATGTGTCCTGCTGCAAGAGCGATGTCAGCAACGAGTGTAGCTCCGTCAACTGTAAGCATGTTCTGCTGGTATACGATCATGGCCTTCTTAGCCTTCAGGTATTCATCAGCGATAGCCTGTGCTTCAGCGGATATTTCAACGCCTTCAAGGGAAGCCTTGAATTCGTCGATTCCTGCTACCTTGTCAGCCTTGCCGGAAGCAACTACTGCCTTAGCGATCTGCTTAAGGAATCCAAGGTCGTTCTCACCGTTGCAGAGGTTGATGAGCTTAGCTCCTCTCTCCTGAGCCTGCTTGATCTTGAGATCGATTACTCTGGAGTCTGCTGCGTCATATCCAATTCTTAAGATAAGGTTGGTTGAAAGCAGTTCGTCGATGGTGTTAGGAGAAGCATCGAAGCCGAGTACCTTCTTAAGACCGGATTCACGGTTGTTCAGGCAAAGTACCTTAGCTCCCATAGCGTCTGCCATAACCTTCATAGCGTAAGCTTCTTCGTTGGTGTATCTGTCAGAGATAGCTACAGCGATAGCATTCTTGCCATACTTCTGTCCTACGATCTGGCACTTCTTTGCAACGAGCATGAGTGCTTCATGATAATCGGATTCTCTGAATTCACCATCTTCCTTAACGAAGCAGTCTTCAACTTTTCCTTCAAGGATAGCACTGTCAAAGCCCCACTTACCTCTTCCGCAAGCAAGTCCCTTATTAACAACGCCTTCCTTATCAGGGTTAGCCTTGATAAGCATGTCGCCGCAGGACTCAAGCTTAAGAGTACATCCAACGGAGCACATTGAGCATGTGGTGATGGTTTCTTCTGTCTCAACAGGTACTTCCTTAACCATGGAAGTTCTTTCCTGAAGAGCACCTGTAGGACATACGGATACGCACTGTCCGCAGGAGATACAACCGGACTGAAGGAGAGGTTTCTCCATGTTCGGCTTAACAACTGTATCGAATCCACGATTTACGAGGCCGAGAGCACCAACGCCCATGATCTCGTCGCAGACTCTGACGCAGAGACCGCAAAGAATGCACTTGTTAGGGTCTCTTACGATGAAGGGATGATCATCCTCGAATTCGATGGTGGACTTTTCACCGGCGAATCTCTCAGGATGTACATCATACTGGTTAGCGAAGTCGATGAGCTTGCACTCGAAGTAGTCGTGGCAGCCGCATTCCAGACATCTGGAAGCTTCAGCCATAGCCTGCTCTTCTGTGTAAGCACAAGGAATAACTTCACTGAAGTTGCTCTTTCTCTCTTCAGCGCTTAACTGAGGAAGTTCAGGTCTGCACTGACGTTCTCTGTCTTCGAAATCTTCTGCTGTAAGGTCGTCACGAGTTACAACGAATCTCTCTCTGTACTTGATATCTTCGCCATAGAGATAAGCATCGATAACATCGGAAGCCTTCTTAGCATCAGCGATAGCTTCGATAGCGATGGAGATCTTATCATTACCGCAGTCACCACCGGCAAATACTCCGGGGATGGAGGTCATGAAGGTTTCCTTATCGTATGCGATAGCTCCCTTTCTGGTCTTGTCTCCTGTGAAGATGGAAGCATCTACAGCCTGGCCGATAGCAAGGATCATTGTGTCGAGAGCGATGGTCTCGGTCTTGCCTTCAACAGGTACAGGTCTTCTTCTGCCGGATTCATCGGGTTCACCGAGTTCCATGATCTGAAGAACTACTTCCTTGATGTGGCCGTTTTCGTCCTTTACGATCTCAAGAGGATTGGTGAGGTTCTTGAAGATAACTCCCTCTTCCTCAGCTTCCTCGATCTCGATCATGTCAGCAGGCATCTCGTCCTTGGTACGACGATAGATGTTGTAAACTTCCTTTGCGCCCATTCTGACAGCTGTACGGCAAGCGTCCATAGCAGTGTTACCACCGCCGACGATAGCTACTCTGTCGCCGAGCTTGATTTCTTCGTTGGTGACTACCTTTCTCAGGAAGTCGATACCGCCGATAACGCCATCAGCATCTTCGCCCTTGCAGCCAACGCCGGTGGATACCCAAGCGCCGATTCCAAGGAGAACAGCATCGAAATCATTTCTAATGGTCTCGAAAGGAATGTCCTCGCCTACCTTAGTGCAGGTGATGATCTCTACTCCCATAGCCTCGATGGTTGCGATTTCTTCATCGAGAACTGACTTGGGAAGTCTGTATTCAGGAATACCATATCTCAGCATACCGCCGCAGTTAGGCATTGATTCGTAAATTGTTACGGCATGTCCCATCTGACGGAGGAAATATGCTGCGGATAAGCCCATAGGGCCGCCGCCGATGATAGCAACGGATTTGCCTGTATCTTCTTCGCATTCGGGAATGAACATCTCGCCTGCGAGGTCGTTATCAGCTGCAAATCTCTTTAACTGCTGAATGGAGATAGGTTCATCGATAAGAGCTCTTCTGCACTTCTCTTCACAAGGATGAGGGCAAACTCTTCCGAGGGATGCGGGAAGAGGAATCTTATCTTTGATCAGTTCCAGAGCCTTGTCGAACTCGCCGTTAGCGATGAGTCCTACATAGCCCTGGCAGTCGGTGTGGCCGGGACATGCGATAACGCAAGGCGGACGGCAATCACCTGTGTGGTTGGAGAGCAGGAGTTCCAGGTTGGTCTTTCTGGACTCGATAACTCTCTCAGTCTGGGAATTAACTACCATTCCGGGAGCGATCTCTGTAGCACATGCTTTGCAAAGCTTGGGGTTACCCTCTACTTCGCACATGCAGAGACCGCAGGAACCGTAGATCTTGGTTCTTTCGTCATAGCAAAGAGTAGGAATAAAAATGTCATTTTCCTTAGCGACTTCCAGAATAGTCTGACCGGGGAATCCGGTTACTTCTTTGCCGTTAATGTTAAGTAAGAATTTGTTCATTTTATTACCTCCTCCCCTATCAAATCTTATCTATTGCGCCAAACTTGCAGTTGTCAAGACACTTGCCGCACTTGATGCACTTTTCTTTGTCGATAACGTGCATCTGCTTTACGCTGCCGGTGATAGCGCCAACAGGGCAATTTCTTGCGCAGAGAGTACATCCCTTGCACTTGTCATTGATGCTGAACTCGATGAGAGCCTTGCAGGAGTGAGCTGTGCACTTCTTGTTGTAGATGTGGTCTTCGTACTCGTTTCTGAAGTGGCGAATGGTTGAGAGTACGGGGTTAGGAGCTGTCTGTCCAAGTCCGCAAAGTGATCCCTGCATAACCTTGGTAGCGAGTTCCTGAAGGAGTTCGATGTCTCCGTCTCTTCCTTCACCTTCTGTGATCCTGGTGAGGATCTCAAGAAGTCTCTTGGTACCGATTCTGCAGTAGTTGCACTTACCGCAGGACTCGTCTCTTGTGAAGTTAAGGAAGTATCTGGCCATATCTACCATACAGGTCTCTTCGTCCATTACAATCATACCGCCGGAACCAACGATAGCGCCTGTCTTGGTGATATCTTCATATGTAACCTGGGTATCTCCGAGAGATGCAGGAATACATCCGCCGGAAGGTCCCCCCATCTGTACAGCCTTGAACTGCTTATCATTTCTGATACCGCCGCCAATGCCGTAGATGATCTCGTTGATGGTCATTCCCATAGGAACCTCAACTAAGCCTCCCTTCTTGATCTTACCAGCGAGAGCGAATACCTTAGTTCCGGGTGACTTAACAGTACCGAACTTGGAGAATGCTGCTCCGCCGTTATAGATGATCCAAGGAACGTTAGCAAGAGTCTCAACGTTGTTGATGTCGGTAGGCTTCTGCCAGAATCCCTTTGCTGCAGGGAAAGGAGGTTTAAGTCTGGGCATTCCTCTTTCTCCTTCAAGGGAAGCGATAAGAGCTGTCTCTTCGCCGCATACGAATGCGCCTGCACCGGCCTTGATATAGATATCAAAGTCGAAACCTGTTCCAAAGAGGTTCTTTCCGAGATATCCTCTCTCTCTTGCCTGAGCCATAGCGATCTCAAGTCTCTTGATTGCAAGAGGATACTCAGCACGGCAGTAGATAACGCCCTGATGTGCTCCCATAGCATAACCTGCGATAGCCATACCTTCAAGTACGCTATGAGGGTCGCCCTCAAGAACTGATCTGTCCATGAATGCGCCCGGGTCACCTTCGTCAGCGTTGCAAACCATGTACTTCTCGTTTCCGGGAGAAGCCTTGGCAGCATTCCACTTGAACCATGTAGGGAAGCCAGCGCCTCCTCTTCCTCTAAGACCTGAAGCCTTCATCTCTTCGATGACCTGCTCGGGTTTCATGGAAGTAAGAACTTTCTCAAGTGCCTTATATCCGTCTTTCTCAAGATATTCGTCGATGTTTTCAGGATTGATAACACCGCAGTTTCTGAGAACTACTCTCTGCTGACCTTTAACAAAGCCCTTATCTTCTTCAGAGATGGCATATTCTTCAACAGGCTTGCCACCTTTGATGTGTTCTTCGATGATTTTTTCGACTCTGTCCGGCTGAACCTTGACGTATCTTGTCATGTCACCGTTGTCCTCATATACGTCTACGATAGGTTCCAGATAGCAGGTACCAACGCAGCCTGTAATGGTGAGTTCAGTGTCGAGGTTATTTGCCTTAAGCTGCTTTTCAAATTCTGCAGCTGTTTTCTTTGCGCCTGTGGCTATACCGCAGGAACCCTGTCCAACTACTATTTTCATCGCTTACCTCCTATCCTCTGGCTGCGATCTCTTTAAGGATCGCCCTTACGCTGTCCTTAGTAAGGTTGCCGTAAGTCTCGTCTCCGTCACTTGATCTAACCATCATTACAGGTGCAAGTGAGCAGCATCCGAGGCAAGCAACGTTGTTGATCGTGAAGACATTGTCCTCTGTGGTTTCGCCATCGACGATTCCCAGTTCTTCGCATACGGTCTCATAAATGTTTTCTGATCCGTTTACGTGGCAAGCTGTTCCCTGGCACATCATAAGAAGATATTTGCCGATGGGTTCAAGTCTGAACTGAGCGTAGAATGTGGCTACACCGTAGATCTTGGCAGGTTTAATGCCTGTGGCGTCAGCGATATGGTTGATGCAGTCTGTGCTGAGATAACCATAAATCTCCTGAGCCTTCTGAAGGATCGTGATCAGGCTGCCTTTAACGCCTGCATACTGATCCAACGTAGGTTGAAGCTCCTTGAAAGCCTCTGATCTCTTTTCAGTCATTTTTTTACCTCACAAAATAAGTTAATTATATATTAATATAGCTTAATATACCCATACACAATAAATATACCAAAAATTAAGAAAAAAAGCAATATCATCTTGTGATATTGCTTTTTCTAATTTTAATACAATCGAGATATATTTCTCTATTTTGTTTCCCACTTTGTTCCTACAAGGAATGGGTCTGCAACATATTTCATCCCCTTCCCTAAATGGACGTAAGGAGACTGTAGGATCCCTGCACCCGGGTGAGTATTACACTCTATGATGATAGGTCCATCAACGGTAACAGCTACGTCCCATCCATAATATCCATAAGTCAAAGAAGCTGCTTCAGTGATCATTTCCTTGATCTTATCGAACTGAGGAATCTGGAATCCTTTGATTTCAACACCAGTATCAGGATGTCTCTCACAAATATTATAACGGAAATCGACTCCGGATGTCAGAAGTTTACCAGTCTCAAGATCTACAGCTGCAACCATACCTCCGGAATGAAGATTGTCTGTATAATTTTTGCCTGTACCCATTCTCATGGCACAGTAAACTATATATACTTTATCTTTTTCGATGCCAGGAATATCCTTATTTGTTCTAATTGTAACTACACGGATAGTATTAACGGAATTTACTGAAAGTTTGCACATTTCAGGATGCTGAACGACGAACTGTTCAATGATTCCTTCCGGAAGTTTTGTTACAGTTTCGTATACGTCATGGATACTGTCATCATCAAATTTGAAGACCTGAATACCTTTACCTCCGGATGATTTTTGTGGTTTGTAAATAATTTTACAGGATTCGCCAAACTTTTCTTTGAATTCTTCCTCTGTCACATTATGGTTATCTGCCCACGCTCTTCCAAGGAATTTATCGAACATCTTGCTGAATGCTACCTTGTTCATTATGATCTTGGTGGTATTAGGATCGGTATTGAAGCGTTCCTTGAGGGTATCTGCATGACCTTTGGTAAAGTATTCCTTTTGATGTTCTTCATCAATATTATAGAAATGCCAAGCAGCATAGTACTCATAAGATACGCCGCAATTTTCTTTAGCCTTATCCATCTGAGCTATAGCATTCTCCCTATCCCAGCCAGTCAATTCAACTACCCTGTTAATATAACCTTCTCTGATATGGGCTGCTCTTTCCTCTTTCTTTCTGGCTCTTTCTTCTCTTGCAAGTTCTTTTTTACTTTTCTTGGGTTCTTTAGGTTTGTCCTCAGTTTTCTTTACTTCGGGTTTTAATTCTTTTTTAGGAGTTTCTTTGCCTGATCCTAAGATTTTTTTCAGACTTTTTTTGATCTTCTTTGAAAGTTTCATTTTGACATCCTTTTTTAAATTGAAATAATGATACATCGATATTTTATCAAAAAATACCTAAAAAATCAACCTTTCCTTTTTCTCAGCATCCAGCCGGGCTTGACCTCTCCTGCCATCTTCATCCTGATGATCTCCTGAGGATGAGGACAAGCATCTATGGGCTCCCCTGCCTCATTGTACATCTCTTCTACCTTCTGCACAAAGAAATCCGTAAAGGGACCGAACACTTCCACTACATCTCCAAGTACCATCTTGTTACGTTGTTCGATTATGGCATAACCCGTTGATGGATCATATTCGCGAACGATGCCAGTATATACGTAATCCCTGGTATACTGGGAAGTCTCGTAATTCTGATCCTTTTCGGTGGGCTTATCGAAGTAGAAGCCCGTGGTGAACTGGCGGTGAGATACCTTCTTAAGTTCATCCATCCACTCCTCCTTGAACTCCCAGCCTTCAGGATCTGCATAGTAAGCGTCGATGGCCTTTCTGTAAGCAGAGATCACGTGAGCCACATAGAAGGCTGACTTCATCCTTCCCTCTATCTTAAGGGAAGCAAGGCCGCATTCTATCAGTTCAGGTATGAATCTGATCATGCAAAGGTCCTTGGAATTCAGAATATATGTTCCTCTTTCGTCCTCCTCAATGGGATAATATTCCCCAGGGCGCTGCTCTTCCATGAGAGCGTACTTCCATCTGCAGGGATGAGCGCATTCTCCGTGGTTTGCGTCTCTTCCTATCATGAAGTTGGAAAGCAGGCATCTTCCCGAATAGCTGATGCACATGGCACCGTGAACGAAAGCTTCGAATTCCAGGTCTTCAGGGCAGCGAGCCTTGAGTTCTCTGATCTCTCTGAAACTCAGTTCCCTGGCGAGAACTATCCTTCTTACTCCCAGCCCGTACCAGAACATGGCGGTCTGATAATTGGTCATGTTTGCCTGGGTGCTCAAGTGTATCTCAGCTTCAGGCATGACTTCCTTAAGGAGCGAGAAGACTCCGGGATCCGAAACCAGATAGGCATCAATTCCCAGGTCTTTGATCTCTTCCAGATATGCTCTTAAAGGCTCTATATCTTCATTATGAGCAAAAATATTTACAGTCAGATAGCTTCTGACGCCCTTACCGTGGGCGTAGTTTAGGCCTTCCTTCATTTCATCCAGGGAGAGGTTTCCCGCCCCTGCCCTTAAGCTGAAGGCCTCGCCGCCGAAGTATACAGCATCAGCGCCGTAATCCACTGCGGTCTTAAGTTTTTCAAGGTCGCCGGCCGGAGCCAGCAGCTCTATTTTTTTCATCAGCAAAAAATTCCTTTTACAATATTTTAATGATAGTCAATCCATTACCAACCGCCAGCAGGCTTGTACTGAAGCGAGGATCAAAAGCTACAGCTTCATTGAACTCTCTTAAAGCCTTCACGTTGGTACGGTGTTTCCTGGGAGGTTCCTCCGGATCCAAGGCAGGTCTTCCCTGGAACAAGGTGTCATCTACCAATATGATGCCGCCGGGTCTCATGACCTTTAAAGTGGCCTCCAGAAATCGCATATAATGAGATTTAGCAGCATCGATAAATGCCAGGTCGAATTTCTCTATTCCGTCGTCCAGAAGTGAATTTATGACCTCCTCGCCATCTCCTAAGAGACAGTGGATATACTTATCATATCCCAGATCTGAAATATTTCTTAAGGCTAAATCGTAGGTTTCCTCGTCCTTTTCGATGGTGAAGATGCTGGGTCTTGATATACCTGTGTCGAGGACTTTTTGCGCAAAGAACATGGAAGAATAGCCTACGGAAGTTCCAATCTCCAACACCCTTTTCGGACGGATAATATCCAGCAAGGTACTAAGGAAATTCTCCGTTTCAGGAAGGATAATGGGAATGGCTGTCTTATCCGCTTCGCGCCTGAGATTCGCCAAATCCTCCGTGAGAGGCCTGTAGAAACTAGCTATATACTCCGTCACACCTTCATTGGTGATGTCCTTCGTTATATGCCTCATGATGGTTTCTTCAGTTTTCTTCATCATCTTCAGGCTCCTTTTCTTCGTCTATGGTGAGAAGAACTTTGTCCACCCTTCGTTCTTCAGCTTCCAGAACCTTCAGGGTGAAGTTCTCATAGCGGAACTCGTCTCCCACTACGGGGAAACGCTCCAGCATTTCCATGACCCAGCCGCCTACGGTCTCTGAATCATAATCGGACTCGTAATCATCTTCGTCCATTCCTACGATCTCAAGGAAATCGTAGATATTAAGATCTCCGTCAAGCTCGTATTCTCTCTCGTTCTTGACTACGATCTCTTCCTCTACAAGGTCGTTTTCGTCCCAGATCTCGCCTACGACTTCTTCAAGGACGTCTTCCATGGTTATGACGCCATCGGTTCCGCTGTATTCATCCGTGACGATGGCCATATGTTGATTAGCCTCCCTCAATGCCTGGAGGACGCTTGGAAGCTTGGTGGTCCTGTAAACGAAGACAGGTTCCATCAATATGCTTCTTATGTCTATCTCATCCTTGGTGGCCATTTCCTTAAGGAGATCGTTCAAATGGAGAACGCCGATGACATTATCGATACTATCCTCATAGACGGGAAGCCTGGTGAAAGGCGTCTCGTTAACCAGCTCCATGATCTCTTCAAGAGAATCTTCGATATCTATGGCATCCAGGTCAACTCTGGAAGTCATTACTTCATAAGCTGAGATATCGGCGAAGTCCAGAGCAGCTATCAGAAGCTCTTTCTGATCTTCATCGAGGACTCCTTCGTCCTCAGCGGTCTCGATGATAGTAGCCAGTTCTTCTATGGATTCTTCCTCGTCGGGCTCCTCTTCTTCCTCATATCTATGAGGGGTGAGTTTATTCACAAGCCAAACCACAGCCTTAACGAGAGGCTTCAAAACTATGCTTAAGAATCTCACGAAGGGAGCGATTCTAAGGGAGAAGCTGGTAGCGTTCTGCTTAGCTGTTATCTTTGGCATGGTCTCACCGAAGATAACTACCAAAATGGTGATTATGATCGTGGCTAGCCAAGCCATCTTATCCGTTCCCGTGAGAAGAATCACGAGGACGGAGCTCATGGATGATGCGGCGATATTCACCAGATTGTTTCCTATGAGGATGGCGCCTAAGCTGTCATCGAAATTTTCGATAAGTTTAAGGGCAGTACCTGCACGTTTATTACCCTCCTCCGCTTCATTCTCTATTCTCACCTTGTTGGCTGAGGACAGAGCCATTTCTGATGCGGAGAACAGGGCTGAGAACATGATACAGAGCACAATGCCGGCTATAAGAAGGCCTATATTCATAATTGACCTCCTTCCTCGTCGCTCTCGTCGAAGATATCTCCCACAAGTTCTTCCAAAATATCCTCGATGGAAACAAGTCCTATGAACTTACCGTTTACGCCCTTAACAAGAGCTATATTCTGTCTCGCTCTGGACATTTCTTCAAGAAGTTCATCTGCCATAGTCTTGGATGAAACATAGTAAGGTTCATCCATTATATCTCTCACATCGGGGATCTCCCTGGTCTTAAGGTATTCCTTGAGATATTCTCTAATCCTCAAGATTCCGAGAACGTTATCGATGACGCCGTCATAGACCACTACTCTTGAATGATTGAGAGTATTGATCAGTTCAAAGATCTCCTCTTTGGACATGTTCACATCTATTCCGATGATTTTTTTCTTAGGGGTCAATATCCTTCCGGTCTTGGTATCGGTGAATTCCAGAACGGAAGACATCATGTCCTCCTGATCGTCATCCAGGACTCCTTCTTCGGCCAGATCTTCAAAGATATCAAGGAGCTCATCCTCTGTGACAGAGATCTCCGGCTCACCCTTGGTAAGTTTAGCCGCCTGAAGGCCGATCCAGGTCAGAAGTCTGGCCAAAGGATCGAAGATCTTCATCATAACTGAAAGAAGCCCTGCTGTATGCAAGGCAAATTTCTCGGGATTTTTCTTGGCGATGCTCTTAGGAAGCATTTCTCCCGCAAAAAACACCACCAGGGTTGTGATAATAGTAGAAACCGACACCAAACCAAGCCCCCATAATCTTGTTACCATAACGGTAACGACGGTGGCTATGGTCAGGTGTACGATATTGGTGCAAATGAGCAGCGTGCTTATGGCTGACTCAATGTTGTCAAGTATATTTACAGCTCTTTCTGCCCTCTCGTCACCGCGATCCGCGCTGACCTTTAATTTGGACTGAGATGCTGAAGCAAAGGCTGTTTCAGCCACAGCAAACAGAGCTGCCAAAATCAATAGAATCAGTATGAATATGATAGATATTCGACTGTCCGCGTCCATTAGACTTATCACTCCCTTTTAGATGGACTGGTAATTGAATTATTTTGAATGAGCGGCATTATATGCCTCGTAATACTCGTCTTTATCCTTTAAGAACTGATTGTAGTCGGATGTGAATCTGCTGGTTCCATCCAGATCAGCGCTTAATACGAAGAAGAGATAATCAGACTTGTCCGGCTTAAGAGCAGCCTTGAAGGATTTGAGTCCAGGGCTGCAAATAGGTCCCGGAGGAAGTCCGTAGTGTATATAAGTGTTATATGGATCATCGATGGCAATATCATCATTGTAGAGAAGTGCTTTGGTCTCTCCGGTATCCCTTAACAGGATATACTGTACCGTGGAGCACATCTGAAGCATCATGTTATTGTTCATTCTGTTATAGATAACTGATGCTACCAGAGGTCTCTCTTCGTTTACAGCGCATTCTCTCTCGATGATGGAAGCTGTGGTCAGGATCTCGTCTAAGGAATAATCATCTTTGATACTGCTCTTGGACTTCTCATAAGCCTTGACCATATGATCTTCGAAGTTATCCAGCATCATGTCGATGATATCATGTTCAGAAGTTCCCTTAGGGATGCTGTAAGTATCCGGCATGAGATAACCTTCAAGGGAATCTCCTTTGAGCCAACTATAGTCAAAGTCGCCCTTCTTGATGGCTTTCATGAACTTCTTATACTTTCCTGCCCCCTGATCAGCAAGCTTTCTGGCGGTCTGTTCGATGGTAAGACCTTCAGGAACTGTTACCATCATATCGTTCGTCTCATTCTCTTCAAGCTTGGTAACGATGGTCTTAAAGTCCATTGAGGGGCTTAAGGTGTAGTTGCCGGCCTTCATCTGACCGTCATATTTGGTCAGTTTAAGATAGACCTTGAAGTTAAGGGCAGAATTAATAATGCCATTCTTCTCAAGGATCTTTCCGATCTCGCTGGCATAGGTTCCCTCAGGGATCTCAATGGATATTTCTTCTGTACTGTCGGGATCCTTGGCATTGTCGAGATTATTAACGAACCATATCCCCACTCCGCCTACTATGACTATGATCACCAGCAGTCCTATTAAAAACTTTCTCATAATTCCTCTTTCCAAAAAATACAAGGGACACACAAGGCGTCCCTCATTTTGCAAAATATACTTATTTAGCTCTTCCTAAATACTCACCTGTTCTGGTATCGATCTGGATCTTCTCACCCTGCTCGATGAAGATAGGAACCTGTACGGTAGCTCCTGTCTCAACTGTAGCTGCCTTGGTAACGTTAGTAGCGGTGTTGCCCTTAACGCCGGGTTCGCAGTCGATTACTTCAAGGTTTACGAAGTTCTCAGCTTCTACCTGGAAAGCATTGCCCTGGAAGAACTTGATGGTAACTTCATCGTTTTCTCTGATCCACTTAACAGCGTCTTCTACCTGCTCCTGTGCAAGAGGGATCTGATCGTATGTCTCAGGGTCCATGAAGTAGTAGAGTTCTCCGTCATTATAGAGATACTGCATCTTCTTGGTCGCGATGATAGCGTCATCAAACTTATCGGAAGGGTTGAAAGCTTCTTCTCTTGTAGCACCTGTAAGAATGTTTCTGTATTTGGTTCTTACGAATGCAGCTCCCTTACCGGGCTTAACGTGCTGGAAATCGAGAACGACGCAAGGTTCTCCATTTACGATGAATGTTTTACCTTTTCTAAAATCACTAGCGTATACCATATTCTTCTCCAATCTTAATTATAAAGCTTTATAATCTACCTACTGTACGTCTACAGCAGGATCATTAACGACTGAATTATTTTACCACAAAAAAATCATTCATTCAATAGTTTATTGATGTTTTATTACATTCCGGGGATTCCGCCCTTGCCGATGGCTTCTCCGATGATCTCATAAACATCTTTCATCATAATGGAAAAGCGCATCTCAGCATCCATGTATGAAGCTGCCATGGGATCCATGGCGACGATTCCATAGAGCTGCTGAATTTTTTGCATATCTTCTGCATCAGGCTGTTCTCCGGCCATCTGCTTGAGCTGGATCTCCATGGATTTCTGCTGGAAATCCTTGATCATCTGATCCAGATCCGGCTTGGTCTTGATCATGTCTTCTGCGCTCTGATAACGCTTGAATTCTTCAGATTCCTTTATTGCTTTGGCCAGCTGATGGGCCTGATCATATACGTTCATGTTAAACCTCCAAAAATATAGGTAAGATTATAGGGCTCCTCATGGTAACTTCATAGATGTAAGATGAAAGAGCGTCTCTGACTCTGGCCTTAAGTGTGTTCCAGTCACGAATGCCAGAATCCAGGGCCTTATCAAGGGCGTTAAGTGCCACCTGTCTTGCGTATTCCATGAGTTCTTCGTTCTCTTTGACGTAGACGAATCCGCGGGACACCAGATCCGGTCCGGATACCACATAACCTTCCTGGGCAATGGCAGCCACTACGATAATGAGGCCTGATTCCGACAGATGTTTACGGTCTCTCAGGACGATGTTTCCTACGTCACCTACTCCGAGTCCATCCACAAGAATAGCATCCGCTTCAACCTTCTTAGGTTCTACGAAGGCCTCGTCTTCTGATACGTTTAAGATGTCTCCGTTTTCGATAACGAAGATGTTTTCTTTCTTTTCTCCAAGTGCTTCTGCAAGTCTTGCGTGGCTTATGAGATGTCTGAATTCACCGTGTACAGGCATGAAGTACTGAGGTTTCAGAAGTGAATGCAGGAGTTTGAGTTCTTCCTGACAGGCGTGTCCTGATACGTGGATCTCCGCGATATCAGAATATATTACGTCTGCTCCTGCCTCAAAGAGCTTGTTAACTACATTTGATACACTCTTTTCATTACCGGGAACCGGTGTAGAGCTCAGGATAACCATGTCACCGGGTTTAAGCTTTATACCCTTATGTTCTCCTGAAGCTATTCTTGAAAGAGCCGACATGGGCTCTCCTTGTGATCCTGTGGTGATGATCACCAGCTGATTATCGGGGATGTCCCTGGTCATCTTAAGATCCACCAGTTCACCCTCCGGTATATTGAGGTATCCGAGTTCTATGGCAAGCTTGACTACCTTCTCCATGGATCTGCCGGATACCGCCACCTTCCTGCCACAGAGGATGGCGTTTTCGATAATTTTTTGCACTCTGTGCACGTTAGATGAGAAAGTGGCGATTATAATTCTGTTTTTTGCGGTCCTGAAGATGTTCTCCAGGGTCCTTCCTACCACTCTCTCCGATTGTGTGAAGCCCGGTCTGGTCGCATTGGTGCTGTCGCAAAGCATCAGCCTCACGCCCCTTTCTCCGATCTCGGCCAGTTTGCCCAGATCGATGGGGTCTCCGTCAACGGGTGTATAGTCTATCTTGAAATCTCCCGAATGGAAGACAACTCCCTGAGGGGTGTTTATGGCCATGCAAATGCTGTCAGCTATGCTATGGGTCGTTCTGATGGCTTCTATCTCAAAGTAACTGCCCAGCTTAAAGCTTTCACCGGCGTTAATGATCTTCAGATCGCCGATTATATTGTGTTCTTCAAGCTTATTTCTGACAAGTCCGATGGTGAGTCTTGTGCCGTACACCGGAACTTTTATGTCTCTCAAAAGATAAGGTATGGCGCCTATATGGTCCTCATGACCGTGTGTCAGCACCAGACCTTTGATCTTGTCGCGGTTTGCTATGAGATAGCTGAAATCAGGAATGACCACATCGATGCCGAGCATTTCGTCATCTGGGAAGCTCATTCCGCAATCGATGATCATTATCTCATCGTCGTATTCCAGGAGGGTCATGTTCTTACCGATTTCATTGAGACCTCCGATAGGAATTACCTTGAGGGATGGCAGCTTCCAGTCTTTCTTGGTTTTAGCCATTTATTTCCTTTCTTTATTAAATACCCCGGACCGCCCTGTGCGAGCGTGTCCGGTGCATATCAATATTTATTTTACTACTAAATTTACGAGTCTTCCGGGTACGGCGATGACCTTTATGATGGTCTTGCCTTCCGTGAGTTCTTTTACCTTCTCGCTTTCAAGGGCGATCTTCTCAAGTTCAGCTTTGTCGATATCCTTGGATACCACCATCTTATCCTTGAGCTTGCCGTTGATCTGAATTACGATCTCCACTTCATCGAGAACGAGAGCCTTTTCGTCGCAGGCAGGCCAAGGTTGGTCTGAGCAGAGTCCCTGTCCTCCGATGTGCTCCCACATCTCTTCAGAAATATGAGGTACGAAGGGGCAAAGAATTACGATCAGCTCTTTCATAGCCTTCTTAAGAAGCGGCTCATTGACGTTCTTTCCGTCCTTGTACTTGTACATTTCATTTACAAGTTCCATGGCTGAAGAGATAGCGGTATTGAACATGAATCTTCCGCCAACGTCTTCCCTTACCTTCTTGATGCAGAAGTTGAGTCTGTAGTTTAAGGACTTGTCTTCAGCAGTCTTAGGAACGATCTCGCCGTCCTTGAGGTCTCTTGCGGAGAGCTCATTTACCATTCTGTATACTCTTAAGAGGAATCTGAAAGCGCCTTCTACACCGGCGTCGGACCAGTCGAGTTCTCTCTCAGGAGGAGCTGCGAAAAGAATGAAGAGTCTGGCTGTATCAGCGCCGTACTTCTCGATGATCTCCGCAGGTGAAACTACGTTTCCGAGGGACTTACTCATCTTCTTTCCGTCCTTATTTACCATACCCTGTGTAAGGAGGTTCTTGAAGGGTTCTTCGTGATCGGTAAGTCCTAAATCATGAAGAGCCATCTGGAAGAATCTGGCGTACATAAGGTGAAGGATGGCATGCTCTACTCCGCCGATATACTGGTCTACATCCATCCAGTAGTCGGCCTTTGCCTTATCGAAAGGCTTCTCAGTGTTCTTGTTGTCGCAATATCTTAAGAAGTACCAGGATGAATCAAGGAAGGTATCCATGGTATCTACTTCTCTCTGAGCCTTCTTACCGCATCTCGGGCAGGTGCAGTCTCTGAAGGTCTTGGATGTAGCTATAGGAGATTCTCCCTTCCCGGTGAATTCTACGTCTGTAGGAAGAAGTACGGGAAGGTTTTCTTCCTTTTCAGGAACCCAGCCACAATCCTCGCAGTAGATCATGGGGATAGGAGTTCCCCAGTATCTCTGGCGAGAGATGAGCCAGTCTCTCAGCTTATAGTTGACCTTGCGGTGTCCTAAGCCTTCCTTCTCAGCCTTTTCGATCATGTAAGGGATAGCATCATCGGACTTCATGCCGGTGATCTCTCCGGAATTGATCATGATACCGGAAGCAGCGCAGGCTTCCTTCAGATCGTTTACATCTACTTCAGGATCCTGAGGGTCTACTACAGGAGTGATCTCAAGACCGAACTTGGTGGCAAACTCGAAGTCTCTCTGGTCATGTGCGGGTACGCCCATGACAGCACCGGTACCATAACCCATGAGTACGTAGTCTGAGATGTAGATGGGCATTTCTTTATGGGTGAAGGGATTGATAGCGTATTTACCGATGAACACACCGGTCTTCTCCGCTGTGGTGGAAGTACGCTCGATCTCGTTCATATGGTTGACGCGCTCGATATAGTCCAGTACGTCCTGTTCATATTCGGTGCCTTTAACGTTCTCAAGAACTGTAGGATACTCGGGAGCGAGAACCATGAAAGTGGTTCCGTAAATGGTGTCTACACGAGTCGTGAATACGGTGAGAACTTCATCGGAATCCTTAACCTTGAAGTCAACTTCGCAGCCGTAGGATCTGCCGATCCAGTTCTTTTGCATGAGTCTGACCTTCTGGGGCCAACCGTCAAGCTTACCGTTATCAAGATTTTCAAGAAGTCTGTCAGCGTAATCTGTGATCTTAAAGTACCACTGGCTTAAGTTCTTTTTGGTTACGGGAGTTTTGCATCTCTCGCATACGCCGTCTACTACCTGCTCGTTGGCAAGTACGGTCTGGCAGGAAGGACACCAGTTTACAGGGTTCTCCTTCTTATATGCAAGTCCCTTTTTATAGAACTGAATGAAGATCCACTGCATCCAGCGATAGTAATCTTCTGAACAGGTGCAGCATTCTCTGTCCCAGTCATATGAAAGTCCAAGTTCTCTCAGCTGTCTTTCCATCTCGTGGATGTTGTCCCAAGTCCAGGTGGAAGGATGGATGCCGTGCTGAATGGCAGCGTTCTCCGCGGGAAGTCCGAATGAGTCAAATCCCATGGGATGGAGCACGTTAAAGCCGTCCATCTTTTTGAATCTGGCTACCACGTCTCCGATGGAATAGTTCCTGACATGACCCATGTGGAGCTTGCCTGAAGGATAAGGGAACATTTCGAGGCAATAGAACTTTTCCTTTGAAGGATCTTCCGTTACCTTAAAGGTCTCTCTTTCTTCCCATACCTTCTGCCATTTCTTCTCGATTTCTTTAAAGTTATATCTTTCTTCCATAATGCTCTAGTCTCCTATATTCTCTACCGGACAGTCTGCCCAAATCTTTTCGATATTATATCTGTCTCTCATTTCGGGAGTGAACAGGTTAACGATTATGTCTCCGAAATCCATGAGGATCCAGCCGGAGGTATCCTTGCCCTCTACGGACTTGACCAGAAGCTCCTCCTTGGCCAATGCGTCCTCTACGTCGTCCACAAGGCTGTTGATGTGTCTTTCGGTATTACCTGTGGCGATGATAAAATAGTCTGCGAATCCTGATTTCTCCGCGATATCGATCATAACGATATCGGTAGCTTTTTTGGATGATAACGTTTCTGCTGCTAAGTAAGCGTATTCCTTATTGGTCATTTGTTCTCCTTCAAAAAATCTGCTGCTTCTAATGTATCTTTGTCAAGGTATGCACCTTGCGATAGAACATGTTTGATGGTGCTTTCCATGGATCTAAGGCAAGCACCGTCCAGGCTGATCTCAGCCTCTTTTCTGATGTCATCCACGCCGGGATAGTCTCGGTTAGGCTCTATGGCATCCGCCAAATAGATAACCTTTTCAAGAAGGCTCATGCCCTTCCTTCCCGTGGTATGAAATGACACAGCGTTCAAAATATCCTCATCACTGACTCCGTAATCGCTGGCCAGCTTAATGGCTGCGATCTTACCGTGTGCCAGGTTTGGATCGTCCAGATACTTATCGGGAAGCCCCAGTTCTCTAACTGTTCGGTTGAGGTCTTCTCCCCTTAAGCCTCTGTACATATCATGGGCTAAAGCGGCTATTTCAGCCTTAGTCTTGTCTGCGTGGTACTTTTCAGCAAGTTTGAGTGCTGTATCACGAACGCCGAGAGTATGTTTTTTGCGACTTTCATAAAGCTCATTTAAAACATAATCTTCAAGTTCTTGTTTTATAATACCGTAGTCCATCGATAGTTTCTTTCCAACTCCCTGAGATCCTCATACAGGTCGTTTTCATTGATGTATTGTTCCACCTTGGGAGGCACCAGATGGGATATGGAATCCCCTTCCATGGCGGTCTCGCGGATCTCGGTGGAACTGATGTCTGGCATCTTGGTTCTAAGCCTGATTATCTTGGTACCGTAGTCCTCCTTATAGAACTTGATGCAGGATTCCAGTACCTTTTCAGGATAGCCCGGGCGCGAACTCACGATAAAACCGAACTCGCTGAGGAGTTCCTCGCCCTTGTACCATTTCTCAACATTGATGAATGAGTCAGCACCCATGATGAAAAACAATTCATCATTGGGATACTGCTCTCTGAAATGGCTCATGGTATCATAGGAATATGAGACATCTCCTTTTTTTATCTCGTAGTCGGAGATCTCCACCTTGTCACAGCCGTCAAAAGCAAGGGCGGCCATGGCGAGGCGGTGTTCATCCTGTGCTACTTTTTTGTTTTGCTTGAAGGGCTGGATATGGGTGGGCATGACGATGAGTTTGTCAAGTGCCACCTCTTCTACTGCCGCGCAGCCCAGAGTTCTGTGTCCATAATGTATGGGATCAAAACTTCCTCCAAGCAGTCCTATTACGTTCATTACTTTACTCCAATACCTAATTCATCAAGCTGCAGCTCTTCTACAGGCGCGGGTGCACCTGATACGAGGCACTGAGCGTTCTGGTTCTTCGGGAAAGCTATTACTTCTCTGATGGAAGGTTCTCCTAAGAGAAGCATTACGAATCTGTCAAGTCCATAGGCAAGTCCTGCATGAGGAGGAGCTCCGTACTTGAAGGCCTCAATGAGGAAGCCGAACTTCTCGTCGCATTCTTCAGGGGTGAGTCCGAGTACCTCGAACATCTTTGCCTGAAGGTTCTTGTCATGGATTCTGACTGATCCTCCGCCTAGTTCAACACCGTTAAGGACGATGTCGTAAGCGTCAGCCTTGACCTTGAGAGGATCTGTGTCCAGAAGGTCAAGCTGGTCCAGTTTAGGACAGGTGAAAGGATGATGCATAGCCTTGATGCTTCCATCCTCTTCGCTCAGTTCGAACATAGGGAAATCAACTACCCAAAGAAGTTTGTACTCCTTGTCGTTTAAGAGTCCCATTCTCTTGGCGCATTCTCTTCTTAAGAAACCTAAGGAATCATAGGTGACTTTAGCTCTGTCTGAAACGATGAAGATAAGGTCTCCTGTCTTAGCGTCGAATACCTTTGCGATCTCCTGAAGTTCTTCCTGTGAGAAGAATTTGTTAACGGAGGAACCGATCTCTCCCTCGTTCATTCTGATCCAGACGAGACCCTTGGCACCGTAATGCTTGGTCATCTCGGTGAGCTTATCGATGTCCTTTCTGGAGAAGCACTTGGAACCTCCATCTACACAGATGCCTCTTACGTCTCCGCCGTTTGCAAGGCAGTCTGTGAAGACCTTGAAGTTGCAGTCTTTAACTGTGTCGTTTAATTTTTTGAGTTCGAAGCCGAATCTGAGGTCGGGCTTGTCAGAGCCGAATCTTTCCATGGCTTCATCCCAGGTCATGCGCTGAAGCGGAGTCTCGATATCCACGTCGAGGCATTCCTTGAAGACTCTCTTAAGGTATCCTTCCTGGATCTCAAGAACTGCGTCCTGATCTACAAAGGACATCTCAAGGTCTACCTGGGTGAATTCGGGCTGACGGTCTGCTCTTAAGTCTTCATCTCTGAAGCACTTGGCGATCTGCATGTATCTGTCAGTTCCGCCTACCATGAGGAGCTGCTTGAAAAGCTGAGGGCTCTGAGGAAGCGCATAGAATTCTCCAGGATATACTCTGGAAGGAACGATATAGTCTCTGGCACCTTCAGGTGTTGATTTGATGAGTACGGGAGTTTCAACTTCTGTGAATCCGTTTTCATCGAAATAGTCTCTGGTCACCTTTACGAGCTTATGTCTGAAGCTGAGGTTTCTCTGCATGTGCTGCTTTCTCAAGTCCAGATATCTGTATTTAAGTCTGAGATTGTCGTCTACATTATCATCGTCCTTGATGTAGATAGGAGGTGTGTCGGACTCGGAATATACGATCATGTCAGTTGCGAAGACTTCGATGTCGCCGGTGTCCAGCTGATCGTTTTTTGCTGCCCTCTCCTTAACTACGCCTTTAACTCCGATAACATACTCGGAGCGAAGGCTGTCAGCCAGTTTGAAAAGTTCCTCAGGAACCTTATCATCGAAGGTAACCTGAACTATACCTGTCTTGTCTCTCAGATCCACAAAGATGAGTCCGCCGAGGTTTCTTCTCTTGGCCACCCAGCCGTTAAGGACTACTTCGCGATCGATATCTGTAGCCCTGAGTTCTCCGCACATATGTGTGCGCTTATAAATATTGCTCATATGATATTATTTCTCCTTGATTACTTTTGCGAGATCTTCGAACTTGACTTCTACCTGTTCTCCGGTCTCCATGTTCTTCAGGTTAGCGGAACCCTTCTCCAGTTCGTTATCGCCGATAACGATGGTGTAGGATGCGCCGATCCTGTCAGCATATTTGAACTGACCCTTGAAGTTTCTCTGAAGGTCGTCCATCTGTGCCTTGATTCCCTCTTTACGAAGTTCTCTCATGATCTTCTGGCCATAGAGTTTAGCTTCCTTGCCCATGGTAGCGATGAAAGCGTCGCAAACCTTAGGTTCAGGAATTACTACTCCGTTGGCTTCCATGAGCATGAGGAGTCTTTCTTTACCAAGACCGAAGCCTACGCCGGGGATCGGAAGTCCGCCAACTTCCTCTGCCAGGTTGTCATAACGACCGCCGCCGCATACTGTTCCCTGAGCTCCGATGGAATTGGTTACGAATTCGAAGGCTGTCTTTGTATAGTAATCCAGTCCTCTTACGATCTTGGGATTTACCACGTAAGGAATGTTCATGGCTTCAAGGTTTTCCTTGAGTTCGTCGAAAGCTGTCTTGCACTCATCACAGAGATAATCCAGCATCATGGGTGCTCCTTCAACGAGAGCCTGGTCTATGGGTGACTTGCAGTCCAGGATCCTCATAGGATTCTTTTCGTATCTGGACTTGCATGTGTCGCAAAGCTGATCATACTTGGGCTTGAGGAATTCCTTAAGAGCTGTTCTGTGGTTAGCACGGCAAACCGGGCAACCTACGGAGTTGATCTCCAGAGTAAGGTCGGTAACGCCCATCTCAGTAAGGAAGTCATAACCGATGGCTATGATCTCAGCGTCTGCAACCATGTTAGGAGTACCGAAGGTCTCTACGCCAAACTGGTGGAACTGTCTGAGTCTTCCACTCTGTGGTTTCTCATATCTGAAGCAAGGGATATCGTAATATATCTTAGTCGGCTGTACTTCGGCATAGGTCTTGTGCTCTAAGAAAGCTCTGACTGCCGGTGAAGTTCCTTCAGGCTTAAGTGTGATGGATCTTCCGCCGTGATCGTTAAAAGTATACATCTCCTTCTGAACAACGTCAGTAGTATCGCCGATACCTCTCTGGAATAATTCTGTATGTTCAAACATAGGAGTTCTAATCTCTTTGAATCCGTATCTGTCACAGATCTCTTTCCATTTCTTCTCTACATAATGCCATTTGTACACCTGGTCGGGCATAATATCTTTGGTTCCTTTTGGTGCATTCGTAAGCATTGCCATTGTTTTTACCTCCTTAATAATGTTTCCGTTTGTTTATATATTTCAGGGATCATACGGAAAAGTCCCTGTTCCTTTCGTTCTAACATCTCCTGAAGTCTTTCGATATAGACTTCATAATTATTGACGTTAGGTACCCTTTCCAGTCTGTTTTCTTCAGGAAAAAACACCTTCGTCATTCCACCGGCTCCCAGAGCGATAATGCTTTGCTGTTCATCCATGATGCGGATATTGTAGATACCTGCCGTATCATGTTTACACCAGCCGGTGTTCTCTAAAGCGCCGGCCATGCGCTTCAGCCTGTACAGATAATATGGCCTGTAGGCCTGACCTCTTAGCATCTTGTGGGATAACTCTATCATATCCGATACCACATCCGAGTGAGTCTCGTGATATGTTGAATCCTGTTCTATAAGCCTTGATGCTCGTTTAAGAGCCAGAGTGTGTACAGTTATATTCATAGGTTTAAGGCCTATGATGGTCTCAAGGGTATGTTCGAAATCTCCTACGCTCTCCTCCGGAAGTCCTGCGATGAGATCGCAGTTTACTACAGGTATGCCAGATTTATCTGCGATCTCGAAAGCTCTCAGGATGTCCTTAGGACTGTGGCTCCTTCCGATGAGTTCCAGGGTTCTCTCCTTCATGCTCTGAGGGTTGATGGAGATCCTGTCAACGCCGTGTTCCCTGGCGATTCTGAGCTTTCCTGATGTTATGGTATCAGGTCTTCCTGCTTCCAGAGTGAATTCCCTGAGTTTACATAAATCAAAGTTATGTAAAACCGAATCCAGAAGCCTTTCAAGTTGGCCTTCGTCCAAAGTCGTTGGTGTACCGCCGCCGATATATATGGTCTCAATGGCCATTCCGGTCTCACGGCACCTTCTGCCCACATATTCGATCTCCTTCAAAAGAGCCTGAAGGTATCTCTCCACTTCCTCATAGGGTTTCTGGTTGGATGTAAAACTGCAATAGAGGCATCTGGTGGGACAGAACGGTATGCCTATGTAAAGGCCGCAGGAAGTGTAATTTTCGCCTTTAAGGACGTGCTGCTGATACTCATAAATCTCTATGAGCAGTTCAGCCTTCTCCCTGCTGAGTCCCCTCTCCTCTGTCAGGATCCGGTACACTTCAGCTCTTTCGTGAGGCTTCCTTCCGTTATAGGGATTTCCCTTGAATGATTCTCTTGTAAGTTTTACGGGTTTTACTCCCGTAAGATCACCCCAAAGGTTCGTCATCTTACAAAGGGGTTTCCTTTCTTTTCATCTCCGATGGTGGTGAAGCCCATGTGTCCGGGAAGCACCACTGTGTCATCGGGAAGTGTATAAAGCTTGGTCTTTATGGATTTTTCCAGCTGAGGCCATGATCCGCCGTAGAAGTCTGTCCTTCCTATGGAGTATCTGAAAAGCGTATCTCCGCTGAAGAGATGACCCTCCACAAGGATGCACATTCCGCCTTTGGTATGGCCCGGGGTATAGATGAACAGGAGCTCCAGGTTTCCGATCTTCATGGTGTCGAAGTCATCTACCCATTTATCCACGTTTACCACTATATCCCTGCCAAAAAGGCTTCTGGAGTCGTTCAGACGGCTATCCATGAGCATGTCTTCATACTTGTTAGCAACCACCTGGATACCGGGGAAGTCTCTTCTGAAGCCTTCAATACCGCCGATATGGTCGCCATGTCCATGGGTCAGGATGATGTACTGAAGATCTATGCCAAGCTCGTTTATCTTGTCGGTGATCCTCTTGTCATATCCGCCCGGATCCACGATGAAACCCTTTCTGGATTCCTCATCGAAAACCACGTATGTATTTACTTGTATGGGTCCTGTTACGTAATGGATTATCTGCATGGTTTTATCAGAATAGTTTTTTGCTGTCCAAAAGAATGGTCACCGGACCATCGTTATTGATGCTCACCAGCATTTCTGCCTGGAAAACTCCCTCGCCCACGGGGATACCGCGGGCTCTGAGGCCTTCGTTGAACTTGAGATACATCTCATTGGCTCTCTCCGGGCGCTCAGCTCTGATCCAGCTGGGGCGTTTGCCGCGTCTTACGTCTCCCAAAAGCGTAAACTGGGATATGCTTAAGACCGAGCCTCCGATATCCTGAATGGATAAATTCATAACGCCGTTTTCATCGTCGAAGACTCTGAGGCCTGCAATCTTTTCGATCATGTAGTCAAGGTCTTTTTGTTCATCTCCCGTTTCTACACCTAAGAGAACGCATAAGCCCTTTCCTATGGAACCTGTGGTCTCTCCGTCCACGGTGACCTTGGCATCTGTAACTCTCTGTACGACAGCTCTCATATTAACTCCTAGCTCTGAAGACGTTAGATACGCCTTCTATATTCTTAAGGGCTCTCAGGACTCTATCCATTTCCTGTGTGGATGAGATGGACAGCTGGATGGTCATATTCATGGTTCCATCCTGGCCGGCTCTGGCGTTTACGCCTGTAAGGTGGATGTCCATATTCTCGCAGATCTTGGAAATATCCGAGAGTATTCCCTTTCTATCAGTACCTGTAATGGTAATGGAAGTCTCGTAAGCCTTGCCTTCTTCCATGTTTTCCCATTGAACATGTATGAATCTCACTCTTTCCTCTTCGGGAAGTGAAACGATATTGGTGCAGTCGCTTCTGTGAACTGAGATTCCCCTGCCCTTGGTTATGAATCCGATGATATCATCTCCGGGAACAGGATTGCAGCACCTGGCCAGCTTGATCATGAGATTGTCAGCGCCCTCAACAATGATTCCCGGATTGTCCTTGCTGCGCTTCTTCTCAGATCTGGCGCGCTTGGCTTCCTGGGCTTTGATCTCTTCGATAATCTCTTCATTGGTCTTGGGAAGTTCCTGCTTGGTGTCTTCTTCAAAATAGCTTATGAGAAGGTTCGCGAACTTGCTTACGATGGATCCGCCGGAGGACAGCTGTACCCAGCATTCCTCTGCGTTGGCGAATTTAGCTTCCTTGATAGCACGTCTGATGTACTGATCCTTCATAAAGCTGGGCACATCCAGATTTCTCTTCTTGAGATATTTCTCTACTAGATCCTTGCCCTTCTCTATGTTTTCGCTCTTATTCTCTCTCTTGAGATAAGCTCTGATCTTGTTCCTTGCGTTGGAGGACTTGGCAATGTTCAGCCAGTCCATAGATGGACCTGAGGAATTGGATGCGGTGACAATCTCGACGATGTCTCCGTTCTGGAGAACATAATCTATGGGAACCATCTTACCGCTTACCTTAGCTCCTACGCACTTATATCCGATCTCAGAGTGGATCTTGAAGGCGAAGTCCAGAGGCGTGGATCCCCTGGGGAGTTCCAGAACCTTGCCCTGAGGTGTGAAAACGAATACCTGTGAGGCAAAAAGGTCCATTTTCACATTCTCAAGGAAGTCCTTGGGATCCTGGGAATCCTTCTCCAGTTCCAGAGACTGTCTGAGCCATGCAAGCTTGATATCGTCGTTGGAAGATTCTCCGGAGGTCTTCCCTTCCTTATACTTCCAGTGAGCTGCGATACCATATTCAGCTACATGGTGCATCTCTCTGGTTCTGATCTGGATCTCGAAGGGATCGCCATTCTCACCGATAACGGTGGTATGGATGGACTGATACATGTTGGGCTTGGGCATGGCGATATAATCCTTGAATCTTCCCGGGATGGGAGTCCACATGGTATGCACTATTCCAAGCACCGCGTAACAGTCTCTTACGGTTTCAACGATGATCCTGACAGCGATGAGGTCAAAGATCTCATCGATGTTTTTTTGCTGGACTATCATCTTCTTATAGATGGAATAATAATGTTTGGCTCTGCCGTATATCTCGTAGGTGAAGCCCATGTCGTCCAGAGATTCCTTGATCTCAGCGATGACGTTATTGATGATGGTCTCTCGCTTGGTCTTCATCTGACCGATCTTGATGACCAGATCTTCATATTCCTCGGGATGGAGATACTTAAGAGCCAGATCTTCCAGTTCGAACTTTATGGAGAAGATACCGAGACGGGCTGCAAGAGGAGCGTATATTTCCAGGGTTTCCGTAGCCTTTTCAATCTGTTTTTCAGGTTTCATGAATTCCAGCGTACGCATGTTATGCAGTCTGTCTGCCAGCTTAATAACAAGCACACGGATGTCTTTGGACATAGCCAGGAACATCTTTCTGAAGTTCTCAGCCTGGATCTCTTCCTTGGACTCGTACTTGATGTTACCCAGTTTGGTGACTCCGTCTACGAGAACGGCTATTTCCTCGCTGAAATCGCCAACCAGGTCCTCTCTGGTGTACTCTGTATCCTCAACCACGTCATGCAAAAGCCCACCGACTATAGTGGCCTCATCCATGCCCAATTCCGCCAGTATATATGCGACGTTCAAGGGATGGATGAGATAAGGTTCGCCTGACTTTCTGACTTGTCCATTATGGAGCTTTTCAGCGACCTCATAAGCCTTTTCTATGGATTCGGTATTGTAATTAGGATTTATGCTAAGTAATTTTTCTATAAATTCTTTCTTAGTTTCCATAAATTACTGCCTTTGTAAAAATTTTAGTGATTAATTATCTCTTGCCTTTTCTTTCTGCTCTGCTCTTAGCCTTCTTCTCTGTCTTGGCCTTTTCCTGTGCCTTGAGCATGTACTTGGACATTTCGTCCTTCTTGTTCATGTCATAATACAGAGGAGCGCAGATGAAGATGGATGAATAGCATCCAACGATTACACCGACCATCAGAGGAATGATGAACTGACTGATGGATGAGCTTACCATTACCAGAAGAGGAATCATTACAACGAGAGTTGTAAGTGATGTCATGATGGTTCTGTTAAGTGTCTGGTTCAGTGAGTAATCGATGGTGTCTTCAAGGTTGCCCTTAACACGAAGTTTCTTATTATCACGGATCCTGTCGAAGATTACGATAGTATCGTTGATGGAATATCCTACCAGGGTCAGGATAGCTGCGATGAACGGGTTGTTGATGGTGTACCTGAAGATCGCATAGAATGCCAGTACCATGAGTACGTCGTGAGCAACGCCGATAACAGCACTTACACCGTATTTCCATGACTTGAATCTGAAGAGTATATAGATCAGCATACCGATGGAAGCGATGATAACTGCGGTAACAGCGTTCTGCTTAAGTTCATTACCAACGGAAGGTCCGAACTGTTCAGCTGCTACCAGTGCGCTGTCTTCAAGACTGTATTTCTCAGCAAGTGCATCGAATACTTCAGCTCTTGCTGTGTTGTCAAGAGCCTTGATGGTCTTGATCTGGATCTGTGTATTGCCCTCACCTGTGTAAATGATGGTAGGATCAAGTTCGAAGGACTTAAGGGTATCCTTAACTTCGGAGATATCTACCTGCTTGCCCATTTCAACCTGGATGGTGGTACCACCGGTGAAGTCGATACCGTAGTTCATGCCTGCAACCAGTGAGAATACAAGGCCAACTACGATGATAGCAACGGAAACGATGTAGAATATCTTTCTGTTCTTGATGAACTTGAACTGCTTGTGGAGGAACTGCTTAGGTGTGCCGTCTTCATTAACTCCGAAGTACTTGTTCTGGCAGAACTTCTCTGTGCCTGCTAAGAGACTCAGGAAGAGCTGGGAGATGATTACTGCGGTAAAGATACTGAAAACGATACCGATCATCAATGTAAGAGCGAAGCCCTTAACGATGGTGGTTCCTACTTCGTACAGTACGATAGCTGCGATAAGGGTTGTTATCTGAGCATCTAGTACGGTGACCAGTGCGCTCTTGAATCCGCTGTCTACAGCGACTCTGATGGACTTGCCCTGAGCGATCTCTTCTTTTATTCTTGAGAAAATGATTACGTTAGCATCTACTGCCATACCTATGGAAAGGATCAGAGCAGCGATTCCGGGAAGCGTAAGCACAACGTTGAAGGCTACCATTGCCCATACGAACATTACTACGTAGAGCATCAGAGCGATGTCAGCGATAACACCCAGGAGACCGTACATTACGATCATGATGATGAATATTACTACAAGACCGATTCCACCGGCAATGATTGACTTATCGAGTGCATTGGCACCGATAGTAGCTGTCTGGATGGATGACTGGATCTCCTCAAGTTCGATGGGAAGTGCGCCGCCTCTGATGAGAGCTGCGGTGGTTGATGCTTCTTCCTTGGTGTAGTTTCCGGTGATCTCACAGCTTCCTCCGGAAATAACACTCTGAACTTCAGGATGTGTGATGATGGTGTCATCGAGAACGATAGCGATCTCGTTAGCCTGCATACCGTCGATCTTAACTTCAGGTTCGTTGTTGTATGCCTTGCGTGTTCCTTCTTCAAAGAGAGAAGCTCCGTCAGCATTGAAGTCGAGAAGGATCTTATACTTGGATCCGTCTGTATCGATCTGTGCATCCTTAACATATGAACCGTCAAGAACTACTGATCCATCAGCAAGTACAAAGGTCAGCTTAGCTGTGGTTCCGATAGCCTTGATAGCTTCTTCAGCGTCGGTAACACCGGGCATCTCTACTCTCAGACGGTTGGTACCTTCTCTGGTAACCGTTGATTCAGCTACACCAAGCTGATTGACACGGTTGTTGAGTACCGCTCTGGTCTGATCCATGATCTCATTGATCTCTTCGTTGGAGTATCCGAGACCTTCGGTTTTACCTTCCATTACGACGTAAACGCCGCCGTTGATGTCAAGACCATACTTAAGAGCATTCTTTCCATTAAGCGGCTTGCCATCTTCTGTGGTGCCAATACCGAAAAATGTAGCATACAGTCCAAATAACAGGATCAGTATGACTAATACTGAAAGTACGGTTTTAAGTTTTTGACTCATTTCCTATAACCTCACATTTATAATAAATTTTTTATCTTAAAGTGCCAAAACTATGCGCCATTTATTCAAGGGTGCATAGATAGGCATTTTATTTGACATTATATTATATCAAGTCTCTTGTCAAAAAACAAGAAAAACTCCTTGATTTTCAAGGAGTTTTTTACTCTTTAAGCAATTTTTTATACAAAGTCCTCTACTTCGCGCTCTTCGCCGTCTGCCTTTTCGATCTCCTTGATTTCAGCTTCGGTCTCTTCGAATTCTTCAACGGGATCTTTTCTCAGGCGCTTGATACCCTTCTTAGGTGTATCTTCTTCCTTTACCTCATCATAGGTCTCTCTGGCCTTGCCGCGAGCTTCCTTAGTAACGGAAGAAACAGCCCATCTCATCATCTCGAGTTTGATTCTCTCAGCACCTACCTGGATAACGATGGTTTCATCCTTAGTCTTAACGATCTTACCTACGATTCCTCCGATAGTAACGATCTCATCGCCTACAGTAAGTCCCCTTCTCATCTCGTTGATAGCTTTGTCCTTCTTCTTCTGAGGTCTGATCATCAGGAAGTACATTACAAGAATCAAGATTACTAAAGGTAAAAAGTTAACTAATGTTGCTGATGCATTACCGCCCATTTATATACTCCTCCTAAAAACTTTATGTTGCCTGATCTTAATGGTGCCGGCAGTGGGGGTCGAACCCACACGGTGTCGCCACCACGGGATTTTGAGTCCCGCACGTCTGCCAATTCCATCATGCCGGCCCAATATTTTGAACAGAACTATTCTATCATAGAGCCAAGCAAAAAACAATAATTTTTTGGCTGTATCGTTTAATTATTAATACCCAGCCTGTAAAGGTGTCTGTCAAGCTGCTCAAATAGCCACTCACGATCGAGAGAGTTGTTGATTGTGTAATCCGCCAGCTGCTCTTTCTCCCAGGAAGGCATCTGGGCATCTATCCTCTCGAGAACCTGTTCTCTTGAAAGACCATCCCTTTTCATGACCCTGAGAACTCTGGTCTCTGTGCTGGCATTCACGTACCAGCTCTCATCGCAGAATTCCTGAAGTCCAAACTCAAAGAGAAGCGGAGCGTCGAATACGACTACGCCGTCAAAGCCGTCTTCCTTGAGATGGTCGATCTGAGCGTGGAACTCATTGATGACCATGGAAACGACTATGTCTTCTAATTTTTTGCGCTTATCCTGGTCATTGAAGACCAATTCAGCCATGGCATGACGATCAAGCTCGCCCTTATCGTTAAAGACCTTTACGCCGAACTCCATGAGTATGGGCTCCAGCGCCGGTCCCCCGGGACCGGTGACGGCTCTTGAAATCTCGTCCGCATCAATAATAGTGCAGCCTCTGTCTTTAAGGTATCTGGATACCGTGCTCTTCCCTGAGCCGATTCCGCCTGTAAGTCCTATGATTTTCATTCTTTACCCCCTACTTCAGCTCGTACCAGTTGTCAGCGGTATTGAGATCCACCAGAAGTTTGACTTTGAGCTCCATAGCTTCCTGCATGTTCCTGGTAAGCAGTTCCTTGATCTCTTCAATTTCCTTAAGGTCTGCTTCTATGATGAGTTCGTCATGGACCTGAAGGATCAGCCTGGATTCAGGGTGTTTGTCCCTGAGTTCTGAATATACCTTGTTCATGGCGACCTTAATGATGTCTGCCGCTGATCCCTGAATAGGCGTATTCATGGCGAGACGCTCTCCCAGCTGGCGTACCATGAAGTTTGATGCACTGATCTCGTTGATCTTTCTCTTGCGTCCCAAGATGGTCTCAGAGTAGCCTCTCTCCTTGGTTAGAGCTATCTGCTCATCCATGTATGATTTTACCTTGGGATGCTTGTTGAAGTATTCCTTGATGTATGCTTCCGCTTCCTTTCTGGTCACATTTATCTCTTCTGAAAGTCCGAAACTGGACATGCCGTAGATCACTCCGAAGTTGACGGCTTTGGCTCTGGATCTGTCTATGGGCTTCACTTCTTCAATCGGAATGCCTAAGACCCTTGCAGCCGTCATCCTGTGAATATCTTCGTTGTTATTGAAGGCTTCGATCAAAGCATCATCCCCTGAAAGGTGCGCTAATACCCTCAGCTCGATCTGTGAATAGTCAGCGCCTACTAAGATCTTGCCCTCTCCTGCGTGGAAAGCCTTGCGGATCTTTCTTCCGAGCTCCTGCCTAACCGGAATGTTCTGAAGGTTCGGTTCCGTGCAGCTGATTCGACCCGTCTGGGTCACGGTCTGCTGGAAATGGCAGTGGATCCTGCCGTCCTCAGCGATCAAGGGCTTCATGCCCTCGATATATGTGGATGCCAGCTTGGTCAGATTTCTGTACTCCAGGACCTTGGCCACGATGGGATGATCGTCCTTCACCTTTTCCAAAACATCCGCGCTGGTGGAATAACCCTTCTTGGTCTTCTTTCCATGAGGCAGTTTGAGTTTATCAAAAAGTATATCCCCAAGCTGCTGGGTGGATTTGATATTGAACTCTTCCCCTGCCAGTTCGTAGATATCCTTTTCAAGGTTGTTGATCTCGCCTTCCAGGCTTCGGCCGAACTCATCCAGATAGTCTCTGTCGCAAAGAATTCCGGTCTCCTCCATGGCGGCCAGCACCTCTATCAGAGGAAGCTCGCAACCGTAGAATACCTGATCGAGATTCCTTTCTTTGATTTCAGCTTCTTGGATGTTTCTTAAGGCCTTTACAAGGCATCCTTCAGAAATATAGTCATCGACGTTAGCTCTCATGTCCTGGAACATGGACATCTGATCCTCTCTTGACTTCATCATCTCTTCAGGATCCATTCCGAGTCTGTCAGCACAAACAGATCTGAAGCTGTAATCCTTCCTGGTGACATCCAGGCAGTATTCCGCGATGGAAGTATCAAAGGAAACCTCTTTGAGATCGATATCCCATTTCATAAGCCAATAGAGGTGATCCTTGATGTCATGGCCGTAGATCTTGAAGTCTATATCATTCAGCGTATCCCTGAATGCGTCCATGGGGACTAACCTGAAATCCACATAATAGGCGTTATCTGCAAGGAAAAATATTCCTTCAGTGCTCATTCCATCAACATGTGAAAAGGTTCCGGACATCCTGAAAAATACATCCTTACCCTTGAGATCATAAAGCTTATAGAGCTCATTTCTATTAAGTATGCCAATCTTCTCGCCCTTGAATTCAAGGTCTTCTTTGCTGAAAGCAGGCTTATCTTCTGTGGTGAAGGCCTTGTTTCCAAGCTTTTTAAGAAAGCTTCTGAATTCAAGTTTTTTGTATATGGACGTCAGTTCTGCATAGTCCGGTTCTTCGAGTTTCAAGTCCTCTAAGCTGAACTCTATAGGAACGTCTCTGATGATGGTAGCAAGGTGTTTGGAGAGTCTGGCCAGATCTGCGTTCTCCTCAACCTTCTTTCTCATGGCAGGCTTTCTGATCTCATCTGTGTGAGTCAGAACTTCCTCCAGGCTTCCGAACTGAGTGAGCAGCTCGATTCCACCCTTCTCTCCTATTCCGGGGATGCCGGGGATGTTGTCAGAGCTGTCGCCCATGATGCCCTTGAGATCGATGAACTGAGCAGGTGTGAGGCCATAGCGCTCTTGCATCTTAGACTCATCATAGAGATCGAAGTCCGTAACACCTTTCTTGGTGAAGACTACCTTGGTGATGTCTGATGTGAGCTGGAGCGCGTCCTTATCGCCTGTGAAGATAAGAGGCTCCATTCCCTGCGCTTCAGCTATTCTGGATACCGTTCCGATGATGTCGTCAGCTTCGTAACCGGGCACTTCCAGGATGGATATTTTCATGGCCTTTAAGATGTCCTTGAGCAAAGGAACCTGCATGAGGAGCTCCGGCGGCGTAGGTTTCCTGCCGGCCTTGTATCCCTCGTATTCCTTATGTCTGAAGGTGGGTTCCTTCATGTCAAAAGCGACAGCCATGTATTCAGGGCTGAAGTCTTCCTGGATCTTATTGAGCATATTGAGGAAGCCGAATATTCCCTGAGTGTAGATGCCTTCCGATGTGATCATCGGTCTCTGCATGGCATAATATGCTCTGAATATCAGGCTATATCCGTCGATTATTGCTATTCTTTTCATGGTGTTTTCCTTTTTATAAAGAAAATCCCGGAGTACCGTCAAGGATATAAAAGACGCCCTATCAACCGATAGGTGGGTGCCCTGCACTTAAGCTTCTGCCTTCCACTCGAAGGAGGCCTGGCATAATGCTTAAACGACACGGGCTCCCGTAGCGCAAGTGTAGGTTCTTTTATGTTTCCTTTAACGAGTATTCCAGGATATAATTCATTTACTGTTCCGTTAAGATGTTAAAGATCGAATTATTCATCCAGAAGTTCAACTGCACAGTTGTGGTGTACCTTCTGTACATCTTCATTCTCTTCAAGGAGACTGATCATCTTGGATAATCTCTTCATATCTTCCGGCTTAGGTGTAGCTTCAACTGTAGGAACCTTCTCGATATCAGCTTCTACGAATTCGTAGCCTGCATCCTTCATTGCTGTGAGCACATCAGTGAAATCAGCGGGATCTGTGTATACCACAAAGGAATCTCCCTCGTTGATCATGTCATCTGCACCTGCTTCAAGAGCTGCATCCATAACGGTATCTTCATCGAGATCTCCATCTTCGTTATCGATGATAAGAACGCCTTTAGAATTGAACATGTATGAAACGCAGCCCGGTGTTCCCAGGTTTCCTCCATACTTATCGAATGTTGAACGAACAGATGAAGTCGTTCTGTTTGAATTATCTGTAAGAGCTTCTACAATAACTGCGACGCCACCGAGTCCGTAACCTTCAAATGTCATTTCCTCGTAGCTTGCTCCGCCAAGCTCTCCTGTACCTTTCTTGATAGCTCTCTGAATGTTGTCGTTAGGCATTGAAATGGCTTTAGCCTTCTCAATTGCCAGTCTCAGAGAGGCATTGTAATCAGGATCTCCTCCGTCCTTAGCAGCTACAGTGATGGCCTTAGCATATTTAGTGAACATTGCTGCTCTCTTTGAATCCTGTGCGGCTTTACGTCCCGCGATCGTACCGTGTCTTCCCATGAGACACCTCCCTCTCT
>JAFPXY010000049.1 GCA_017394515.1 Bacillota bacterium | reverse complement strand
TTATGAGCCGGATGCTCTAACCACTGAGCTAGAGGCCCAAAGTTCTGTGGTCGGGGTGGCAGGATTTGAACCCGCGGCCCACTGGTCCCAAACCAGTTGCGCTACCAAACTGCGCTACACCCCGATTTGACGACTTCTATATTTTATTACTTTTAGGACCTCTTGTCAAGCACTTTTTTAACAAAAAATTCCCCGCCTGCAAACCGCCTTGCAAGCGGGTCGATTTAATCTGTAATTTGATTTT
This sequence comes from Bacillota bacterium, assembly GCA_017394515.1. GTDB lineage: Bacteria > Bacillota > Clostridia > Peptostreptococcales > Anaerovoracaceae > RUG754. The sequence goes on along the minus strand of JAFPXY010000049.1, from coordinate 18,363 downwards.
TTGCGCCTTAGTCATTGATGCTATTAACAGTACCGACGAAGATCGGAGTATCTGTCTGGTTATCGCTGATCACAAAGGCGAAGGGTCTGTCAAGTCTCACTTCCCTCTTGGGAACTTCGCCATAGGCCGCGGTGGCTCTGGCAATGCCGATGACTGTAGATGCAGCGGCTTTGGTGCCCTCTCTGTCGAGTTCGATGTGAGTCTTGTGGATCACGGTATTCACGTAAAGGTTATATCCGTCTTCAGATACAGCCATTGGGCTGAGGTCGGCGTTATACTCATCGAAAACGGTCTCGATACCCATGGCCTTAAGGGCTCCTATGCTGTCAGGAGCGGTGTAATCGAAGCTGAACTCAGGAATGTAGAGATCCACATCGGCCATCTGACTGCTTCTAAAGAAGTCTGTCAGGCTGTCGCCTGTCATTTGCTCCATGGCTTCAGTCAAGGTCTTACCTTCTTTAGGAAGCAGGAATGTGATCTTGAAACCGTCAGCATAATATTTGGATGCTCCGGTGAAAAGTTCGTTTTCATAATACTGTCCATCGGTCTCAGTCGATGCCAGCATCACGACCTTTTCTTCTGTGCCATCCTCTCTTGTGAAGGTCTCATTTTCATGGATCTGATCGTCCTCATATTCATTGAACCATGCTCCCTCGAAGCAGGTGGCGTTTATGAGAAACATCACTGCATCCCTGGAGATATTATCCAGAATGGACGGTATCATACCATTGGTATTGTCATTTACCCAACCGTTGATGTCTTTCAAAGTACCGTCATCGAAGGCTGCCTTGAAGGCCTGAGCCTCATAGATCTCGGCCATCTTCTTAAGGTAATCTTCGCTGACATTGAGTAAAGGGTCATCCTTATACCATACAGAATTGGCCACTTTAAGAACGTCTCCGCCGTTTAGAATGAGCAGTTTGGACCATGCGTCATACCACTTATTGAAAGCCTCGATATCCATTCCAAAGGCATCCTGGATCTCCTCCAGAGTGGCGTCTTTGGCGCCGTTCTCCAGAAGGCCCATGGCTGTCAGGAATGACAGCGGGCTTACCATGGTATTCTTACCGGCCTTGATATCTTCGGCTGCCAGCTTGAGATAAAGCTCCATGGCGGTCTTTCTGATCTGTTCGCTGGGATTTTCACTGCTGTATAGAGTATCCAGGTACTGATTTATCTCATCTTCAGATGCGGTCTTCTGCCAAGAGGCATCCATAAGATTCGCGGTCACCATCTCCTGGTCTCCTGTCTCTACAGTTTCGCCCCCGGTGGTCTCCTGTTCTGTCCCCTGCTCCTCAGGCTGATCAGCTCCACATGATATCAAGGAAAACATCAGCAAAAATATCAACATCAATACAGTTATTTTTCTCATCTCTCATCACCCTCTTCAGATTTTCCGTTTATGATCTCTGTCCATTTGCTCTCGCTCAGGCCTCCTTTGTAGAAGGCTGCATAGTTGTATCCCTTTACCGAAGACCATTCTGCCAATTCGTATTTACTCCTGTGACCTGAAAGCGATCCGGATGTTTCGATACCATCGAACTCCATCAAGAGATCATGGTCATATTTATCCCAAACAAGGCTGTCTTCTTCTGATCCCATACGATAATAGTTTACTGTCTTACCGTCTGTGTATCTGATCTCTCCGATGCTTTTGCTGTAAGCTATGTATTCTATATCCGTAAGCCCTTTATCAAGGCACGCCTTTTCGAAAAGTCCCGGATCCATATCGTAACCAAGATAATCGTTGAGTTCATCAAGGCTGTCAAAGTATTCTTCCTTGGATCCGTATGCTCCTCCTGAGTAATTTTCAGGCGCCAGTCCCTTCTGTGAATTGCCTGCGATGACAAGTCCCTTGGATCCTTCCTGGGCGTTGTCACTCGGTTCTTCCTCTGATGATCCATCGCCTTGAGAACCTTCCCGGTCAGTACCTTTTTCTTCGGAACTCTTTTGATCCGTACCTTCATTGACGGATCCTTCATTATCAGAGCCTGCATTTCCCACAGCCTGTGAGGGTTCGCTCTCTACAACTTGGCTGTCAGGAGTTATCTCTGCTGCTCCCTCTTCAGCCGAACCATCTCCTGTTTCCGATGCTGCTCCTTCCATGGGTTCGCTTTCATAGGAGCTTTCGATTTGTTGCTCATCCATATCAGGCGCTGCTGAATCTCCCCCAAGGATATCGTTGATGAATCCTGTTCTGGATGCTGCTATAGCTCCGGCGATGACCAGCACGCAGCAAGCTGCTGTAGTCAGATACCTTCTGAAATTCCTCTTGCGGACAGGTATGACCTTGGTTTCGCCCTCCATCTCTTGACAGATGTTTTCTATTATTCTCTCCTTTGCTTCAGGAGTAAGATTTATTTCTTTCATGATTTCATCGTATTTAGTCAAAATCATACACCTCCTTCAGCACGATTCTCAGTTTGTCCCTTCCCCTCTTGAGATCGGACCTAACCGTGGATTCCTTTCTCTTAAGGATGGAAGCTATCTCTTTCGTCGAATACCCCTCATGATAAAACAGATGTATTACTTCTCTCATGTTATCGGGAAGGTTCTTTACGGCGTCCCAGACGAAGGACAGGTCTTCCTTCTCCTCCGCCACCAGGGTCTCGCTCAGTTCATCAGCCTTCCTGACGTTGTTGTAATCTATCTTATTCTTGCTTATATTTCCGGCAACCCTCATGAGCCAAGCCTTCTCATGCTTCTCATTTTCGAACTCGGGAGCAGTCTTCATGTACTTGATCAGAGTCTCCTGGACCACGTCTTCCGCGTCGCTCATGTTGTGAAGATAGGAGTAAGCAAGGCGCAAAATACTATCCCCAAAGCAATTCAGCATGCGGCCGGCGTTTTCTGCTATCTTCTCTTTGGACATGGATCCTGACACCACCTTGAATCCTTCAGCGGTATCTTCCATTAAGGACATCATGTCCAAAGCTGAGACTATTCTTTTTTTGATCCTCATGAAGAGCCTTTCCCTGAGAAAGGCTGTTTCGGAAAAAAGTCTTAAATAAGTTTCCATTTATTTGATGATCTCCACCATTTTACTAATTGCTTGTCTCCGATGCTTCCTCATCAGTCGGTGCTTCAAGGCTTACCAGATCCGTGATCTCTGAGTTACCTTCAAGGTCCACATACATATAGCCTAACGCATATGATTTTTCAGGATCCACATCTCTAAGAGTGGATTCGCAGAGGATGCAGTAGTTCATTCCGGCTACGACCTGAGTGGCTGCCAGTGCCACGGGCTCATAGTCCGCGCCTGTAAGAGATTCTTTTGCCTTATCAAAAGCTTCTCTGAGCTCATCTGTTAACTCAGGAGATTCAGCTGGTTCCCAGCCTCCCATGAGTCCATTGATATTGGTCTCGATACCGGTCTCCTTGATATCCAGGATCTCAACGTTTCCTTCCAGATCCTGATAGATCGTCACAAGATTATAGACTTCAACAGGATCCTGTACAACAGGTGTGGTCCTTACCAGGAAAAGATGATTGGTGCCTGACACCAGCTGGCTGGCAAGATATGCAACGGGCACGTGCTCAGCTCCATCCATTCCCTCAAAAGCTTTGTCAAAGATCGCCTTCAGCTCGTCGGTGATCACCGGAGATTCAGCTCTGGCCCATCCGCCGACGATGCCTCCTTCGGCTTCTCCATTCTCTTCAGTTCCGCCTGCCTGATCTGATCCGCACGCACAAAATGCAAAGGCAAGTGTGAAAGCAAGTAACAGTGCGATGATTCTCTTCATTTCGATTATCTCCTTATTACGTATTCTTTATGTCAAATATCCCTTCTGCCTTATATACCGATCGGGCGTTAAAGATGTTGCAGCCGCAAAAAATTTTCTTACCAGTTTCTTACCAGTATTTTAACATTTTCGTTTACTACTTACAATATAGTAAAAGCGCTGCCCGAAAGCAGCGCTTTAATGGTTATTCAAGTCTTATTTTTTGATCTTGATTGTCTTCTTTACCCAAGGTCCATAGTAGTTCTTTGTGCCGATCTTAGTGATAGCACGTACGCGGAAGGTGTACTTCTTACCCTTCTTAAGAGCCTTAGTTGTAGCTTTAGCCTTGGTGAAGGACTTCTTGAGGGTCTTCCATTTTGAAGCTGTAGAAAGCTTATACTGGATCTTGTAAGCTGTAGCTCCGGGAGCCTTGGTATATTTAACGGTCACTTTTCTGCTCTTCTGTGTGAGCTTGAGGTTAGTGACGGTCCTTGTCTTTGCAAGGTTGATCTGGAGCTGTTTGATCTCAGCCTGAAGTGCGGCGATAGCTGCTGCATCTGCTTCCTGAGCTGCCTTAGCTTCATCGAGAGCTGCCTGAGCTGCTTCCTTATCTGCTGTAGCTGCTGCTGCCTGGTCTGCAAGTGCCTGCTCGAGTTCTGCTATTTTAGCTTCAGCTGCTGCCTGAGCTTTCTTAGCCTGATCGAGTTCAGCCTGAGCTTTGTCTGCTGCTGCCTGGGCTTTGTCCGCTGCCTCCTGGGCTGCCGCTGCCTTAGCATCAGCTGCGGCTGCTGCTTGTGCAGCTGTATTCTGGGCTTCAGTAAGAGCATTCTGAAGTGCTGTTATAGCTTCTTCATCTGCTGTCTGTTTTGCCTGAGCTTCTGTAAGGGCTGTCTGGAGCGCTGCGATAGCTTCTGCATCTGCTCCCTGTGCTTCTTTAGCTTCTTCAAGGGCTGCCTCAAGTTCTGCAATTGCTGCTGCGTCTTCTGCCTGGGCTGCCTGAGCTGCTGCCAGAGCTTCCTGAGTAGCTGTCAGGTCTGTCTGTGCTTGAGTCAGAGCTGCCTGAGCTTCAGTGAGGGCTGCCTGAGCAGCTTCAGCCTTGGCGTTAGCTTCATCTGCTGCAGCCTGAGCGGCTTCAGCAGCTGCCTGTGCTGCAGCTGTAGCTGCCTGCATGTCAGCAATGACCTCATCTCCTGTAGGTATTACCGAAACTTCATCTGCAAAGTTTGCAACTATTGCATTGATTCTTTCCTCGGTGCAAGCTGCATCTATGTCTTCATCAGCTTTATCAATGAGCGCCTCGATCTCTTCTATCTGAGCGGGAAGATATGCGAATGGATCAAGATTGTCAACAGCTGTTTGAATTGCTTTATGGCCTGCATCTCTCAACTCATCGATGTTGTCTCCGGGAACACCATAGAAAGGCATTACGTTCTTTGTCATTGCCGTAGGAACGAAAGGCTCACTGTGATCTTCCTGAGCGATATATGCCTCGAGTTCTTCAAGTAAACCTGTAGTCATCTCAAGAACCTGTTTGGTTACGTCTTTGGAGATAGCATTTGCCAGCTTGGTAGCCTTTTCTTTTGATTCCGCTAAGGCTGCGACCATTGCTGTATCTACAGCTGCCTGCTGATCGATGAGGCTCTGCTGATAAAGATCAAAGTATTCTCTTACTGCATCGCCGACCTTGAGAGCTCTGTTTCTGTTGCAAAGATTGTTGATCTGAGCGATATTCCAGTTCATGGATGTGCCCTTTGGTACATTGGCATATCTTGTGATATTGCAATCATAGGACTCGTCAACTTCTGTCATAAGAGCTGTGAAGTGAGGAATGAAAATACCAAATTCAGCATCTTGATTGCACTCCCACTGAATGGTTGCAAGTTCAACGGGCATACCAGGACGAGTCTCAAAGATATGGCACTCAGTCTGTCCGTTGGTTCCGATGGAACGTACGTTTCTGGATCTATGCTCTCCGTCCTGATCCTCTAAGGATCCCTTACCACGATAACCTTCGAAGTGGATGATATCCATAAGGTCGAGTTTCCATGTAGGATCCACATAGAAAGGATTGGGATTTTCAGCATTTACAGTTGAAGGTTCATCTGCTGTTGCCGGTTTCATTTCTTCTGCCAAAGGTTGGTTAAGGAAGAATAATCCCTGATAGATTCGGGTGTTATATGATGCATAGCCTGTTGATCCATATGTAGCTGCTACATTGATTCTGCCCTGTTCGTCAGCTACAATGAACCCCTTCTCCTGAGGCAGGCTTACGAGCTTCTCAGAGCAAATAACATTCTCAGTATCTGTTACATCTACATAGTCTAACAGCATGATGTTAGGATTCATGGAAGCTCTGTTATCATCAAGCTTAACAGCTACCCACTGTGTTCCTGATACCATCTCGAAATCCCAAGATTCATTTGCATCAGAGATGAGGATGGAGTTGGCCTCTCCTGCACCGTACTGGTCGATGATGGAACCAAGGTATTCGCAGGCATGTCTTGCGCTTGTAGCAACAGCAAGTACAACGCTAGGAATCGATACTTCGCAAAGGCCTGATTTCGTGTTAAGAGGATCTGCACTTCTGGCTGTACGATTCATACTTGTACTTACGGTAGCTGTCATGCTAACACCGAGCTCGTTTTGTCCGGCAGCAGCATAAGCCTCGCCTACCGGGTTGCCGTTATCGTCTATTACAGTTTCACCATAACCTTCGCTATCACGGATATAACTGTATTTTAATGTGTGTGAAGGATAAGGCATGGAGAAACCATAAGTATCTTCATACATCTCACCTTCAGGGTGATCTGCAGCCTCTCTGATGCCGAAAATCTTGCAGTAGTTATCTGACATATCTTCGGTACGGCTGATGAAGCGGCTGCCGTTGGCGCTTATGTCCTTACCTACGAATAAGCTGGTGCAGCCGAACGCTGTTGTGAAGCTGGCTGCTACCATCACGATGGAGATGGCAAGCACAAGCGCTGCTCTTCTTAGTTTCATAATAAACCTCCTTTTTCCTTTTAATAATAAAACAAAAAGATGAGCGTATCGTTTACATAAAACAATTATTATCAATTTGTTTTATTATGTGTCCTTCTCTTCATTCTTTAAGAATGCATGTTTATAGGACACTTAAAGAACTTTAATACCAAAATAATTTTTAACATGTCCAGCTATGAACAGACAAGAGCAAAAACACTTTTTGTTGTTTTTGCCATGTGCCACTGAGGTTTGTTGCGAATATACAATGTCTTGAGTTGTTTTTTGGGTATAAAAAAACTGCCGACGGACCGACAGTTTTTTGCTTATCTGCTTATATGAATTTTATGGCTGTGCCATATGCCAGAACTTCAGCTGCTCCCTGCATTACCATGGATGAGCCGAACTTGATACCGATGATGGCATCCGCACCAAGGGCTTCTGCCTCATCAACCATACGCTTGGTGGCTATCTGACGAGCTTCGTTGAGCATCTCGGTATAACCCGCGATCTCACCACCCACCAGGGTCTTCATGCCGGCCATGAAGTCACGGCCTACGTTCTTTGTCTGTACTATGGTTCCTTTTACCAATCCCAGGGCTTCATATTCTTTGCTCGGATAGTTATCAATACTTAGAAGCTGCATCTTGTTCTCCTCCTTCTACTTCCTTAAGTCTCTGCCGTAAGGCAATTAAAACACCTACTATAATGCCTCCAAAGATCACGATCATGAAGGCCAGGACTCCCGGAGCGGGATCCACTGAATTAGCCCATACCATGATTGCGATCATAGCTACCGCAAATAACACTACTGCGACTGCCGCCAATATGGCGCCGGTCTTTCTTTTATTGACGTCCGACATCTTTACATTCATAAATTGGACCCCTCCCTTCTCGATATCCTTCATCTTATCAAGATAAAGAGCTGCATCCAAAGCTTTAATATCCTCGTTCTCGTCAGATATGAGCCTGCACATGGACTTCATGTGTTCAAGGGCAATGCCCTCCTCGTCAAGATCAGTCAATCTGTCCTTCATGCATCTCTCAAGGCTGAGGCTTCCATTCTGGAGTTTCCTGATATTCTCTATGGAAACGCCCAGCTGTCTTAAAAGTTTGATCTGTTTCAGATTCTCCACATCTTTAAGAGTGTACTCCCTGTATCCGTTTGTGGGATCTCTGTCAGGATCGACCAGTCCCTGGTCTTCATAGAAGCGAATATTCTTTTTTGTGATGTCTACAAGTTCAGCAACTTGGTTGATCTTCATGATCACAAGCCTCCTGTTCTCGCTGCTCTTCTCTTTGTTCGAGTCGAGTATAAGGGTTCCACAAGGTGGAATGTCAATAGGTTTTTTATAAAAAATCAAAAAACATTAAAAGTTTTTGATTATTTGGCTTCTTTCATCACAAAAGCCTTGTTATCGATAGCTCTCATGGTAGCAAGAATCCCGTCCAGATGGTCATATTCGTGCTGGATCAGTTCGGACATGTCATCATCCATAGGCATCTCCTGATCCTCCCAATTCTCATCTTTATATCTTAAAATGCAGTGGCGATAGCGCCTTACCCTCACTAGAAGGTTTGGAAAAGACATGCAGTCATCCATCAATTCCATCATCTCATCACCAACGAATTCTAAAGTAGGATTGATGATCACGTAAGGTTTGTCCGTAAGGATGCAGATAAGTCGCTTCATCACTCCGATCTGTGGTGCAGCTATGGCTCGGCCGAAACCGTAATCACGTCTGATGCCCTTGATACAGTCAAACATATCTTCGAACACAGGACGAAGCTTCTCAAGTTCTTCCTTCCTTACTTCTTCAGATATCTCATAAAGCCTGGGGTCTCCCAGGAGAAGTATCTTTCTTTCCATCTTACCTTCCTCCCTGAGTTGAAAAAAGTATGTCTATGTAATTATACCATAGCTTCAAGGAACAGTGAATACAATTTAAGTGCAATTTGTGTTTAACCAGGAGCAAGCGGCGCGTGTTATATGCTCTCCACATGATTTATTATGATGTATTGCGTGCTTTCGTCTTCCATAACCATATTGTGACCTGCTCCCACCACTTTAAAAAGATGGGGGATTTCTTGCTTATTTCTTGTTAAAAATGGCCTTGCTCTTTTAGTAAAAATTATGCTCCAAAAGTACTACTGTTTCTGGAATTTTGTGGTACTTTTTCGCAAAAATAATAAGGAAAGAGCAAAACGCCCTATTTCAGTCGGCTCGACACGCTCCCTGTTCGACAGCTCACAGGGCTGTCTCACAACGGACGCGCCCTCCGGGACGCGATACCCCAAGACGCGAAGCTGATTGGCTTGGTGGAGCTAATGCATGCGAGCGAAGCGAGTCGTAGTTCGAGTCCTTTACGTCTCTATGAACAAAAGAAAAGACGGGTTATTCAACCCGTCTTGGTTATTCAACCCGTCTTTTCTTTTGCTGGCAGGGGCAGAAGGACTCGAACCCTCGACACGCGGTTTTGGAGACCGCTGCTCTACCAACTGAGCTATACCCCTATAAATATGGCGGAGAAGATGGGATTCGAACCCATGCTGCCCTTAACGAACACTAACGGTTTAGCAAACCGTCCTCTTCAGCCACTTGAGTACTTCTCCTCTTACTCGATAATTTTGCGAATTGCTGTGTTGCTGCTCTTTCATTCCTCAGTCACGTACTCAAGTACGCTCCTTCGTCATTCACTCGCGCGCCTTGCACTTCACAAAATTCTCTTCGTAATATATTTTGTTCCCGGGCCGTGCTGCTGCCCTGAAACAACTATATGGCGGAGAGGGTGGGATTCGAACCCACGGTCCCTTTCGGGATCACTGGTTTTCAAGACCAGCTCCATAAACCGCTCGGACACCTCTCCGTTTTAAAGGTGCTGCGCGAATAAGCTCCGCATACCTTATAAAAAATGGTGACCCATCCGAGATTCGAACTCGGGACACCTTGATTAAAAGTCAAGTGCTCTGCCGACTGAGCTAATGGGTCATAAAATATTGGCTGGGGTAGCAAGATTCGAACTTACGAATGCGGGGATCAAAACCCCGTGCCTTACCGCTTGGCGATACCCCAGCGACAATCCCCAAACCAGCTTGTAATGTTATCGTATAAATGACATACATTCAAGCGACTATTATATTTTAATGGTTCGGGGCTTGCTTGTCAAGTTATTTTTATGTTTTTTCCAATGATTAGATGACCCTATTTTTTACCCATTAAGAAGCAACTATTTTGTATCCGGCTTTTCTAAGGAATAAGAACAGTATTCCCATGGCACTGGCTACCATGATTCCCAGGGGTTCCTTCCAGTCAGCACCTGTAGGTATCGGGAAAACCAGTTTGCGGTCCGTCATTGTCACAACCGTGGTCTTGCCTTTCTCAACCACAAATCTCACATCTGCGGCTTTTTCATATTCTTCAGGTGGTTCGATCTCTTTAAGGGTGTATGTCTCCCCTTCTGTCAATCCGTATACTACAAAGCCGGTATCTGATCCAGAGATCCATGACGCTACCTCCTGGTTATTTTTATCATATAGACCTAGTGATGCTCCTGCAAGCAGCTCACCGTCCTCTCCAACCTTTCTGATTACGGTTTCTGTCTTCTCGTTTTCTATGACGAGTTCCTCCCCTGGCTGTGTCAGCCGTCTTCCGCTCTTATCATAGACTTCAGCTTTGCCGTCCTTTCGGATCACTACCTTCCAATAGCCATTTTTTGTGGCGTATTTAGGCGGCGCATCGATCTCCTCCAGCAAATAACGCCCATAGGGCACGTTATCCCAAGAGATGCGGCCATCTTCTCCGGTTGTGCCTACCACTGTAGCAGTTTCTTCTGACTTTGTCCAGTTCTCATCACTTAAACTGCACTCAGTAAAGTACAGTCCAAAGCGAGCATTCTTAAGAGGTGTGCCATCGGGATCAGTCTTAAGTACCTTAAACTGCCCTTCGTAATACTCATTTATCAAGACCTCCCAGGGTTTTCCAAGCGCTATGGTGTAAGGAATTATGCTGTACTTATTGTTGGAAACCCTATGAAGAGAGGCAAGTTCATCCTCACCGTAATGGTACAGCTTCCCTCTGTCAGGATACGGATGAGTTTCTCCGCCCGGATCATAGGGCTCCCAGCTATCATTTTCGTCATTAGCATTGACATATCCTCTCCCCTCCATATATTCATAAGGAGAATCCACCAGTTCGACCGACTGAATGGTTACTATCCCGGAATCGTCCCAGAGGGATCTCATGCCTTTTGTTATGTTCACCAAAATGAAAGCCAGATCCAGATCCATAGTAGGAAAGATCACAGTATGTTCATCACGGCTCTGGTTCAGCTTTTGCTTGTATCTATATGCCCTCCCCAGATTATCGTAACTAACAAAAAATCCCTTCGGCATATACTTTCTGCTCGTCTTGAATCTAATCTTCACAGCCTTGGTAAGATCCTCTGCCTCACGTATCTCCTTGGTCAGCACATAACCCTTTACCGGCCTTTCTGTTACAGTATATTCATATTCACGTCCATTATCATCGAACATGGGAATATCAGTGAAACTGTACTTCCAGCCATCCTCTTTAGACACTCTCTCAGTCCTGAACTCTTCTCCATTTCTGTTAAGCACCAGAGTTATCTCATCCGGATGATCATGTCCGTCCCAGATCTTGATTCCTGATTTCTCGGTCACACCTTGTCTGCTCACATTTGTTATGGACTCCATGGAGAATGTGCCTCTATAGAGATAATTCCCATCATATGGAATATTCAGAGGATATGGATCAGTTATGCTTATGAAGGTCCATTCAAGATCGTTACCCACAGCCTCTTTAACATAGGCTTCCATCTGTCTATCCGTTTTGTTTAACGGCACGACCATTCCTTGAGTTGCGCCTTCTACGTTATCATAGGCCGCAAGCCAATCGTCGATGGGTATCTCCGTTCCGGCTGCTGCATCTTTCCACGATTCGGCTATGTTTGCCGCCTCCTGAGGCATCTTTATAAATGTTGCTCCTGAGATCATGGCGGGCTCCCATAATTTATCCAGATATACCGCATCTCCAGGCACCGTCAGCACTCCTCCAAAGAAAGGCACATTCATCTGAAACCATTTACCGTCCCGTCTGAACCATATCTTTTCCATGGGACTATCCATGGTGCTGAATTGAAATCTTATGGCATCAGCCGTTTCATACTCTATGAAATACCCGTCAACCGGGGCTTCCTTTACTTCGTATTTATATAAAGCGCCGTTTTCGTCAGCTGCAGGCACCGCAAAAGAATACTGCCACCCTTTTTCTGCAGTCACTGTCTGCCTTTCTTTGACCGAACCGTTCTGATAGAGTTCTACCGTAACCGACTCTGGCCGCATATTCGGTTTGTCACCTACCCATGTCACAGGGCCTGATATCTTAGTCATGGCGGTATTCTTTAAGATCACAAGGTACTTAATATCGGTTTTTGAAGAGGACTGCTCTTTAAAAGCCGTCACATCTATACCAGACGACTCGCATACAAAGACATAATCATAATTATCCGGTCCTCCGTTATCGCTTATATATGTATATTCAGGATCGTTGAATGAGAAGCTATCTTCACCTATACCCACACTTTTTATGGGATCTCCATAAGGCACCTCTCCATCCAGCGTGTGATAGACTTTTAGCACGGCTCCATTGAATAAACCGGTATCACCCAGTGCAGATGCATCCATATCCAAAGTAACACGAGAGGTCGTTACGAGTTCCCAGGTGCCTGTGGTGAGTACATCCTGAGTATAGTCTCCATTATGATAGAGCTGACGCTCCTCCCCTGTTTCTGTGTTTTTCCATATGCCGGAAAGCATGGTATACGCGTTTAAAGGCATCTCATCTTCTCCAATATCAAGAGTAATGCGCGTAAGAGAGGTGCATCCTTCCAAAGCATTGAACTGGAGTTCCGGAAACACCAGATTCGAAAGATCCAGTGAAGTAAGAAGCGTGCATCCTCCAAACCAGTTTTCTAATAAGTTTGGTTTTATCCTTTCCGTGATATCCACCCTTCTTATTGATCCTTTTAGGTTTTCCCAGGGAGGATTGCCCGCTCTTCCCACATTTGTAAAATATGTCTTCGTCCCGACTACTTGCTCATTTTCATAAACATCATCATAGTCATTGAAAAAGCTTAGACTTCCGTCTGAAGAATCAAAGACCGCTGTAAGATATGAGCCATCCAGTCGGTACCAGCCAGGGGAAGTTCCGTCATAATTGTTCAGATAGATAAAACCCGGTCCATCTGCTTGGTCACCATTTAGAAGTTTATATCTCTTCCAGCTCGAACTTGGGATGCTTGCAGTGAAGATGGACTTTTCACCAAGACCTACTTTATAAATCTTTCGGCATGATGAAAACATGTTTTTCATGTTTGTCACCCCCGAAGTATCGAAATTACTCAGATCCAGGCTCGTAAGCGAAGCGCAGTTATAGAACATGTAGAACATGCTTTTTACATGAGAAGTATCCAGTTTGGTAATGTTGCAGGATGTCATCTTATTGCATCCGTAAAACCACCTGTAGCATGTAACAGGTGCAGTCTCCGCTTCAAAGGATACGCTCTTTATTTCAGTGCGCTTATCGTACCAGGGCGGATTACTGTTTTCTGTATTCAGAATATTCGTGTAGTAAGTCTTTGAGCCCTCGGTTCCTCCCAAAAGATGCTCACACTCTGTATCTTCTACAAATCTTAAACTTCCGTCATTGGAATCGAAAACTCCTATTGTCTGCCCACCCACTCTGTACCAGCCGGGATCTTCTCCCGTATAGTCCTCTTTAGAATAAATGATGGGTTCCTTTACCTTCGTCGCATCATCTGACAGTTTTACTCTCTGTAACGGCACCGCAAAAAACCCCGATATGAACCTGAAGTCCGGTCCCAGCTTTATAAGGGTCACAGCACTATTACTAAATATAGCATTGTATACGGTGACCCTTGATATATCAAAGCTTGAAATATCCAGTTCAACCAGTGAACTGCATCCATTGAACATCTGGCCAATGGATGTTAACTTTGATGTATCGAACATGGAAAGATCGAGTCTTATAAGGCTGCTGCAGTTTTGAAACATGCAGTTCATATTAGCGACATTTGAAGTGTCAAAGCCTGAAAGATCCAGCGCTTTAAGGCTGCTGCAACCCTCAAACATGCTTTCCAGAGAAGAAGCTTCAGATGTATCAAGTCCCCTGAGATCGCAGTCCGTGAGATCAGTACATCCTATGAACCAGGAATTGCATGTGTCCGGTCTTATGGTGTCCCCTTCTTTAATGCTAAAGGATCTGATCTCATTTCTTTTCCCAAACCATGGTGCGTAGAGTGCCATGTTTCTGACCTCAATATCCGCATAGTAGGTCTTAGTTCCCTCCACTTGATTGTCATTATATGCCCCTTCTTCATCTCTGAATAACTTCAGACTTCCGTCTGACGAATCAAAGACCGCATAGGCGATTCCACTAAGCTCATTAGGTCCCCGGGTCGTATCTTCATCGGAGGCAAAAGTCTTTAAAGGATCGCCCGCATAGAGACCCACCGAGACCATTAAGAGGCATAATAGTATCATTAATATTCTTTTGAAAAATATCTTATTCATTTTTAACCTTTCCGATTTTCATATATCTTATGTACTGTAAAAACCATGAACCCATAGAAAGAGTAAGCAGCAAATGAGTATTGCCGCTTATAACTTCCACAGTACCCATCATATTTTCCGTAAGGTGAAACAAGGCTTCGGCTATAGCGCAGATCATAAGGCAGGCTATGGCAAGTCCCTGCTCTTCTTCAAATCTAAGCTTTTTTACTGCGTTGATAGGCAATGAGATATATACTGTCAGAAGCAGTATCAGAAGATCCAGAAGCGCCCAGCTATCTCCCAGTTCGGGATGGCCTGAAGCCTCTATTCTTATCGTTTCCTCGTATTCATCTATAGGCAGCTTCCCCTTAAAGTCCGAAGCGCTGAGAAACAGCACCATCCTGCCATATGAAGAGCCGCTGTCACAGGTAGAAAGAGCCAGGACATGATCAATCACTCCTGTGCTCCTCTTGAACTCTGCCTTGTCATCCAGATATTCCATCAACGCTCCGAGACCTTCTGAGTTTTTATCAGCCTTGTATATCATTTCGTCAAATGCATCTGTCCTTAAGAAGGCAAAAGCCTTAAGTTCAAATACCTTTTCCTCGGTAATCAAGAGACCTTCGATACTGCCCGATCTTATATTTTTTGCATTATCAAAAAACTCTCTGTTCCCAAATTTATCTATATCTCCGAACATGGCGCCATTATCCATATGGTGTCCGTATATCAATTGGTAAGGTTCTGAAAGATCACGGGAATTAAGGGACGACAGAAAGATGGAGCCTGAAATGGAGTGGTTACCATAGGCATCCTTATTGATGTATTCCATGTCCGTCTTTCCCTGCATTACGGGATAGTCTATATTGGTTCCGTACAAGGTGATCCACGCTACCGTATCCGGATTTATCTCCATGATTTCATGAAGGTCCGGAGGCTCATCCATTTCGACCTTCGGTCTGTATTTCAAAAGATCATGGGAAGAAAACGCCCTGTATCCGGCCCTCGACATCCCCCAAAGGGATAGCAGACCATAAATCAGCAAAAAGGCCGCCAAAAGGCCTGTTACAAGGCGTAAACCCATATTCCCAGCTCTGGCTATACTCTTTATCAAGTGCTTCCCCTCCTGTACTGTCCTATTACAGTCCCCAGTATCTCTTCATATTTTACGGTTCCGTAATATCTGGAATCTTCGCCGCCTTCCCGTCTGTCCGTGAGGACGAAGCATTCCTTTTCCTTAAGCACCAGGGGATAATCCAAAAAACCCTCGTATAAAGGTGTGCTCGGTATGTTTTCCTCGGTCACTATGTTGTCGTTGACCATAAGGATGGAGTCTTTGGTTATCTCCACCTTATCCCCGCCGGTCGCCGCAACTCGGCCGATGTACACCGTATCGTTCTTTTTGATCACGACTATGTCCCTTATATCCGGCGATCTGTCCATTCTGGAATAGATCAGGATATCGCCGGGTCTTACGGATGGCTTCATGTCTTCGTTAGGCATGATCTCAATGCCGATCACCAAGCCGAACAATACCCAAAGAACAGCCATGAGCCCTAAAAGATTTCTCCCGAGATCCAAATACTCCTTCATCTCTAATGAGTCTCTTTATATACCCTGTTCGCTTCCTTGTCTTTTGCTCATGAGTAAAAGAGCTGCAGCCAGGGCGATCAGAATGACAGGAAGACCATATCTCATGGCAACTCCTGTAGGTGAAACTGAATCAAGTACATTGGTGAACTTAACATGTTCTGAATCAGTTACATCAGTAACTCCCATGGTCTTCTGGGATCCCTGAGCTACCTGTGAGGCTTCTGAAGGTGTTCCTCCGGTGATGGATACGGAATATGCGTCCGGTGTGTTGTTAGTCTCAGTGTAGTCAACGGTCGCAACTTGTGAGAGACCGGAGATATAGTACTTTTCAGTGTGTGCCAAAGTGGTGCTTAAAGATGTGCCTGTATTTGAACCCTGGGCCAGGTCAGATGCCTGAGCCTTAGGTGCTTCACCCTTCTTCACATAAAAGCTTCTTCCATTGTCCTTTACAGTTCCCGCAAAAGGAAATTGATTATTTTTGTCACCCATGTTGCCGCCTACTTCAACTTCCAGGATGATATTCTTTGTCACGTATTCCGCCGCTCCTGTAAAGGGCTGGCCTGAACCGGTGGATCCACCGTTGAATCCGTCGGTCTTGTTGTTATATCTGTCGTGGAGTGTGTATCCTGCCACCACCAGGCCCGTTGGGCCGTTTTCGATATATACATCCAGGAATCTGTCGCGGTCTCCTGTATCGGTTACGCCTACCGTCGTGGGATCTGCCGGGTTCGGTGTCTCTGTGATCTTGTATCTGTAGATTCCGGGGGCAGTGAATTTAGTAAGGTCCGTTGCTGCTGTAAAGGTCTTGGGATTTTTTGCGCCTTGAGTTGACGCGTTTACAGCAGTCCCTATAGGAAAAGTAACGCTTGAAGTAGCAAGGGTCACTCCGCTCTCAGGGCCGGCATGGACTGTTCCGGTATGCTGATCGCTGTCTGTAACTGTAGTTCCTCCGTTAGCGGCGGAAGGCTCTACTGATGAAATGCTGTAGGAATATGACATACCCGGACCATCTACGGAGCTCAGATCCGGATTTTTGACCGTAAGGGTCTTATTGATATTCACTGAAGTATCTGAAGTTTTGGCTACGCCTGAGCTTAAGTCAGCCGCAAAAGACGTAATGCTCATGGAAGCTGCCAGTGTCAGGCCTAATGCTGTGGCAGCAAGTTTTCTTATGATTGATCTTTTCATTAATTTATCTCCTTTTCTTATGTAAGCATTGATATATGATCAAGCAGCGGGGACTGCCAATCAGACTATTTTTTTCTTAATCAAAAAATGACACAGAGTAAGGCTTCCCAGTGTCATTAATAATAAAAGAACATATTTATATATTTTAGTGTCATCACCGGTCTTAACCGGCTGTTCAGATGGCTTTGAT
Source organism: Bacillota bacterium (assembly GCA_017394515.1). Classification (GTDB taxonomy): domain Bacteria; phylum Bacillota; class Clostridia; order Peptostreptococcales; family Anaerovoracaceae; genus RUG754. The sequence continues at coordinate 1,101 of JAFPXY010000049.1, read as the reverse complement.
TCAGGTTTGACAGGTTCCTTATATGAGTCGATATAGCTTATCTCATCGGGCTTGCCACTGTCTCCTTCCTTGTTATAGATCATGGTAACAGTGCCATCTGATAGCACGTCGATGGTCACCAGATATGTGGATCTGTCCTCCAGGATCAACTCGTTCTTTTCCGGGACCCTGGAAACCGTATACTCATAGCGGCCGGGTCTGGTGAACATGATCTTGCCAAAGCTGAATTCTCCTGAAGACCGAACTGTCACACGTTTATTACTGCCCTCCGCATCCTCAGGTAAAGGTGCGCCTTTAAGGGCGTTAAGCACAAAAACATGCCGTATGGTGCAGTTTCCAGTATCCTTATCCATCTGATAACTGGCTCGGATATCGGCTGAAGCGTATTCTGCTCCGAAACAAATAATCGCCGATTCCAGAAAAACCAGAACGGCGATAAAGATTACCCATAAAGTTTTTAAGAAATATCTCATCAGATACCCCTCCTTTGATTAATTTTATATATGAAAAAAGACACCTAGCTGGGTGTCTTGGAATGTAATGAAGTTATCATTGTTGATTGCAGGCAGCCACAGATTTGAATGAAATGGGGTCTGTGGCGTGACTACACATTTTTACTTGAAATTGCCCCCTAATGTGTAGTTTCAACTACACATTTTGAGCAAAAAATATGCCCCAATGTGTAGTTCATACCTTCGCCCATAGGTCGCGCCCGAGGGTTCGAATCCTTTCCATCAGTTTCGTCAAAAACAGAAATAGCACCCTATTGGGTGCTATTTCTGTTTTTGGTGAGCCCGTAGGGATTCGAACCCTAGACACACGGCTTAGAAGGCCGTTGCTCTATCCAGCTGAGCTACGAGCCCACGTTTTTTAAAAAATGGAGCGGAAGACGAGATTCGAACTCGCGACCCTCGCCTTGGCAAGGCGATGCTCTACCCCTGAGCCACTTCCGCATGTGTTATTGTAGTTAAGAGATGGTCGAGGGAGATGGATTCGAACCATCGAAAGCTCAGCTAACGGATTTACAGTCCGCCCCCTTTGGCCACTCGGGAATCCCTCGACATATGGAGCGGATGATGAGAATCGAACTCACGCCATCAG
>JAFPXY010000048.1 GCA_017394515.1 Bacillota bacterium | reverse complement strand
TCGAGCCTCTGTTCACAGACTACGTAGATTTTGAGACATTCAGCAAGTCCGACTTCAGAGCAGTTAAGATCAAGGAATGCTTCGCAGTACCCAAGTCAAAGAAGCTCCTGCAGTTCACCGTAAATGATGGCTCAGGCGTTGACAGGACTATACTTTCGGGCATTCACGAATGGTATGAACCTGAAGAATTAGTCGGAAAGACAGCAGTAGCCATCACCAATCTTCCACCGAGAACAATGATGGGCGTTGAGTCCAACGGAATGCTCTGCTCCATGCTCTACAACTACGAGGGAGAAGAAGCACTCAACTTCATCATCCTCGATGATAGCATTCCTGCAGGTGCAAAACTGTATTAATATTTACTTTGGAACAAGCCATTTCGATACATTTCGATACTTTTCGATACAAAACATGTAAATAATCATGTAACCGGACCCCATAAATTATGCGATTGCAGTGTTTATGGGGTTTTTTAATGCGAAAAAATAGATGTAAAAAGACAATCGCATACTTGTTATATGAAAACGCAAATGATTAGAATTAAAGAAAAAAGGAGGAACCTGAAATGGCAGACATTAAAGTAAAACTCACATATGATGAAAAGAAGGTCATTATAATGGGCCTCATAGAACTGAAGAACAAGTTGATAGAAGAAGATAGATACACTGACAGAGTCGATGATCTGCTTATGAAACTCATGAAATAATAAAACTGAATAGCCGTCCTTACATGCTCTGCTTTTAAGGCAGAGCTATTATTTTATGAAAGGACGGATAACAAAATGAGTGAGAAGAAAAGTGCGATTACTGGTCTTAATGAGCAGGAAGAGGAAAAGCTTTGTGAAGAAGAGGAGGAATTAACAGAACTGGATGAGTTGACAATGGATATCGTAGCAGTTGTAGCTTATAACACAGCAGCCTGTTTTGAGAAAATGGTTCATGAAATGAATCAGGATTCCATTAACAACATCTCAAGGATTATTGAAAGCATGTCAGAAGATAATCTTGTTGATCTGCTAAAGGCAATGTTTATTATTTCCGACATGGAGTATGCAGCGGAAGCTCTTGATGTGGTTCATGTTTGTGCTGGGTACTGCGAATTGGCGTATTTATTCTTTGAAGAATGCCTCTTTGATACTGATATTATGGATTGGTATCTTGTTGAATCATGGTTTGATGAATGGGAAAGACATACGTTCGTTGATATAGCAAATGCTCTTGGAGTCACAGCAGATGAACTGCTTAGTGATAGCATTTTGTCCGACAATATTATGATAGGAGACAAAATTGCCGAGTTACTGAACGGTTGTGGCGGATATGAAAAGAATGTGATCCTGGAAGTTGTAGCTGCACTCAGGAATGCATTGAGATCAAATGGATCGGATTTACCAAAATGGTAATCATTATAGTCATTTTTATTGATTTGAGAGTTAGGAAGCAACTAGCAACATAGACAGAAAATTGATTTATTACATCAAAAGTGATATAATTAAAATGAAAAATAACTTGAGGAAAACATGAGAGATATCAAACACACATCATTAGCTTGTCGTTTGTTTTAATTAATAAGGAGGCTTGAGATGAGCAGTGATTTTGTCTTTAGTCAGGAAGAATTAATGCGATATAATGATATTATTATTTCTTTATACCAGCGCTCTCCTTCTTTAGACCATCAGGAACATGTTAAAAAGGTCCTTTTCGAATTGAGGAAACTGGTTCCGTATTATAAAGCTGATTTGCTTTTCTTCAGGACAGGGAAGAATGATAACCTTGAAGTGTTGCAATTTATTCCCGTAAACTGGGAGAGTGAAGAAATATTATCGTACACAGAATGCTATTCGGCTTTAGATGATGTTCTTCCTGTTTTGATGACTGTAACTCCAGTAATGTTTAAAAGTACAGATTTCTTTAATACCGACATTCGAAGAAAATCCAGATACTATAATGAAATGATCATACCTTCTGATATCCAATACTCGATTGAGGGCAACATTATTTGCAACAATCATTCGGGGTTATTTGGAGAAATAGGAGTGTTTAGATCTAGCAATGAAGAGGATTTCACTGAAAAAGAGTTGTTTATTATGAAACTCTTACAACCTCATTTATCAAATTTGGTATACTTTTTAGATTTTCCTAAAGAAAACAAATCAAAAGGACAGTATGATTCATCTCTGAAATATATTGATGTTTTCAACAAAGTTGGCAATATTGGCATTTGTGTTTTGAATGCTTCAATGGAAATAGTATATCTTAATATCGAATTGCGATTAATGATGCAAAAGAATAGAAGCGTTTTTAAAAGTGATGATATTGCACAGACATTTAAGTCTATGTGTATGGAACTTAAAAACAAAGAAGCTCTTGATATAGCTGAACGAAGTTTTCCTAACGAAGGAAAAGAAGGGCGCTACTATATAAAGGCTGTAAGATTTAATCATAATATGAACAATAATAGTAGTTATGTGATTATGGTTGACGATATAGCAAAGAAACTCGATAGGAAGCTATTGTATATCCAAGAAAAATACAATTTAAGCAAGCGTGAAATCGAGGTTTTAAGATGTATAGCTTCTGGAAAGAGCAATAGTGAGATAAGCAATGAATTAGCTATAAGTCTTTCAGTAACAAAGAAACATATTTCCAATTTGCTTACTAAAACTAAAACAAAAAGCAGAGTTCAGCTGTTAAATATGCTTAAATAAGAAAGAAAGGCCACTCCTCAGATAGTAACGGAAAAGTGGCCTTTTAATATCTTACTCAACTATTTTGATTCGTTGAGTTCTGATTCTGAATACCCTATTCCTGATTTGCGTTCGGCTTTTGTCATGTATTTGTGCAATATGGCTCCAATGATTCCAAAAAAGATAGAACACATTAACAGGATCAAATCAATATTATGCGTTGACATTTTCAATACCTCCAGTCTGTTTATCTTTTGTGAATACTACACATATCAACCAATAAGAGAGAATCCCTACTACTAATGCATCAAAGGCTGATGAATTAAGTATAAATGGCAAATCCGGATGAGGCACATAATCTATTAGATAGGCAACGAGACAAGAGAACCCGTATGCGATAAACGCAGGGATATTGATACTCTTTGTTTTTTTATCTACTTCATCAATAGTCATCTTATATTTGCCCTTTCCCTTATGAACAAGCCAATAATCGGAAATTGCTATTCCTGCAAAACCAACCCAGAATATTGTTAATATTCCCAAGAAATTCTCATAGAAACTGTAAAGACCAAGAGCAGCAATTAAGACGTTAAACAAAAATCCTAAAACAAGTACTATTTTCCATTTTGGGATAGGATGCCCTATCGCTTGCGAGGCGGATGATAACGGAAGAGCAGAACTATATAGGCAGTTATCTGCTGTTGTCCAAGTCGCAAGGAATATTACAAAAGCACCTGTCAATACTAAGCCTGCAGTACTAAATGCAGAAATGATCTCAGACTCTCCAGTAGCTATTGCAAATAATCCTCCGATTGTCATAAGGATCATTTCGGAACACATGAATACCAAGATAGTCATAATTGATGCATGAAATGGCTTACGTGCAAATCTAACGATATCTCCTGTATGAGTAATACCTACAGCCCAAGTTCCATAGACCATTGTTATTCCCCACCATACACTCTGTTGTTCTCCAGGCATAAATTGAGCAATTATATTCGTTTTATCTCCCAAAGCGAAGATGGCTGATGCAATAAGCCCAAAGAATACAGCGAATACGGCGAAATAACTCAGGCGAGCTAACGCACGGAAACCAACGAATGCCGTAGTCATAAATACTAATCCAGAGATAATAGTGCATGGAATAATAGGCCATCCAAACATAACGTTGAATAAAGTACCGCACATGGAAGTAAGAAATGAGATCCATGTTGCTTCTCCAAGCGAAATCATAACAGATGCATAAATGCTTCCTTTACTTCCCCAAATGTAGTGAGTAAAACCGCCGTAAGTTATTCCCAATTTCTGGCATGGAGCTCCAACTAGCGCACCGACTATACCTAACATAAGGCAGCCAATCAAAACTGCAATTATTCCTTTTGTTAAGCCAAGTCCACTATAAATTAGAGCTCCGCTGGCAATTTCAGAAATATTAATATTGAAACCAACCCAAACAAATAATACAGTTAAAAATCCATGCCTTGCCGCTGGAGGAATATGCGATAGTTCATAATCGCCAACAGATTGATTGATTTTTTCCATCCAGCTCTTGTTGTTCAAATTATTACTGTTATTCATGTTTTACCTCCTTTCCTTTGCAATATTTGCAAATTCTTTTGCATATAGATCTACTTTAAGATCAGCAAGATGATTGTCAGTCAATACGTTGTTGCGTATACGTCTTACCTCGTTAACATTAACATGATGAACAAGAATTCGTTCACCCATACCGTCTGATGCAGCTAGAAGAATTCTTCCCCAAGGGTCAACCATCATGCTTCTTCCAGGGTATGTAAACAACTCATCTTGTTCAACACAAGAAACAGCAACAACATAGCAGTGGTTTTCTATTGCTCGCGATTGATTTTCAATCTTCCACCAATCTAAACCTTCGGAGCTTAATGGATCATTCCATTCCGATGGACGGAAGATTATTTCTGCTCCTTTTAGAGCAAGAATTCGAGAAATTTCAGGGAAACTACCGTCATAGCAAATATTCATGCCGATCTTTCCGATTTCAGTATCAATTACTGGAAATACTTCTCTGCCACCTGGTTCAGGTGTCCAAGGCTGAACTTTGCTATACTTCCCTAAGAAACGGCCATGATTATCTAAAAGGCAAGCAGTATTATGAAAATTACCCTCAGTATCCAACTCTAGAATTGAACCGGCCTGGATGAAAATATTATGCTCTTTTGCCTTTGCGGATAAACGCATTAGCGTAGGACTTTCAATTGGCTCTTCTCCAACCTTGTCGGGAAGACGCTCACCCCATTGTTTCCAAAGATCCATATCTACGGGATAAAGGGGAGGAAACCCAGTGGCAAATACTTCTGGAAGAGCTACTATATCCACAGGCTTTCCTATAACGGCAGCATCAATCATATCAAGTGCATGCTGGATGTTTCTTTCTTTGTTTTCAAGTCCTTTCACTATTCGCATTTGAATCATAGCAACAACGATAGCATTTAAATCTCTCATGTTTGATCACTCCCTTCATATAAAAGAGATATTATTCCTTATTTTTATGATAATAATCATATAATATGCAAACAATGGTACTTTAGATCCAAAGAAAACGGTTTTTGCTTGTTTTGGGGCACTAAAGTACCAAAGCGCCAAAGTGATTAGATGTTGATGTTAATACCTTTTCGGTTTATAATAATTAAAAAAGAAAACCAAAAATCATTATGCAAGTCAGAAAAATAGAGGGAAGGCGCTTGATAGAACTACCTTTAAACTACCATGATATATGGTGGAATTTCTCTACCTAAATTATATTGCAAATCAATTCCTAAAGCAAAATGCTAACACACTTACTAAAAACAGCCTACAATAGTTCTATTAAATAATAACATTTACAGTCAATACGTAAAATTACTATGGATGTAGATAGTTCTCTATCCGGACAGTGGAAAAAAACTGATATATTATCTGGCTGCAATCTATGATACACCGATACAAAACCCCATACATCCATTACGTATTCAATGCGACGATATAGGAAGATATGGCTGACTTTAGCGGCGACCCAAACGCTATACGGCCTATTAGGACGATATGCCGTCGGATTAGTTACCAGAGTTCTCTTCCCGACAATGAAGCCGATGGATGCCAAGGATAAGCCCGCACCGAAGACTGAGAGGAAGCTGGATCTCTCCAAGGTAGAGATCGAGCCTCTGTTCACAGACTACGTAGATTTTGAGACATTCAGCAAGTCCGACTTCAGAGCAGTTAAGATCAAGGAATGCTTCGCAGTACCCAAGTCAAAGAAGCTCCTGCAGTTCACCGCAAATGATGGCTCAGGCGTTGACAGAACTATACTTTCCGGCATCCACGAATGGTATGAACCCGAAGAATTAGTTGGAAAAACTGCAGTAGCGATCACCAATCTTCCTCCCAGAACAATGATGGGAGTTGAGTCCAACGGAATGCTCTGCTCTATGCTCTACAACTACGAGGGAGAAGAAGCACTTAACTTCATCATCCTTGATGACAGCATTCCTGCAGGTGCAAAATTATATTAATACAAAAAACATCAATAACCCCGGAGCTATATAACTTCCGGGGTTTTGTTATAGGAATGCAACAACGCCATGTTTTATACGGCATTAAGAATGTGATATAATAAGCCAGTAATATTTTGCGAAAACACAGATAGGAAAAATCATGCTTATACTGATTCTTTTACTAATTGTAAGTTTAATACCCGCGGTTCTTATCTTCTTTTACCTGAGAGGCATTCGAAAAGAAGATCAAATGTACAGACACGCTGCAAATCGTCTCCTTGGGGCAGGGCTTCTTTGCTGCTTGGGAGTGGTTCTTCTGGCACTGGTACTTAATATTGCATGGGCACTTACGGGCCTTGGGAAGACCTACCCGCTTTTGAACGCATTTTTTCATGACTTCATTCTGGCGGCCTTTGTCGAGGAATTTGTCAAATACCACGCCGCAAACAGAGGTGTCAAAAGGTACGAAGGCACCCTTACCAAGGTGGAGATCGTGGCTTTCTTCGGCATCGTGGCCATCGGTTTCGACATCATCGAGAGCGCGGTATATCTGCTTGAATCCAGTCCTATGGAGATCATCGTCAGGGGACTGTGCATACCTCACGTTGCATACGGTTTCATCATGGGCTGGTTCGTAGCTAAAGCCCTTGAGACCGGCAAAAAATCCTACATCATACCCGGATTCCTGATCCCGTTCATTCTTCACGGTTGCTACGACTTCTTCCTTTCGGATGAGATAGAAGCCGTTAACGAGTATTTGGGAGCGATCTCGCTGCTTCTGGTGGTGGTAGATCTGATCATCATCATAAGATTCCTGTTCTGGATCAGGAAAGAGAAGAAAAAAGAGAATCAGCCAATAACGGAGTAATATAAAGCCCGCTGATACGATCGGCGGGCTTTTTGCTAACCATCAGGAAAGAATCACGAAGTGGTTCTTTTTTGTTTTGATAAGACCATCCCGCTGCATTTTACCGAGTTCTTTGGAAAGGGCGCTTCGCTCCAGATTGAGGTAATCGGCCAGCTGCTGGCGGTCAAAAGGTATGTCGAATTCATTGCTGTGCTTCTGAAGAGATACCGAATTCAGATAAGACAGAACTCTTCCCCGTATGGTCTTCGGCGCGGTATGGAAGCTTCTTCCTGAGAGCATCAGGTTTTTGCGCGCGGAGATCATCAGAATATTGGTCATATATTTATTGGCCCAGGGGGCAGACTGATCCATCAGAGCCTGAATATTGCCGCTTCTGAGAAACAGTACGGCGCTTTTTTCATTTGCCCTCACATCCACGAGAAGAGGCTCATCTTTGAAGAGGGCATAAGTTTCAGCAAAAAACTGGCCCCTGCCCACATGGCTCAATATGGTCCGGTTTCCCCATGCATCGTTGCTCTCTATGGTAACGCTGCCGGAGAGGACGAGTCCCATGCGGTCAGTCGTATCGCCGGCGTGCAATACTATATCATCTTTAATATACTGTCTCTCAACGGCCTGAAGTACTTTAAGAGCGGACTGCACTTCATCCTCAGACATGCCGCGAAAGAGGGCGGTGTTTTTTATGAATAGAATTTCCATTTTTTGCTCCAAAAAATTTTCAAAATGTGGTTATAACCACATACTTATCATTCATATCATACTACAATGCAGGTGTAAAGACAAGGAGGAAACGAAATGTTAAGACAAATCATTCATATAGACGAAGAAAAATGCAATGGCTGCGGGCTTTGTGCAGCAGCTTGTCACGAAGGCGCCATCGATATCGTAGATGGCAAGGCGAAACTCGTACGAGAGAATTTCTGTGACGGTTTTGGCGATTGCTTGCCAAACTGCCCGACCGGAGCAATAACATTTGAACAAAGAGAAGCACCTGCCTACGATGAGGCAGCAGTTAAAAGAGCACAGGAGGCAAAAGAAATGAACGAAATGAAGCATGAACACCATGAAGGCGGTTGCCCGGGATCTAAGATGATGCAGTTTGCACATAAGGAAGAAGATAATACACAGACCAGCATGGCTAAGCCAGCTTCCCGCCTGGGACAGTGGCCCTGCCAGATCAAGCTGGTACCTACCCAGGCACCCTTCTTTGACGGAGCAAAGCTGCTGATAGCTGCAGACTGCACTGCATATGCGTACGCAAACATGCATGAAGAGTTCATGCGCGGTAAGATAACAATCATCGGCTGTCCGAAACTGGATATGGTGGACTATACCGACAAACTGACAGAGATCATTCAGAACAACGATATCAAGAGCGTGACCATCGTCCGCATGGAAGTTCCCTGTTGCGGAGGACTCCAGAGAGCTGCAGAAAACGCTCTCAGAAACAGCGGAAAGTTTATTCCCTGGCAGGTGGTAACGATTTCCCGCGACGGAAACATTTTGGACTGAAGAGGGATCATCATGGAATGGAAAGATAAGATCAATGGATTCAAACAGATAGATGTAAGGGGTATTCAGGGTAATTTCTTTCAGGGAGTGAAAAGACAGGCTATGCAGATTCCCGCAGGCTGCGGACTGGAGATCATTCAGAGCTTCGATCCCATTCCCCTGTATGAGGTTATGGAAGGCCTCGGCTTTGAACACTTTACAGAAAAGAAAGGCGACGCAGAGTTCCATGCTTACTTCTATCGCAAAGAAGTAAAGCAGGAAGAAAAGGAAATCCCCATGCGCCCGGCAGCGCTGACCAACATGCCGCTTATAGATGATAAGCTCGGCAATATCGCTGTGAACTTCTGGGATCTGACATGGAATGACGAGCATAGGCATCTGCCTTATGAAATCAGGCTGCTCCTTTCCCTTACAAATGCAGTAGGTTCAGGAAGGATGCGCCAGGCTACCCGCGAGCTGGTAAAGGCATATATCCACGGACTGAACAGCGCGGCTTTGGACGACGTATTTGAACTCCTGGCCTGGAATCAGGGCATAGGTTATTTCAGCTCCGAAATCGGTCCATCTACGTTATTTGCCGCATACAAGACAATCAAGAACATGGAAAAGCAGGGCAAAGAACGCGCTGAGATCTGCGAGACGCTTAAAGAAAAGTTCGGTGAAAAGAATCCGGACGTGAAAGTGTGAGGTGTATTATGAAGATCGCTAAAGAAACAAAACTGACCGATCTGTTAGATCAGTATCCATGGTTGAAAGAAGAAATGTCTAAGATAAACAACAAGTTTAAAATGCTGAATACTCCTATGGGAAAAATAATGATGGGCAGGGCGACCATATCTGAGATGAGCAAAAAATCAGGCATGGACGCAGATGCTATCATTGAAAAGCTCCGTGAATTGATCGAAACACATCGATAAAGAAGCGAATGTAATATGATAGTAATAATTGTAATAACCCCGGAAACTTTTGATTTTCAAAGCTTACGGGGTTTTGTATCGGAGAATCAATATCTTGACAGCAACAAATAGGAACATTAAAATATAGGATAAATTAATCCTATATTTAAGGAGGATGGCAAAATGATCAAAATCAGTAAAGAAAAAGCGCTTCTTCTCCATCAGATCATGGCTGAGGCCACCGGCGGTGATGTGGGCATAAGAGATGAAGCACTCCTGGAGTCAGCCTGTCCTTTCTTGAGTTGAACGGAATTAGAATCGAAGCTACAAATGAAGAGGTTTATGATCTGGGGATGAAAATCGCAGAAGGCTTTGCAGATTACAATGAAATCCTTTCCTGGATCAGAGGACATAAGAAAAGTATTTAATTAAACCGCAAACTAAAGAAAAACGCACTTGAAAACAAATAGTGTGAAATAACACTAGATGCTAAGGACAAGCCCGCTGAAACGATCAGCGGGCTTTTATACTGTAGGAATTTTGAGAATGTTCTGTAAAATTGCTTTGCTAAAACAGCGGTGTTATAATTGATATGGAAAGTATTGTTGTTGTACAGGTGAAATTATGAAAAAAATTAAAACGTCTGATTCTTTGACGTTGGGCTTTGCGCTTTTTGCGATGTTCTTTGGAGCAGGCAACCTGATTTTCCCGCCGTATTTAGGGTTCATGAGCGGAGGAAACTGGTTCATCGGATTTATTTGCTTCATTGCTGCAGATGCGGGATTGAGTCTGCTTGCGCTCTTCACCATCGCCTGGATCGGTGACGGTGTTGAGGGCATCACGGAGGTTCTGGGAAGTAAGATGTCCAAACTCTTCCTGGCCCTGTCCTGCCTCTCAATAGGACCTTTCATTGCTATCCCCAGAACCGGTGCTATTACCTATGAAATCGGTGTCGCACCGCTTTTAGACGGTGCGAACAGTGTGATCGTGACCGGCATCTTCTTTCTCGTTTGTTTCATCTTTGCTTATCGCCGTGCTCAGGTCATTGATGTCATCGGCAAAGTTCTCTCACCCATAATGTTCATCGCCCTCATCTATCTCGTAACGAGAGGCGTTATGAATCCCATGGGTCCTAAAGGAGACCCTGATCTCCTTTCCCACGTCATCAGAAACGGTGTAGTCTCAGGTTACCAGACCATGGATATGATGGGTTCTGCTGTCTTCTCCATGGCCATAGTCTTCGAGATAATCAACAAAGGATACAAGGATCCCACGTCTCAGTTCGGGATTATTTCCTCATCAGGACTGATCTGCGGACTGCTTCTGTTTATCGTCTATGGCGGTCTTGCCTGGCTCGGCGCCACGGCAAACGGAGTGTATGATCCGGGACTCACACAGACGGAGCTTTTGACCAAACTGACCGGAGACGTCCTCGGAGAACCCGGGTTGATAGTGCTTGCGGTCATTGTGGCCTGCGCGTGCATGACGACGGCTGTGGGACTTCTCACGTCGGTCTCATCGTATTTTGCGGATCTGACCAAAGGCAAGGTTAGTTATGAGGCTTTTGTCATCATCTTTACCCTATTCTCTTGGGGGATCTCCAACTTTGGAATAAGCACGATCATATCCATAGCAGCTCCGATCCTTCAAGTCATGTATCCGGTCTTGATAGTATTGACCGTGCTCAGACTTTTCAGATCGAAGATACACGATGTGTATGTCTACAGGTGGGCGGCAGGCATAACTGCTGCAATCTCCTTGATGAGCACGCTGTCTTCTCTCACAGGCAGATCCTTTGGCATGGAGAGGCTTCCGCTTGCGGATCTGGGCTTTGAATGGCTCCTTCCCGCTCTGATAGTAACGGCAGCTGCTCTCATAGTTTCCAATTCGGGTCACGGCCTCCACAGGCATTGATGCGAATAAGGAGTAACAAAGATAATACAAAGCCCGCTGATTGATTCAGCGGGCTTTTAACATACAACCTTATTCAGTCACTTGGTTTAGGATTTCTGGCCTTTCCCTGATTCCACACGAAGGCAGCCTTTTTGGCAGCCTCAAGCCGGTCTTCCTCACCTTTATATTCAATGAATCCGCCCTGGGCACCGCAATCGGCACATACTACGTACCAACTCCAGCCGTGCTCTTCTTCAAGCACTCCGGGCCCTCCGCAGTAGGGGCAGTCCAAAATCATTATTTCGTCATATACGCTCACTAATGATCTCCTCCTTGTCACATGTTACGATAATATTATACTACAAGAGCGCCTCTATGGCTAGCCATGAAATGGCAAGCACCGCACGATTGCTTACACTTTACTGCCACCTTACGGTGTTGATGGCAGATTTACCCGGGGAGTCAACCATGGATACTATATAGTAAGTACCAGCCGGAAGCTTCTTAGTCGTCCTGTACTTTAAAACATTGCCGTCATCCGTGAAACTTGTGTCGGTATCAAGATCGTTTCCTTTGGAATTAAAGATAAATATCTTGCTTTCCGAATACACGGAGATCCTTCTTTTAGTACCCAGCTTGATCTTGAAATATCTGTTGAAACCGTATTTCGGCGTCTGATACATCTTCTTTTTGGTACCGGCCTTTAAGGTGATAGCCTTGCCTTTGCAATAGTTCGTCGGCTGCTTTATGGAAGTGAAGGTATACTTGACGCAAGCCGTGTCGTCACTTTCATCTCCGAAATAATTGATGTAGTAAGTTCCCTTGGAAACCGCCACCTTGATGGTCTTGTTACCATCATATCCGCCATCTACATAGGTGTGATCCGAAAACTCATGCTTCTTGCTGTTCAAAATCTGATAATAGGGAATATATCCTTCTTTATCGCTCTTCGAAGTGAGGGTTATATATCCCTCGCCGCCGACCACAACTTTATAGTAGTCATTCTCTGAATGTGCGTTCTTCCATTCGCCCTCAGTAATGCTCTTGGTATAAGCATCCGCAATGGAAGTCGGTGACACAAAGGTAAGCACGAAGGCAATCATCATGAATACGCAAAAAATTCTCTTCATCTGTTTCATTTTTTCCGCCTCCTTTACTGCCACTTGACTTTGTAAATACTCGTCACGTCATAATACATGTACTGCACTTGAAGGTAATAGGTGCCCGCTTTGAGTTTTTTGGTCTTGTATATTCTCATGTTGTTGTTATCAAAATCATCGGTCGTACTGATGGTGTTTCCTTCAATATCATAAATCAGTACTTCACTCTTTGATTTAACAGTGATCTTCCTGGCAGTGCTCAGCTTGATCTTAAAAAACCTGTCGAAGCTATACTTCGGGGTCTGATAGATCATCTTGTAGCTGCCGGATTTAAGGGTGAGCGCTTTAGCCATGCAGTAGTTCTTCGCCTGCTTGATGGAGGTGAAGGTATACTTGGCATAGGCATAGCCTGCCAGATCGAAATAGGAGTCATCATTAAGCCTGATGTAGTAGGTACCTTTAGAGACCGGCACTTTGATGCTTGTGGCCTTGGTTCCTGAACCGTAGACCGTCTCCGGATCTGAAAAGAATTGCTTCTTGCTGTTCAGAAAATCGAAATATGCAATTCCGCCTTTAGTGTTTTTTGCTGAAAGGGTTACATAGCCCTCGCCGGGCACAACCACCTTGTAATAGTTAGAAGTGGATTTAATATTTTTCCATACACCTTCTTTGATGCTCTTGGTGGCGGCATCCGCAGTGGATACCGGACTCGCAAATGTAAACACAAATGTCAGCACCATCACTAAGCAAATTATCTTCTTTAAGTGTTTCATAATCGCCTCTCCTTTCACAGGTACATTATACACCGAAGGGAGCGCTAACACAAAAGGCTTTTTGATGAAAGCCAAAATGTGTTATAATGATCATAAGTAGCTATGCAAATCAGCGCTTGTGGAACTGCGCTTGGTATAAGAAGGAGGACATTTATGGCAACCAATAATTTCGTAAAATATGCAGACCTGCTCACCGTAAATGGAGTAGATCCTGAGACCGACAAAGAGAAATTCGTGTTTATACCTGCTGAGGGCGAATACGTCTTCGGTAAATACGCAGAAGGTATGATGATGACAGGCGGATGTCCGTCCTTGGCAGTGAGAAAGACCGTATACGAAAAGCTAATCAACGTGGCTAAACGTCTTAAAGCAGTTGATCCAAACTACAAGCTTTGGGTTGGCTACGCCTTCAGAGAGATGAAGGTGCAGCAGGCTATCTTTGAGCAGATCCTGGAGGAATTCAAGGACCAGTTTGATGATGAACTGGAGCTTTATGAAAGAATCCATGAGAAGATCGCGATCCCTACAGTTGCAGGCCATCCCACGGGCGGAGCGGTGGATGTAGCCATCTATGACGAATCCAAGGGCGACTCCATCGACTTCGGCACAGACCTCGACGACCTGACAACGGACCTGATCTACTATGACAGAGACGATATCTCAGAGGAGGCCAGAACCAACCGCAAGGTATTAAGAGAAGCCATGATGGCGGAAGGCTTCGCACCTTACGACGGCGAGTGGTGGCACTTCTGCTACGGCGACAAGGAATGGGCTTTCTACTACAAGAAGGACAAAGCCCTCTACAACCAGATCTACAGCTTTGAGGATCTGGACATAGAAGATATCCCTAGCTTATGATATAATTAATTATTAGCAATTATCTTTGTAATTACGGAGGAAATACACATGGGAAAGAGCCTTGCTGAATGGAAGATCGGCGATCCAATGATCAACGAAAATGATTACTGGCAGGACCCGAATTATGTGGCTGAGGACCCTGAGAAGGAAAAACTCGTCCTGAAACTGGCCACCCTTATCACAGATAGATATTTAAAGAAATATACAGGAAAGATCAACAATCGCGATCCGGAATACTGGATGCTGGACATGATCCTTAATAAGGAGCAGGTAAAGTTCCTTTTGAACTTCAAAAAAACCCGCGTCCCATACTCAGTGCCTGAGCTTGCGGAGATGAACGGCATGACTCTCGATGAAACTCAGGCCATGGTGGAGCGCCTTCGCTGGATCGGAATTATCGAACAGAACAGATCCAAAGATCCGGACAAACATAAGCAGTACGAGCTGCCCATCTTCGTTCCCGGCTCCGCTGAATTCATGATGATGCAGGACAAGCTCACCGACGAGTTCCCCCAGCTTGCCACCTTCTTCAATCTGATGACCCAGCTGCCGCTGGCAGGCATCACGCAGATGGTGCCTCCGGGAGGAGCAGGAGTTGGAATGCACGTTATCCCAGTGGAGAAGGCCATCGAGTTGGAGAATAAGACGGCTCCCGTGGAGCACCTTTCCCGCTGGATCGACATGTACGACAAGTACGGAATCTCAGAATGCTCCTGCCGTAAACAGCAGGCCATGAGAGGCGAGGGATCCGGTGAGATTCGCGGAAACTACTGCATCGGCATGGGAGACATGGCTGAATACATGGACGACCGCGGCATAGGCCGTTACATCACCAAAGAAGAGGTTTATGAGATCCTGGAGAGAGCCGAGAGACATGGCTACGTCCACCAAATCACCAACATCGACGGCGAGGATAAGATAGTTGCCATCTGCAACTGCGCCCCCGGAGTCTGCAACGCATTAAGAACGTCACAGCTCTTTAACACGCCAAATATGTCCGCATCAGCATATCGCGCCAGAGTGGAGAAGGATAAATGCGTGGCCTGCGGTAAGTGCGTGGAAGTGTGTCCTGTAGGAGCAGCTAAGCTCGGGCAGAAGCTTTGCCATAAGGACGGATCGGAGTTCACCTATCCTAAGACCGAACTTCCCAATGCCAAGAGCTGGCCCGCTGAAAAGTGGAACTATAACTATAGGGACGACGCAAGGATCAACTGCTATGACACCGGTACTGCGCCTTGCAAGACCGCTTGCCCGGTGCATCTTTCCGTTCAGGGCTATATCAAAATGGCTTCAGAAGGACGCTATATGGACGCCCTTAAGCTGATCAAGCAGGACAATCCTTTCCCTATGGTTTGCGGAGCCATCTGCAATCGTCGCTGTGAAGACGCCTGCACCAGAGGCACTGTAGACCAGCCTTTGGCCATAGATGAAATAAAGAAATTCATAGCAGCTCAGGAACTGAAGGCCGAGAACCGCTATGTGCCTCTTTGCGAGAAACATGACGGTGGCTTCTGGGGTGACGAGTTTAAGGTGGCCATCATAGGCGCCGGCCCTGCAGGACTTTCTGCTGCCTA
Source organism: Bacillota bacterium (assembly GCA_017394515.1). Lineage (GTDB taxonomy): Bacteria > Bacillota > Clostridia > Peptostreptococcales > Anaerovoracaceae > RUG754. Next base: position 37,749 of record JAFPXY010000048.1, on the reverse strand, counting down.
CTTCTTAAGACGTGATGGCTATCCCGTGACCGTCTTTGAAAAGGAAACAAGGCCCGGCGGAATGCTCACCCTTGGCGTGCCCAGCCACAGACTTGAAAAGGATATAATCGATGCGGAGATCGACACCATCAGAGAGATGGGCGTTGAAATAAAGACCGGCGTTGAAGTAGGAAAAGATATTACTCTCGATGATCTGAGAGTTCAGGGCTACAAGGCCTTCTTCCTTGCCATCGGAATGCAGGGCGGAAGGGCCGCAGGCATTCCCGGAGAGGAACTGGCTGAGACCGGCATCGACTTCCTGAGAAGGGCTAATATCGAGAGGACCAAACTGCTGAGCGGCAAGGTGGTAGTCATCGGCGGCGGAAATGTTGCCATCGACGTGGCTAGGACCGCCTTAAGATCCGGCGCAGAGACCGTCGAGATGTACTGCCTGGAAGGACCCAACGAGATGCCTGCATCAAGAGAAGAGATCGATGAAGCTGTTGAAGAGGGTATCATCGTAAAGAACTGCTGGGGACCTAAGGAAGTGCTCAGCGAGAACGGCAAACTTACCGGGATCGTGCTCAAACAGTGCACCGAAGTCTTCGATAAAGACGGTAGATTCAATCCTAAGTATGATGAAGATGAACTGAAGACGGTGGAGTGCGACCACGTGCTTCTTTCCATTGGACAGGCTGCCATCTTCGGCGACCTTCTCAAGGATACCAAGGTGGAAGTAAGACCCAACGGCACCATTGTGGCTGATCCTCTCACCAGACAGACCGGAGAACCCGACATCTTTGTCGGCGGAGATATTTTCACCGGAGCCAGATTCGCCATTGACGCCATCGCAGGCGGCCGCGAGGGAGCGGTTTCTATCAACAGATTCGTGCACCCCGGCAACAGACTTGATCTGGCGAGAGACCGCAGGGAGTTCATCGAGCTCGATAAGGAAGATATCGCAGATCCCACAAAGATGGAATCCTTCGATAATGCCAAGAGACAGATCCCCGGAAAGAAGGCCGGCATCGCCATCGAGACCTTCGACGATCTTAGAATGTGCCTGACCGAGGAGCAGGTCATGACTGAGGCAAAGAGATGTTTAAGCTGCGGAGCGACCACCGTGGACGAGAATCGCTGCATCGGCTGCGGACTTTGCACCACCAAGTGCGAATTCGACGCCATCCATCTTCACAGAGAGCATCCTGAAGCCAGCAAGATGTGCAAGGCGGAGGACAAGCTGCCTAAGGTGGCAGCCTACGCCGCTAAGCGTGCCGGCAAGATCGTCATTAACAAGATCACCAAGAAGAATAAATAGCAAAAAACAAAATCACACCGTCAAAAGGCGGTGTGATTTTGTTTTGGGAATAGTGTTTTATTTTGTTATTATTTTTTTGTTGAATTAGAATCCTTTGCCCTGGAGTTTCAGGATCTCTACGAAGGCCTTGTCTCTGAACTTGGTGATGTCATCTAAGTTCTGGCCCTGGACTTCGCTTCTGTTTGCGATCTCGGCTTCGACGCCGTCTTCGATCTCAGGGTAGTGAGGGATCTGCTCGGGACGACGAGCTGCGGTTGCGCCGTACTTTTCAGCCATGACGCGGAAGCCGCCCTTGACACCCATGGACATGGTCAGGAGCTGACCGGTGATAGCCATGCGGAGGCCGGGGCCGTACATGATAGCCTTGTCCACGTCTTCTACGTCGCAGATGCCGTCGAGAACCTTCTGGATACCGTCATCCATAACGCCCCAGGAAAGGCTGTTTACGATGAAACCGGTAACTTCCTTCTTGCAGATGACGGGCTCTTTGCCCATTGCCTTATATACTTCACAGGCCTTGTCCAGTGTCTCAGAAGATGCGTGAGGTCCGCAGATCTCGATGAGAGGCAGCAGGTAGGAGGGGTTGTAGGGATGTCCGACGATGATCTTTTCGGGATAGAGAGCACCTTCGGAAAGCTTGGAAGGGAACATGCCGCTGGTGGAGCTGGCGATGATCACGTCCTCACCGCAGATCTCCTGGATATTTCTGTAGGTGCTGTGCTTAAGCTCGATCTTCTCAGGAACGCACTCCTGTACGAAGTCAGCTCCCTTGACAGCCTCGGCCAGATCCTGGGTGAAGCTCATGTTTGCGAAAGCCTCATCAGCGCGGGCGCGATCGAAAGCTCCGGCTTCAACGAGAATGTCGAAAACTTTGTTCACGGTGCCCTTGACGACCTCGGTGTCAACTACGTCGTAAAGGACGACGTCCTGACCTTTGAGAGCGGCGTTAACTGCAAGACCTGAACCGATCATTCCGGTTCCTACAAATGCGATTTTCATTATATATACCTCCTTGGGTCTGTATGATTCAAATTGATGCTAAAATATAAAGCAAGAACTATGCCATACGAAAATTCGGGCCAATACGGCCAAATATGCGCAAAAAACGCCTCCCCCAGGCTATTTTGCTTAGAAACTTGCATTTTTTGCGTTGCAGAAATGCAACAAAGCCCACATCACTGCAACAGCAAATTAGAATATTGACATCTGTTACAATCATGTCATATAATTAGCGAACAGGGGGAATTGGATCTGAAAGGAAGAATTTTAATGAATAAAGAAGAGTTGAAGGAACTGCTTAACAAGGTTCAATCAGGTGAAAAGTCTGTGGACGAGGCCGTTATGGAGCTTCGCCTGGGACCCATCCAGGACATAGATATAGCGCAGCTCGACATGCATAGAGGCCTTAGACAGGGCATCGGCGAAGTCATCTACGGCGCCGGCAAGACCCCGGAACAGATCGACCGCATCGCCCACGCCATGTGGGAAGCGGGCCAGAAGATGATCCTGGTCACCAGGATGAGCCAGAAGGCGGCGGATCATTTCACCAAGGACATTCCTTTTGAATATTTTGAAGAAGCCAGAATCGCGGTCGTCGGCCAGATGATTGAAAAGGACGCGCCGGGCTATGTGCTGGTCATAACCGCAGGCACTTCGGATATACCCGTAGCTGAAGAAGCGGCGGTCACAGCCGAAGCTCTGGGAAACGAAGTTCATCGTGTCTATGATGCAGGCGTAGCAGGCATTCATCGTCTGCTGAAGCATACGGATGATATTTTGAACGCCCGCGTGATCATCGCCATCGCAGGCATGGAAGGCGCTCTGGCCAGCGTTGTAGGCGGTCTGGCAGACTGCCCGGTAATCGCGGTGCCCACCAGCGTAGGCTACGGCACGGCCTTCGGGGGCATGACAGCACTCCTTGCCATGCTCAATTCCTGCGCCAGCGGAGTGAGCGTCGTGAATATCGATAATGGCTTCGGAGCAGGGTATCTGGCCAGCATGATCAACCACATGAAGGGCTAGGACACAACCCTACATATATTATATGATAATAAGGCCACTGAGTTTTAACCTGAAGGAAAGCTCGGTGGTTTTTAATTATAGGGCGAGAGTTTTTTGCGAAATTTGGGAAATCGTTGCAGAACTGCAACGGCCCAATTGCGGAAATGCAATAAACGGGGCCCAAAACCGCCAAAAACTGCCAAAAAAGGCCCCAAAAACCGCCCTAAACCCCGTTTTTTGCCTTGGCATAAGAATTGCACATAAATTATGCAAAACCAAATACTTAACCAAAGGTTATAAATTTAAAAAATTATTAGCTCATGAAAGGAGAGATAACATGAGTAACAAATCAAAAGTAGCTCTTGTAAAGGGTGAAGACATTCAGGCGAATGTTACCAAGGTGTTTGATTTGCTCGGCGGCGTAGAGAACCTGATCCATAAGGGTTCCGTAGTTATGCTCAAGCCCAACGCAGGCCACGCAGAACCCCCTGAGACTTCAGTCTGCACCAATCCGGAAGTTATCCGTGCGGTCATCAGAGAAGTTAAGAAGGCTCAGCCTAAGGAGATCGTAATCGCAGAAGCAGCAGCTATCGGATGCGATACCGTAGAGTGCTTCGAAGTAAGCGGCATCAAGAAAATGGCTGATGAAGAAGGCGTTGAATGCTACGATATCAAGAGAGATAAGGACCTCGTAAACGTTGCAGTACGTGACTACAGATCCAACCTCGACCATATCAAACTTCCCAGAAGACTTATGGAAGCTGATCATCTGATCAACCTGCCTATCCTCAAGGCACACGCTTCTATGGTATTCTCCGGCGCACTTAAGAACATCAAGGGCGTTGTACAGGACAAAGTTCATATGCAGATGCATCAGCAGAACCTGACCATGTCCATGATGGACGTTTGGTCCGTATGCAGAGCTGACCTTAACATCATGGATGCATTCAGAGCAGCATCCGGATACAGCCCTCATATGCCTGTTCCTATCGAATCCAACATGATCCTTGGTTCCAAGGACCCTGTAGCTATCGACAGAGTTGCCTGCGAAGTAACCGGTATCGATACTTCCGGCGTAAGCTACTTCACCGTTGCTGAAGAAGCAGGACTTGGTTCCTACAACATGGACCAGATCGAAGTAGTCGGCAACACCATCGAAGAATGCTTCAAGCCCATGTGGATCCCTTACATCGGCGACATGAGCAAGAGATGGCCTGAATACGACGTAAGATGCGAAGGCGCTTGCTCCAGCTGCCAGGCACTGCTTGCTATCAACATGGAAGAGCTTAAGGCTGTAGGCGAATACGACAAGAACGCCGGAATGACCATCGTTGCAGGACCTAAGAACACCATCCCTGCTGACATTCCCGACGAGAGAATCGTACTTCACGGAAACTGCACCAAGAAATACCTCAAGGATCACCCCAATGCATTCTGGATCCTTGGATGCCCTCCCAACGAACCCGCTCTTTACCTGACCGTTCAGAGAAAAGAAACCATCAACGGTATGGGAGATCAGGAAGACGAGATCATCCGTCCTTGCATGAAGAGAGACGAACCTGTCTGGAGAGAGTATGTATTCAAGGCAGCAGAAGAATATTACAAAGATCATCCGGAGAGTAAATAATTATGCTTAATGACTACGTATCCTACAACAACGACGAACAGTTCAAAAAAATATTAAACGATATTTTTACGGACGAGTTCATGCAAAAACATACTAAGCTGGATAACTTCGAAGCGTTCCGCTACTCCAGCGCCGTAATGTGCACATGGGACTCCCCGAGGCTTGTGTTTTCCAAGACTTTGCTGGACGGTTTCGTCAGGGAGAGTACTGACTTCGATAGTTGGGATGATATGGTCATGACCGCATCGGATGAAAGATTCGGAAAAAGGTAATTCAAAGCGGCGCTCCCTCATCAGGAGCCGCCGCAAAATAGAAAGGTTTTTAGAAATGTCTGACAAAAATAACGTAAAACTTCAGTCAGAGAATACCAAGTCAAACTTTGGTAAGGGCTGGCTCATAATCTTTTACTGCATGTTCATGTTCTGGTTCCTGATCGGTTTCTCCATCGACGGACAGAACATCGTAATCGACGCCTTCGCAGGCGCACACTGGCAGGAACTCGGCTTTGCAGACCAGACTGCACTTCACGCTGAACTGCTCAACCTTGCATTCTATGCAGGACTTATCGGTGTAGTTGCTTACTTCATCCTCGGAAGACTTTGCGTCATGATGGGCGGCAGACTCTTCTCCGCAGTATTCCTTGCACTGGCTGGTGCATCCTACATCTACTACGGACACGCTACAACAACTACATCATACTTCATCGGCCTCACCCTGGTAACCATCTTCATCAATGGTGCTGCTTACCTCGGCGGTGGAAACCTTGTAACCCAGTGGTTCCCTAAGAAGAAGGGACTTGCCAACGGCTACACCACCATGGGCCACAACCTCGGTTCCGCTCTCTACGTTCCTCTCATCGCTGCTCTCATCGGCACCTATGGAATGGCAAAGGGCATGACCGTAACCGGTATCCTCGGAATCGTAATTGCTATCGTTGGCTACATCCTTGTCAGAAACTATCCTCAGGAAAGGGGAATGTATCCTGATAACGTAACCAAGGAAGTATATGAAAGAGAATATGCTGACATGAGCGAAGGAACCAAGTCCAGATGGACCGTTGCTTCCCTCCTTAAGACAAAGGAAATGTGGATCGTTTCCATCATCATCGGTATCAACCAGCTGGTTACCACCGGCGTTATGTCCCAGATGGTTCCCAGAAACATGGAGCTCGGATTCACACAAGCCAAGGCTATCGGCCTCATGACCTTCTGCGCACTCATCGGTGTATGCGGATCCTATGGATTCGGCTGGATCGACCAGAAGTTCGGCGTAAAGTTCGCTATCCGCGCATTCCTTTGCTGGTACATCGTAGCTCTCCTCGTTAACTACACCTTCAACAACATGATCGGTGGTTACATCTGCGTTGCCATGGTAGGTATCGCTATCGGAGCTGCAGCAAACTTCATGACATCACTTCCTGCATCCGTATTTGGACGCCACAACTTCGATCTGGTATACTCCATCTACTTCCCGATAATGGAAATTGTCCTCATGCTGAACTACAAGGTCAACTCCTTGGCCCTGCAGCTCACCGGCGGACTCAGAGGAGCTTACCTGGTATTCATCGTTCTCCTTGCAATCAACATCGTACTTATCTCCATCATCGACGTAAGAAAGTACAACCTTGACTATGCTAAGGAAGAAGAGATCATCAACGAGTAATTAAAACTTAACAAGCGAGGGGCTGTCTCAAAAAATGAGGCGGCCCTTTTTGTTTACGCAAAAAACTCTCTTTAGGATTACACCCTAAAGCCGCGGACTCTTGACCAAATGGTGGGGGAGGGGTATAATTTTATATTAAGTTAGTTTTATCATTTTGCGACATTTGATTATGAAAGAAAACGATAAAGACAAATCTATAAGAAGAGAAAAGGTGCTGAAGTTCTGTAACAGGTACGCGGTGCTGCTGCAGCTGGTGGGAAGCTTTGTGCTGTACTTCTTGATAGAAAGCATGTCGAGGCACTCCTTCGGCGAGGCCTTGATATTTTTGGACGAGAGCACCAAGGTATTCTTTTATAATACGCTTTTGATCTTCGTTACGACCCTGCCGGTATTCCTTTTCAAGAGGAGAGCATTTTGGCGCATCCTGGTGTTCACGGTGTGGATGTTCCTAGGCGCAGCCAACGGCTTCATTCTGGCCAACCGCGTAACGCCCTTGACAGGGCCTGACTTCAGGATGATCAAGGAAGGCGCCAAGGTCCTTACGAAGTACATGTCACAGGCCATGGGCATCGTCTTGATCGCTGCGCTTGTGATCGCCGTGATCTTACTTGTGATCCTCTTCATCAAGTGCCCTAAATATAACGGAAAGCGCAACTTTAAGCTCATAATTCCGGGCCTGCTGTTGGCTGCCGTCGGTTTCTTCGGCCTGACCCAGTACTGCTATGAGACCAAGGTGCTGTCATCATATTTTGGAAACATCGCCTTTGCGTACCAGGACTACGGCTTCCCTTACTGCCTGACGGTCACCCTGACGGACACAGGCATAGACAAGCCCCAGGACTACTCCGAAAAGCTCATCAAGAGTATTTTGAAAAGCGAGTCCAAGCTTGAGCCGGGCGATACGGAGAATGTGCCCAATGTTATAATCGTGCAGCTGGAAACGTTTTTTGATCCGAAGGCAGTGAAATTCCTGAAGTTCTCCGACGATCCGCTGCCCAACTGGCACAAACTTTCCAAAGAATATACCTCCGGTTTATACACCGTGCCCACCATCGGAGCAGGTACCGTAAACACGGAGTTTGAGACTCTGACAGGCATGTCCCTCCGTTACTTCGGAGCAGGTGAGTACCCCTACAAGGGCGTTCTCAAGGACAGGACCTGCGAGTCCATCGCATACGTTCTCGAAGACCTGGGTCTGAAAGCCCACGCGGTCCACAACAACTACGCCACCTTCTACAGCCGCAAAACAGTCTATTCCAACATCGGTTTCAGCGACTTCACATCCAGCGAATACATGGATAACCAAAAGGACGTCAACGAGATCGGCTGGATGAGAGACCGTACGCTGATTCCTCACATCGGAGACTGCCTTGACTCGACCAAGGACAAAGACTTCGTATTTGCCGTATCCGTCCAGGGCCACGGCGGCTATCCCACAGCGGATCTCATCGAAGAGCCGGCCATCGACGTATGGGGCGCGGGAAGCACGGAAGCCAACTGCCAGTGGGAATACTACGTGAACCAGCTCCATGAAATGGACCAGTTCGTAGCGGATCTCATAAAGTATATAGAAGAACGCGGGGAGCCCACGGTCATCATGTTCTATGGCGACCACCTACCCACTCTGGGCCTCAAAAACCACGATTTAAAGAACAAAAACATCTATCAGACCAATTACCTTGTCTGGGACAATCTGGGCCTTAAACGCCATAAAAAGGACATCCACGCCTATCAGGCCGTAGCTGAACTTTTCGACAGCATAGACCTCCACGTGGGCGAGATGTTCCGCTTCCACCAGACCAACGACAAAAAGAAATCCTACCAGCTGGATCTCCAGACCCTGCAGTACGACATCCTTTATGGAGAAAGATATATCTATAACGGAGAAGATCCTTTCCCGAAGAAAGACATGATCATGGGCGTCAAGCCCATCTCCATCGATTCCATCAAGAAGGTCTCCGGCGAATTGTACTACATCTACGGTAACAACTTCACCCAGTCCAGCAGGATCTTCGTGGACGACGAAGAATTCCCGACCTTCTACAGAAACAGCGAAAAACTCATCGTAACGGATCTGCCTCTGGATCCGGAGGAAGATGTGGAGCACATCTTCAAGGTGGGCCAGCTGAGCAACTCCGGCTCCGGCAAGATCCTGAGCTACAGCGAGGACTTCGCTTACAAGGTGCCTGATAAGAAGAATAATAAGAAGTCTTGATTGAGATGATATGAAGGCTGCCCTGTGGGGCAGCCTTTTGGTTTGTCAACCATACAATTAAAAAAGCGACTGCTTAATGCAGCCGCTTTTCTCGCTAAGTCAAATATTAGCAAACCATTGTCTCGATTACGAGCATTACTGCGCCCAGTGCGGCATAGAGGCCGAACAGAGGCATTACCCACTTCAGGTACTTGTCGTAGGTGATGTTGGTCATCTGAAGTACAGGAAGAATGGTGTTGGTAGGTGTGATCAGGTTGATGAGTCCCTGTCCAAAGAGGTAACCGGAAATAACGATCTCTCTGGGAAGTCCTACGGTATCAGCAAGAGGTGCGATGATAGGAATAGCGAGGATAGCAAGTCCGGATGTGGATGCGATGAAGAATCCAAGTACCAGGAACATCAGCATTACTGTCAGAGCGAAGATGATCGGGCTCATTCCTTCAACCCAACCGGACATGGTGTACAGAAGGGTGTCGGAAACTCTGCCGCTGGTAAGAAGCATGTTTACCGCACGTGCAAGTCCACAAACAAGTGCTACGCCAACCAGATCGGAAGCTCCGTTGATGAATACTTCGCAGATCTTCTTTTCGTTCATGCCACCGATGATACCCATGATGACGCCGCTTACAAGGAAGAGAACTGCCATCTGCTCGAACCACCAGTCAAGTTTAACAACTCCGACTACCATGATAACGAAGGTGAGGAAGAAGAGAACAAGGATGAACTTGTCTTTTCCGGTCATCTTCTTTGCATGCTCTTCTTTGAATCCGAAGTGCTCTTCGGTCCATGCCTGGTTCTCATAGTTGATACCTACGGTAGGATCAGCTTTAACTTTCTTTGCATATCTGAAGATATACCAAAGGGTGATGATAACACCAAGGATGAGACCGATAAGTCTGATGGTGAGACCTTCACTGAAGTTGATACCAGCTGCAGAGGAAGCGATTACTACTGAGAAGGGGTTAACGGTTGAGAACATGCAGCCCAGAGCTGATCCGCACCAGATCGCAGCGACACCGGTCATTGCGTCATAGCCTGTCTTAAGGAAGATAGGGATGAGGATGGGATAGAATGCGATGGTCTCTTCGCACATACCAAAGGATGTGCCGCCTAAAGAGATGAGGAAGCAGACAACTGCGATGATGATCTGCTCTCTGCCCTTGGATACTCTGGCCAGTTCAGTGATACCGGCGTTGAATACTCCGAGGTAGTTAACGATACCTACGGCACCACCAATCATGAAGATAAAGAAGATGATGTCGACGCAGTCATAAACACCGTAAGGGATGTTCATGAGGAAATCAGTGATACCCTGTCCATTCTGTTCCATGGGTACATAAGTTCCGGATACTGCCATAGGCTTTCTGATGTTGCCGCCGGTGAAGTTCTCGAGAGTGGCGTTGATGCCAAGGGTGTCGAGAGTTTCCTGAGTACCGGGCATTTCCTCAACTGATCCGTCGGGTGCTGTGATCACGAAAACTTCAGCATCTCCGTCGTAGGTGAGCTTTGAATATTCACCAGCCGGAATGACGTAGGTCAGGATCACGGCAATAATCATAACGATGAATAATACCACATAAGCTGAGGGGAACGAAAACTTTTTCTTTTTGTTTAAGTCGGTCATTATAAACCTCTCCTTTCATAAATGTACGGCCCTTTTGGAGACCGCACCTACTATTATATATAAAGCAAAAAACTTTTCAAGGAGGGAAATCGAATTTGTTAAAAAAATATAACAATTCCGGAATCTTTTCATTTTTTGCCATAAAAAGGCAGGGCTGATTCTTTGCACTTGTTGATTTTTATCAGGTGTGATAAAATAATTTAAGATGAATCAAAGGAGGTTCGCATATGAGACAATTTTCGCATGTTTATAAATTATTATTCATTCTGGGCATTGTTGTCGTAGGAATTGCCTTCATAGTTTTCGGAATCATAGGCATCAAGCAGGACAACACCTGGCCTGACACCCAGGGCATCATCCAGTCCATTGAGCTCGTGCACGAGGCGGTGGACAGCGAAGACACCGATGAGTACGAAGTCATGGTGAAGTACACCGTTGATGGCAAAACCTACGAGTCCGACCTGCACGAATATCAGGACGACTTCGAAGTTGGCAAAGAGATAACCATCCGCTATAATCCCGAAGCCCCGGACGCCATCGTCCTTCCCGGCAAAACCGTCTGGATCATAGCAATCATCGCCGGAGCCCTAGTTGCCCTCGGTGGGATCTTTACATTCCTGAGGACCCTGATAGGAGGCTCGAGGTAGGATTTTTTGGAAGAGGCATCGCAAATAGACTATTAAACATAACGGAGGAAAACTATGGGATTATTTGATGGACTTTTTAAGAAAAACGAAGATTACGTATCACCCTATGCACCTTCAGAGAAAGGCGAGGAGCGGAAGCTTTACTTCCTGTCAGACCTGGGCACCGTGAAGATCGGCCACCAGCTGGAAGACGCCAGCCGCAACACACTTTACGAGGCGGTGGTCACGAAGTTCTCGCCCATCGGCGCCATCGAGATGGACTTCATCGACCACATGAACAACAAGACGACACACCACAAAGTCGGCCATGAAGTCGACGTGGAATACGATTCCATCTTTATCGACAACCGCTCCACCATCAAGCTGGACGGCGAGGACATCTGGAAACACCTGAAAAAGAACAACGTCAAGATCGAATCCAGCTTCACCAAGGGCAAAGTATTAACGCCCACCTACACCGCCTATAGAGACGGTGAGCTGATTGCCGTACTGGAAGCCACCGGCAAAGACGTCCATGAAGAGGACGAAGAAGCAGGCGGCAAGCTCTCCAATATCGTGCCCGTCAGAGGATTTTATCGCATCACCACCCGCGAAAAAAATCTCGACCTGGTATTCGTCATCGCCATGGCCTTCGCAAGGACCAACTCCAACGATGACGCCGGCGGAAACTTCGGCCTGCTGTTCGGGAAGAAAAAATAAAAGAATAAAAATGAAAGGGGCTGTCTCATTGTGAGACAGCCCCTTTTGATGTGTCGGTTAAAGAGTGTTGCAGCAGAATAGGATAAAAACTTTGATATTGCCAGTTTTATCCTACGGGGATTTTTTGCAGTAGGATAAAAATGCTTAAATGAAGAGTTTTATCCTAGGCACGGCCTAAAATGTTGGAATGGTGTAATTAGGCCGTGTGGATTTTTTTGGTGACGGCCTAAAGTGGTGAAATCGAGCTTCAAGGCCGTGCCCTCGGAGTACACCTTTAAAATGAAAATGGCTAGCATATGAGAAAAACCCCATTTGGGATTTTTTCACTTGGCGGAAATCCACTGCAGAGAGTTTTTTGTTGGCAAAACTAAAAAGGGATCTGAAATTGCTATGACACCTTCGGTTTGCAAAAAATATACGCCGGCCTAAAATGGCTGATAAGTAAATTTAGGCCGTGCGAGTTTTTTGTGTGACGGCCTAAACCTCAAGAATCACAGGATTAGGCCGTATCACCATATTAAAGGGGCTGTCTCATTGTGAAACAGCCCCTTTTTAGTGGATTCGTATTGGTGTATGATGGGGCTGCTCTTTACAGCTGCTTGTTGCACCATTTCTGCCAGGCCGTTACGGTCTCGGGTCCTTTGATGCCGTCCACCTTGACGCCGAGGAACTTTTGCATTGCCTTGGTGGTGTTCGGGCCCCAGGCGCCGTCAGCCACTGCGCCTACTTTGGCCTGGATGGCCTTGGTGGTCTCGGGTCCCAGGATTCCGTCTTCCTTGACGCCCAGGATGTGCTGGGTGGTGAGGGTGGTCTTGGTGCCCCAGATGCCGTCAAGCTTTAGGGTGAATACAGCCTTTTCGGCCTTGTCGGCGGTCGCGGCTACTTTCTTCTCGGCCTTGGCCTTGGTTTCTTCTACCTTTTTCTCAGCCTTGGCCTGAGCATCCTTGGCTTTACCGATGGCCTCGTCCACTTTCTTCTCGGCCTTCTTTTCGGCCTCGGCTACCTTGGCTTTTACCTTTTCTTCGGCAGCCTTTTCTTCTGCCTCGGCCTTTTCGCTGATCTCGACGGCCTTGGCCTTGAGCTCCTCGGCCTGGGCCTGAGCCTTTGCCTTTAATTCGGCGGCAGCCTTTTCAGCGGCCTCGGCCTCCGCTTCCACCTTGGCCTTTACCTGAGCCATCTTAGGAGTGATGACTTCCTTGGCATCGTCCAACGCGCCCTTAGCTGCGTCCTTGGCATCAGCCATCGCGCCCTTGGCAGCGTCCTTGGCATCGTCCAACGCGCCCTTAGCAGCGTCCTTGGCATCAGCCACCGCGTCCTCGGCGGCGTCTTTTGCTTCGGCCATCTTGGCTTCAGCGGCCTCCTTGAGTTCCGCTATCTTTGCCTCAGCGGCATCCTTTGCTTTTTCTGTATCTTTTTTAAATCCGAAAAGTGCCATGATTTCTACCTCGTTTCTACCTCGTTTCTGTCTACCTAAGAGTGTTTTTTGCTATAAATATTTTAAAACTATTTTTGTATCCAGTCAAATATTTATGTAGATTTTCCCAGCGATTAGTAATATAATATGTGCAGCAAATTACGCAAAAAATATAGGAGGAGAGATTATAATGGAAAAAACAATTACAACCAAGCTTTTGGTTCTTTGCCTGATCCTCGTGTTCATCACAGGAATCATGCTGACGGCCTGCGGCGACAGCCAGCCCAAGGAGCTGCCGAAGCCGGAGATCACCGGAGGCGCCAGAGGTGAGATGGGCATCGACAAAAACATCAACGAAGCGACCATCGACCAGTATCTGGGAAGGGAAGATGCTGTCTACAGAGACATGAGAATGCTGGAAGACCCGGCTCAGTACGAAAACATCGGCGGAGACCGTTTCCTCTCAGGATACATTGAAGGTTTCGAAGTCGTTCCGCTTCCTTACATCATGCCCGTAAACGGACTGCCCATGGCAGTTGGCGAGACCTACTCAGGCGACACGCTTTTTGGCTATAACGATGATTGGGATTTCGTACCGCTTTACGAAGAATCCATGTCCATTCTGGAGGAACTTTTCCCCAAGGACAAGGTCATCTTCTTAATGTGCGGCGGCGGTGGCTATGCCGGCATGACTAAAAACTTCCTGGTATCTTTAGGCTGGGATCCTGATAAAATCTACAACGTTGGCGGCTACTGGTTCTACAACGGCGAGCACAACGTTCAGGTCAAGAAGGAAGAAAACGGCGAAGTCACCTACGATTTCGACAGCGTTCCTTACCACGACATCGACTTCAAGTCCCTGACTAAGAGTAAGGCCAAGGCAGAGCAGAACGTGAAGGTTACCAACGTATTCGTATTTGCAGAGAACATAGAGATCGAGGAAGATACATCCTTCCAGCTGAACGCTGTAGTAGTTCCTTACAACGCAGCAGACCAGATCGTTACCTGGACCTCAAGCGATGAATCCGTCGCATACATTGACGGATCTGGCCTGGTTAGAGGCGTGGGCCCCGGAACCGCTACACTGACCGTTGAGACCGAGGACGGCAACTTTACAGACACCTGCGAAGTCACCGTAACCGAGAGAGAGTCCACAGAACACGTGGCTCTGGACGACCTTTCCGAAGAGTTTGCAACCTTCCAGGAAAACGACCCCAACGCCATCATGAGGGAAGTCAACCTTATCGATCAGGACATGGATAAGGCCGTAGAAGAAGGCTACTATACAAAGGACAAAGAGGGTGGCTACGAGGCTACTGACCTTTGGAGAAAGGCCTATGCCGATGCAGAAGAGAAGGCAGAGAAGGCCATCAAGGAGAGAATCAAAGTCCTGAACAAGCTCGTGGAAGAGAAGCGCACCTTCATTCTTTTGGTCTACACCAAGGACTGCGAAGGCAGAGATTACCACGCAACAGAGGGCGCAGTAAACGTCCTGAATGAAGCTGGAATCCCTTACTTCTACACCAACGACATGGTTTCAGAGTACGACAGATCCCTCTATGAGTCCAATGTCAACTATGAAAAGGTCATTCAGTCCTCCGTTGTAATCTTCAAGGAAGGCGAGATCTACGCCGGCCTCAACCCGGATGCAGACTCCATGAAGAGCGACGAAGACGTGAAGAACTGGCTCAGCAAGTACATCGACATCGAATAAGGCGCAAAAAATCCAATCGCCCTTCCCACACACGGGAGGGGCGGTTTTTTATGTTTTGGCGAAATATTAGCAAAAAATTTGCACCCGGCACAAAAAAAGGTTTTCTTTTGGTTGAAAATATATTAAAGTGATACCAAAGGTAGAAATCATGCTAGCGAATAAAAATTTACCAAACATAATATCGATTTCAAGGATCCTGGGCACCATCTGGCTTCTTTTGATGAAGCCGCTTACGACACTTTTCATGGTGGTCTACACGATAACCGGCGTGACGGACGTGTTGGACGGCGCCATCGCCAGACACTACGACACCACCAGCGAAACCGGAGCCAGACTGGACAGCATCGCGGATCTGCTTTTTTATACCCTGATTTTGATCAGAATCTTCCCCGTCATGTGGGTCACTCTGCCAAAGACCATCTGGATCGTAGTGGCAGCCATCCTGATCATCAGGTTTATTTCCTATACGACTTTTGCGGTGAAGAGGCACGCCTTCGCGTCGCTTCACACCTATTGGAATAAATTCACGGGTCTCATGGTCTTCGGCGTCGCTTACTTCATCAGGACAAAGATCGCCGTGCCTTATTGCTGGACCGTGGTGGCCGTGGCCATGATAGCGTCCCTTAGGGAGCTCGGCATGCATCTGACGTCGAGGTACGGGAAGCGCGGGGCGGTTGCAGCTGGGGCTGGGGCCGGCGCTGCGGCCGGCAGCGCCGCTGACGTTGTGACCGGCGGGGCAGACCCTGAAGGCGCCGCCGCGGATACGGCCTACACCGACTACGTCTGGTACCTTTCCTACGGCAGCAACATGCTCTACGACCGGTTCATGCACTACATCAGAGGCGGCAGCTTCGTAAACGGCGGCGCCTGCCACGAACCCTGCAGAGACCAGTCCGAGCCCATCGATAAATCCAACTACGAGATACCCTACGACATGTACTACGCCAACGAGTCCGGACCCTGGGGCGGCATGGGCGTGTCCTTCATCGACACCTCCAAGCCCGGCCGAGCCTTAGGCGTGGCCTACCTGGTGACCCGCGAACAATACTGGCACGTGGTGATCCAGGAAAACAACGGCAAACGCCCCGAAGACAACCCCCACTGGTACGACAAAGTGGTCAGCCTGGGCGACTTCCGCGGTCACGAAGTGATGACCTTCACCAACCACGACCGTCTGCCATCCAATGAGCCCTCCGAGGCCTACCTGGACACCCTGGCCCGAGGCCTCCGCGAAAACTACCCGGAAATGTCCGACGAAGAGATCCGCGACTACCTGGAAAGCTGCAAAAAATAAAGCCCCGATCTAGGTGTCAAAGAAGAGGAGTAGTGAGATGCTTTGTAAGTTTTGCGGCAGTGAACTGCCGGATGACAGCAAATATTGTATATTTTGCGGAAAAAAACTGATATCGAACTTTGACGAGCCAGCCGACGAGCAGATGTCCACGGGAAGGCGCGCTAAAAGGCAGGCCGCCGAAGCAGTTAAAGCACCCAGACGCCGCAGACCCATCGGCCTTATAATTGTGATCCTGCTTATCATAACACTGGCCGCTACCTACGCCGGCCTCAGCGTCTTCGCCTACAAGGTGGCAGACGCAGGAGGCTTCGAAAGCGCAGATAAACTCAGCGGGCTGATATTTTGGGATAAGACCTTCAGCAAATACACCGAGTATGGCCGGCAGCTGGACCTGGGGCGCTATGAATCCGCGGCCACAGGCTTCAAAAACATCCGCGACTACCGCGAGTCGGACTTCTATTATAAAGAGAGCGTCTACATGAGCGGCGTTGAAGCCTACGATAATGGCAAACTGGAGCAGGCCATGGACAAGTTCCAGGAGATCCCGGACTTTAGAGACGTACCGGAGATAATCGAGCTCATCAAAAAGGACGCCTTCGCCCTGGGCGAGCAAGCCTTCGCAGACCAGTCCTTTACCCGCGCCCGGGAATACTTCAAACTCTCGGACGACGCCGCGGCAGAACCATACCTTAAGATAATCGCCGCCCTCAAAGGCGAGGCTGAAGCCGACACCTTAAAGGACATGATGGATTTCGAGCCTACCAAAGACCTTTTGCTCTTCAATGATGCCATCGCTCTAAGCTTTCTCAAAGGCGACTGGTACACGGAGGACTGGCAGGTCTACTTCAAAGCTGCCCTCGACGACGACGGCAACTACGATATCGAGTACAACATGGCTCGACCCGACTATGGCGCCAACGCCTACTTCTACATCGAAAACGGCGAGCTCAAGCTCACCCCCGACGGCGAGAAGGAGGGCGCCATCACCGCCTTCATCATGAACGTTGGCGACTGGGACACGGTCTACTTCACCAGCATGGCGACCAACTACACCTACACTTTACATCGGAACCATAATTTTTTGAAAGACTGATTATTTGGGCTGTCTCGAAAGAGATGGCCCCTCATAATGTACACACACGAAAGGAGCGGCCATGATCATCGACACGGGCAACCGCACGGACATACCCGCGTTTTACAGCGAGTGGTTTATGAACAGAATAAGGGAAGGGTTCGTCATGGTGCGCAACCCCTACTCGCCGGAGCAGGTGACCAGGTACAGGCTGGATCCGGAGGTGGTTGACGCGCTGATTTTTACCAGTAAGAATCCCGCGCCCATGGTGAAGCACCTAAGCGAGCTGGACCGCTTCAGGATGTTTTGGTATGTGACCATCACGCCCTACGGCAAGTCCATCGAGCCCAACGTGCCCGACAAGCGCCGCGTCATCGAGGCCTTCCAAAAAATATCCGAGCACGTGGGCAGCCACGCCATGAGCTGGCGCTACGACCCGATCTTCATATCGGAGACCTACAGCGTGGAGTACCATATTGACGCGTTTGAGCGCATGGCGACGGAGCTTGAAGGATATACGGAGCAGGTGGTCATCAGCTTTATTGATCTTTTTGAGAAGACCAAGAAGAACTTCCCTGAAGCCCGGGAGGTCAGGCGCGAGGAGCGGCTGGCTTTGGGCAAAGCCATGGCGGAGACCGGGCGGCGACACCACATGACCGTCATGAGCTGCCTTGAAGGCGTGGAGCTGGCCCAGTTCGGCATCGACGTCCAAGGCTGCATGTCCCAGGCCGTCATTGAGCACGCCATCGGCGAGAAGCTCATCGTTCCTAAGTCCCGCCACATCCTGGACTGCGAGTGCGTCATGGGAAACGACATCGGCGCCTACAACAGCTGCGCGCATTTTTGCAAGTACTGCTACGCCAACTACGACAAGGAGGCGGTCCGCGCCAACATGAAAAAGCACGACCCGAACTCGCCCTTCCTCATCGGAAACTCCATGCCCCTGGACCGCGTGAACATCGCCGACCAGCGGACCTACATTACGAACCAGATGGAGATGGAGCTCACATGATTTGCAAAAAATCCGCCCCCAAAGGATGACTTTTGGGGGCGTTTATGCTAAAATATACGCATATTTTTACATAAGGAGGAAATTATGAAAAACTATATGAAATTTTTTGCGCTGATTCTGGCGCTGGTAATGATTTTTGCGTGCCTGGCAGGATGCGGCGGCTCACAAAGTGGGGAAGAAGCCACACCGGAGGGTGGCGAAAGCGTTGAAGCCGGCGATATGGTCAGTGAACTTGACAGCCTGATTTCCACCGACGAAGAGCTGGGCCTTGCCGGCAAATATGAAAACTTCGAAGACATCACCGACGGCTCCATCGACGAAGCCCTGGTAGGCAAGTGGCAGTCCGCAGACGGAAACCTGATCTACGAATACGGCGAAGATGGCACCGCTAAGGCGACCATGGTTCAGTACGACATGGTGAACGAAGTTCCTTACACCTGCGTGAAAGCCGGCGATAAGAACGTGATCATCGAAAAAGCCGAGTACATGGATGGATCCGACACTGAAGATCAGTTTGCACTTTCCATGAGCACATATAAGGTCGTGGGCGACGTGCTTTACATGACAACCGTCGAAGATATGAGCGATCCTGACATCACATCCAATTACTCATCCCTCATAGTGCTTTTCAGAATGGACGAAAACGGCAACTTAATGGGCAGCGCAGCTGACGTTTACAGCTTGAGCGCCCTGAACGGCGACTGGGAAACAGATGAAGGCCTGAAAATTAGAATCGCAGACGATAGCATCACCATCATAGGCGCTAACATGATCTCCGGAGATCCCATGCCCGCCCACTTCGACGAAAACGGCAAGCTCGTCATCGAAGCCAACGACACAGAGACCGCCTACAACTTCGGCATCGCACAGGCCAAGGTTTACCCCGACGGCCGCGACTCCGCAACCGCAGAAATCAGCTACGCCATGAGCCTTACCTACACCGGAGCTGACGAAAACGACGTTCCCAACATCAAAACCGCTATGATGGACTGGAAAAAGGAATACGACTACAACGATTACTACTATTCACTCAACGCTAGCAAACCTAAGGAATAAATGAACGAAACTTAACCAGCCATGCTCAAAGAATACTCACAAAGACTTACAATATGCATTAGCGGGCTGGTGCTTTACGCCCTGGGGAACTTTTTCGGCGTGCTGGCGGGATCTGCCGGCACCAACGGCTGGAGCACCATGGCCCTGGGGCTTTCCAATACCACGGGCATGAGCTTCGGCACGGGCGTCTTCGCCATTAGCGTGGGCATCCTGATCATCGACTTCCTGGGCAAAGGCAAGCTGGGCGTGGGGACTTTCCTGAACGCCTTCCTGATCGCCTGGCTTTCGGATGTTTTTCTCAAGGTACTGAGCTTCATTCCGACGCCGCCCAACCAGGCCGTCGGCGTGTGCTACACCCTGCTGGGCCAGATGATCATCGCCTTCGCGACGGTGGTCTACATGCGAACCGGCCTAGGCGCAGGCCCCCGCGACACCCTCATGGTAATCGTGAGCAAAAAACTCCCGCGCATCCCTGTCGGCGCTGTCAAGTTCGGTCTCGAGATGATGGCGCTTTTGGCCGGCGTCATCATGGGCGCGCCCTTCGGCATCGGCACAGTGCTGGTGGTGGCTTTACAGGCGAGCTTTTTTCAATTCGCCTGCCACGTCACCGGCTTCGTCCCCCGCGAGGTCGTGAACGAAGACCTGCTGGACACCTGGAGGCGAGTGAAAGGTGTGAGGTGAATTCGCGCTTCGAGGCGCTCATACATTTTTGCAAAAAATCCCCCCGAATGTATAAGTCAAATTGATACATTTCGGGGATTTTTTGTGCCATATGTATCAATGGCGCTTCGCAGACCGTCTAACTCATACATTTCCGCAAAAAACAGGCCCAAATGTATAAGTTTTATTGATACATTTGCGAGAAAAAAAGGGCCAAATGTATGAACGATTTTTTGCGGATTTTTTGCGGATTTGCTGCCTACACATGACCCCCCTAAAATAGCCTTTCATGTATAAGCAAAACTACACATTCCCCCTGAATATCAAGGGGTAATGTGTAGTTTTGCTGTTTTTTTGCTGTTTGGTGAGAGCGATAACTACACATGCCCCCCAGAAAACAAGGCTTCATGTGTAGTTTCGCCTACACACGGAGATGCTTTTCCAAGGGGCCATGTGTAGGCACCCGAGAGCCCAGCATTTCTCACTGTTTAATTTGCAAAATTACCAAAAAGGTGAGATAATTATACCAGAAAGGTAAGTGGCGCCACACTTCATATATATTCATATAACTACGCTACGGAGGACATAACTATGCTAGGAGCTATATTTGGGGACATTGCGGGCTCGGTATACGAGTTCAACAACACCAGCGATTACAACTTTGAAATGTTGACCGAACACTCACGGCCCACGGACGACTCGTACATGACCTTGGCCGTTGCAAGGGCTTTGATGGAGACTTACGGCAAGGACGACGAAACCATCAAGCGCGCCGTGGCCAAAAGAATGCAGGAGTTCGGCAGGAAGTATCCGGACGGAGACTACGGCATCAGATTCAGTGAGTGGCTTTTGGAAGACGACCCGAAACCCTATAGGAGTTTTGGGAACGGATCAGCCATGAGAGTGGCCGCCGCGGGATGGCTTTATCAGACTTTGGACGAGACCCTGCACGCCGCTAAACTCACGGCGGAGGTCACTCACAACCATCCCGAGGGCATCAAGGGCGCCCAGGCCGTGGCCGCGGCCATCTTTTTGGCCAGAGCTGGCGCCGACAAGGACGAGATCATGAGCTACATATCCAACAAGTTCGAGTATGATCTTTTGCGCAGTCTGGCCGAGATCAAGCCGACCTATGAGGTTTATGAGACCTGCCAGAAGTCAGTGCCGGAGGCCATCATCGCCTTCTACGAGGGCGAGAGCTACGAAGACGTCATTCGCAAAAGCATCTCCCTCGGGGGTGACAGCGACACCATAGCCTGCATGGCGGGGTCCATTGCGGAGGCATATTTTGGAATGCCCGAAGAATTCAAGGAGGAGGCCCTCGCCCGCCTCACGCCGGAACTGCGCCAGATCGCCGAAGATTTCAGCGCATTCTATGACGAGCACTCCGGAAAGCCGAAGGAGGGCTGGGAGGACGACGTGAAGGACGCCTTCCTTCCGGACGATCCTTTTGCGAAGCTGAATCCTTTCATCGAGCAGCTCATGGACGAATACTATGACGACCCCGAGAACGACCGCAAAATATTAAACATCTTTGACGCCATCGTCATCGCCATGGGGCAGGAGGGCTGCGTGCTCATACCCGTTGAAGCGCCCGACGACAAAGACCAGAGGCCGCGCGTCATCGACCCGGCCAGCGTCAGAGTTGAAGACCTTACCAACCCGAAGGAGGAGACCCACTGGAGACTGATCCAACTCCAAGACGCCGAGGGCAACATCAGCCTGCCGGTCTTCACCAGCCGCAAAAAACTCAGAGAAGGCGGCGCCGTAGACTGCTCCACTGTAAGCCTCAGCATGGAGGAATACTTCAAGCAAGTCCTTGCCAGGGATGAAGTGGAAGGCATCGTCATCAACCCAGGCGCGAAAAGTCTTTTCCTCGGCAAGGCCCTGCTGGGCAATCTGATCAGGCAGAACGAGGAGAACAAGCCCAAGCAGGAGAAGGCCAGCGCTTTTGGCTATTACGTGAAACCTTTTAACGTGCCGAGAGCCTTTAAGGACGCCCTGGCAGAGTTCGTCGAGAACAACCTGCCCGAGGTCGAGAAACTGTGGCTCACCGGCATCGTGGACGGCGAAGAAGAGAGCCTGGTGCTCGCCATAAAGACCAAGGCCAGCAACCCTCAGATCATTTTCGACCGCATGAACACCCTGGTGGCCATAACGAACCTTAAGCGGCCGGTGAATTACACGGTTGTGGACGATAAGCCCTGGGCGGGAGCCGAACTGATCTACAGCAAAGAACCGGAAACGGACACCAGCGCCTTTCTGGAGCCCAGCTCACTCTTGAATTAAATTGAAAATTGAGCAAAAAACTCTCTCTGTAAGTAAAAATTTTTAAAATATCAACTATAAAAACAAAAAAGTAGTAGCAAATTTTAAAATTTTTGCTGATTATCTCGATATATGGATGTATAATATATTTGGACAGAATCATAGCTGATTTGAGTGTTTTTACAGCTATAGATGGATGTATATTTTTGTAAAGAAGCCTGTGGGAGGTGACACCCACAGGCTTCTTTATTCATTATTGCCAAAGAGGGTCCCTGAACGAGCGTTTTTTGCAATCCAGGGACCCCGCCCGGGGGCGGCCATGAACCGCAGCGTAGGCAAGGGGTCCCTGGGCGAGCGTTTTTTGCAATCCAGGGACCCCACCCCCCCACACACAGCGAAAATATGATATAATATAGAAAATTCACAAAAAAGGAAGCAGACCGATGACAAGCTATATAGTCCTTGACCTGGAATTCAATTATCCCAACACGCGCTTCAGGAGCGAGAAGAACGGGGTGGTGCTCCACGAAGATATAATCGAATTCGGAGCTGTCAAGCTTGATGAAAAATTGAATCAGCTGGATACGTTTTGCAGGTTCGTAAAGCCCACGGCATATCCGAAGGTGAACCGCGACGTGCAGGAACTCACCGAGATCACCACGGAGATGATCTGGGCAGGAGAGCCTTTTGAGGTGGTCGTGAGGGATTTCCTCCGGTGGTGCGGGGATGACTCCGCTTTTATCACCTGGAGCGACAACGACATAATCGCCCTGGAGGACAACATCGGATATCACGGCCTGGAGGTGGGCGAGCTGCCCAGGTGCTTCAACATCCAGTGGATGTTCGATGACCAGGTGACCCAGGAGGACCGCGACTTCGCGCTGAGCTACGCCATGTGGAAGCTGGAGATCAAGCCGGCGCCTTCCCACGAAGCGCTGAACGACGCCATAAATACGGCGGAAGTTTTGCGCCATCTGGACATGTCCGAGGGGCTGGAGGAATACGAGATTTAATGCTGGCTGCCAGCTGCCAGGCAAATTTGCGCTCATACATTTTCGCAAAAAATCCCCTCGAATGTATAAGCCAAATTGATACATTTGAGGGGTTTTTTAAGGCCCTATGTATGAGTAACGCGCTGCCAGCACCCCGACTCATACATTTTCGCAAAAAACAGGCCCCCAATGTATAAGTTTTATTGATACATTTCCGCAAAAAAAGCACCCCAAATGTATGAGCACTTCAAAAATTCACAGCTCACACCCAAAAAGACCTACAGCCAAACAGGCTTGCCAACATGCGATGAATCATATACAATATTAATGATGATTCAGAATGGAGGGATGCACTCATGACATGGGAAGAATACCTGGAAGAGCACATGGAAGCAAGCAAGGCAGAAGGCATAACCATCGGCAAGGCTGAAGGCAAACTTGAACAGCTTGCCGACTTCGTGAAGCAGGAGTTGATCCCCCTGGACAAAGCACTCACCCTGGCAGAAGACCCAGTCAAGCTGAAAGAATTACTGGCCAAACAATAAATATCCAAACCACCCAGGAGCAAAAAACTATGGAAATGATATCATTTAAATGCCCGCATTGCGGAGCCAATCTAGAAGTGGGCTTTGGCGCCAGAAGAGTCGTCTGTGATTACTGCGACTCGGTGATCATGATCGAAGACGCTGCCACCCGCGCCGCTGACGCCGAAGAAGAGGGCTACAGGTTCGAAAAGGGCAGGCAAAGAGCCAGACAGGAGAGCTACGAGTACAGAGAGGAAGTTTACGAGTACGATGACGACTACCGCTCGAACGATCCCCAGAACCGCGACTACGGTTATAACGGCGACTACAACGCCGGCTATAACGCCAATTATGAAGCCCATATGGTCTCCGACAGGAGCAGGATGGTGGCGCTTTTGCTCCTCATTTTCCTCGGAATTTTCGGTGCCCACAGGTTTTACGTGGGCAAGATCGGCTCAGGAATCCTGTACATATTCACCGCGGCCATTTTTGGCTTCGGCTGGATCTACGACTTCGTGACGATCCTCCTGGGATCCTTCCGCGACAGCCGAGGCTTGCGCGTAGAAAATTGGTAAATGGTAAGTGAATAATCTTAATAAAGAAGCTGCCACTTATGTGGCAGCTCATTTTTGATATAAGCAAAAAACTCCCTCCCCAATCATCAAAAAAGGAAGAGACTCACATCCTGGGAATATCAAGATATGAATCTCTCGTGGTTTAAATCTGACAATTTTGGAGTTTTTTTCTATCTTTTAAAATATTCATCCTGCCATTTTAGTGCAGCCTTGACACCCTGTTCGTCAACTATTTTGTTGAACTCGCGAACTTCATCTGTTTGGACGGCCCTGGCAAATACGCATAAATCTGCAGCGCTGTCTATAGCTGCCTTCATACCCATTATTTCAAAGGTACGGTTGATCTGGATCTTTTGGAGATTCATTGCAGGAGGGGAGATGCGGATCAGTTTTTCAGCGATCTCTTCAACAGTGGATTCGAGATCTTCTAAAGGAACTGACTTAGTGATAAGTCCACACTCAGCAGCCTCCTTTCCGGAAATACGTTCTCCTGTGAGAAGCAGCTCTTTGCTTTTTCTTATGCCTACAAGCCATGGCATCATCAGGTAACTGGCTACAACGCCAAATTTAATTGCGGTGAGGCCCATTTTAGCATCATCTGCAGCAATAATATAATCACATGGAAGTACGAGTTCCAAGGCTCCGGCCAGACAATAGCCTTGCACCTGAGCGATTACAGGTTTACTCAGATTCCAGATGTCCCAACGATTCTGATTGCACACATCTTCAATATCCGCTTTTTCTTCCATGATGCCGCAATCAACCTCGTCAGCTATATCAAAGCCTGAAGAGAATGCTTTGCCGTTACCTTTAATTATCACTACTCTTACTTCAGGATCGCGATTGACTTGCTTAAGGAGTTGTCCTATTTCCCGATACATATCCATATCCAAGGCATTGAGTTTTTCGGGCTTGTCTAAGATGATATATGCACGATAGTTTTCCTTCTTAAAAATTATATTTGGGTTCATGAATCTAACCTCTCTGTTTATTTCTGATTGTGTTTACCATACATAAACGCCTATAGCTAAAATGATGAATGACCAGATAGTCCACTTAAGTACAAGAGGCCATGCAAGCTTAAACCACTTGTTATATGAGATTCCTGCCATTCCTAAGCAAGCAAGTGTGGTAGGATGTGTAGGAATGATCATGTTGCCATAGGAGTCAGCTGCCATAAACGCATGTACCATGACCTGTCTTGAGATTCCTGTAAGGTCAGCTAAAGGAGTAAGGATAGGCATTACTACAACAGCCTGTCCGCTGGAAGAAGGTACGAAGAAGTTTACGATCAGCTGTGAAATATAGATAGCCCATGCGGCTAATACACCGTTTAAGTGTCCAAGAGGAGTAGCGATTCCTCTTACGATGGTATCGATGATCATACCATCAGACATGATATATACGATGGAACGAGACATTGCGATGAGTAAGCAAGCTTCTGCCATACCACCGGCCTCACGCATGAAAGTATTAACAGTTTCATTAAGGCTCTTGAATTCGATAAGGCCGATAACGATACCAAATGCCAGGAAGATAGCGCACATTTCATGCATCCACCAGCCAAGCTGAGTTGTGCCATAACCCATGCCGATGATAGTAACTGCTAAGATGATAAGTTCAAGTTTTCTCTTTCCTGTAAGTTCAAAGGTAGTAAGGTCTACTTTGTTCATCTCTTTTTCGGAGATCTCAGGATCAAGCTTAAGGGAACTATCATTCTTATCATAAAGCAGGCTCTTGGTGGGATCCTTCTTGACCTTGTTACCATAGTGAATTACATGGTGAATAGCGATGATAACGGATCCAACGAAACCTACAGCTCTGAGGCCCATTCCGGAGAAGATAGGCAGCTGTGCGATCTGCTGAGCGATGACGATATTGAAGGGGTTGGTCAAAGCGAAACCTACACCGGAATAAATACCGAACAACAGAATAGCTATACCTGTAATTTTGTCATATCCCAAACTGATTGCAATGGCACAGAGAATTGGGACGAAACCAATGAATTCTTCTGCCATACCAAGAAGGGAGCTGCAGAAAGCATACACAATCATGATTATGGCAAATAGCATCCAGTTTTTTCCTTTTGTTACTTTTGTAAGGCTATTGATGCCGGCATGGATAGCTCCGCTCTTAATGAGGATGCCCATTGCTCCGCCGGCGATAAGAATAAGTGCGATGATATCTGAGATATCCTGGAAGCCTTCATATAAGGATCCAAATAATGTGCTTAAAGTAGCAGGATGAGGATCTACAGGCTGATAAGTTCCTTCTACTACAAGGGTCCTGCCTGTTACTGGATCATCAACACGGTCATACTGTCCTGCAGGAACCACATATGTAAGGATCGCTACGAGGAGTGCTACACACATTAACAGCGTAGATGTACTTGGGAATTGCCATTTTTTCTTAGTCTTTTCCATTTTTTTAGTGAACGATCGAGTAATCGTTTCTCTCCTTTCTTATATTTTCACATCTCATAAATGCTTAAAACTTTTCCATAACAGTTACGGCCGTGCCATCTGCAACCAGAAGAGGTTCTTCCAGGACCTCGTTTTTAAGAGCACCGGTCTTAAGATCATATCCTCTTTCAACATATTTATATACGTCAAAATGTATCGTTCTTGATCTGTTGCCAACGCGTTCTATAGTTGCAACAAGTTCAATCATGTCACAGGCATATACAGGAGCGTGGAAGCTACCCTGGATGGAGGCGAGCATGCCACCCTGGCCATCTCTGTAAACACACAGCTCAGAAACACAATCCACAGCAAACTGTAATAAGGTCTGGCCTGCTAACAGGTACTCTTCGTAATCACATTCTCTGGAAGAGATCTTCCTTTTTTGTGATACGGTGATTACTTCACCTTTTTCATTTCTAATAATTCCGCTAGTCATGATTCCTTCCTTTTCCCGGAGTGAAGCCCTTAAGGACCTCACCCCGACTAAAATTATTATGGGTTTTTCAATCTGCCGTACTAAAGAGCAATTATCATGCCAAGCAGGGGATAGGGATTATTGCGCAAAAAATAGGCCTCAAATGGTTAATTGTCATCAAAAAAGTGTCAGCTCGTGTGCCTCTTCGTGTCACATTTGCGTGACACAGTGTCACATGTCACTCCCTAAAACACCAGGAAAAGGGCACATAATAGGGGGTATTTGTGTGGCATAGTTTTTGCGCATAATATTTGCGTAATTAAAGCAATGATCCAAAAGGAGGAATTAAAATGAGCAAGCTACTTGATGGAGTAAAAGTATTGGATTTTAGCAGATATATCGCAGGCCCCTATTGTGCGCAGCTGTTTTCTGACATGGGAGCAGAAGTAATTAAGGTAGAGAAGGCAGGAATCGGTGACGAAACTCGTATCCTTGGACCATGGGTAAATGGAAAGAGCATATATTTTGCGGGATATAACCGTGATAAAAAGAGTGTAGCTGTTAACC
The DNA here is from genome assembly GCA_017394515.1 of Bacillota bacterium. GTDB lineage: Bacteria > Bacillota > Clostridia > Peptostreptococcales > Anaerovoracaceae > RUG754. The sequence continues at coordinate 9,952 of JAFPXY010000048.1, read as the reverse complement.
TTCGCAATCCAGATGCAATTGCAGCAATAAGAAAATTAGCAGATACTGCAGATATAATTATTGAAAACTTCAGACCCGGCGTTATGGCTAAGATGGGCCTTGGATATGAAGAACTCAAAAAGACAAACCCCGGGATCATCATGATCTCCGTCTCAGGATTTGGTCAGACTGGCCCTTATAAAGACAGAGCAGCCTTTGACACCATTATGGCCAGCATCGGAGGACTTATGAAGATCGACCCTGAACTGACTCCTCTTAAGCCGGTTAAACCCAATGGAGCTGTATGCGATACAATGTCTGCAATGTACGGAGCAATCGGCGGTCTGGCAGCTTATACAAAGAGATTAAAGACAGGAGTAGGAGATCATGTTGACGTTGCTATGTTAGCCAGCGTCGTGAGCCCGGCACTTATTGACGTAGCGGATTATGTAATGAACGGAACAGAATACTATGCTCCGGATTCAGCCCCTCAGGGATCCGCCAAGGCTAAAGACGGATGGGTAGCATACCATGCCGGGACTACAAGCATGTGGGCAAGAATGAAAGAACTGGTATCTCCGGAAGAATATCCTATACTCTTTGATCCAAAATATGATGACGTGGCAGTAAGAGTAGAAGAGAGACATATCATCATGGATGAGATACAGCGCTGGATGTCAAATAAGACATGTGATGAAGTAGAAGAAATCTTTAATAATGCAGGTATCCCGGTTGGTATATTCGGAACATGGGAAAGACTGCACAATAATCCACAGCTCAACGCTCGTCATGACTACATCGATGTAGATGTTGAAGGTGTAGGTAAAGTTCCTTATTTGTCACTTCCGATCAAGTTTGACAGCTTCAAAGTTGAAGACACAGATCACTGCTCATACGCCCTCGGAGCCCACAATAAAGAGATCCTTGGAAGCCTTGGATTCAGTGATGAAGAAATAGAATCTTTTGAAAAATAATAGCCTCTTTACCAGACCCACTGAAAAGTGGGTCTGGTCTTTTATAATTTTCCGAGACTAATAAAGCCCACCACGATTGTGATGGGCTTTATTAGTTAAAGTTATTATTTCATTTTTAAGCAAGGATTCCTTTTTCGTGAAGATCTTTTATTTCTTTATCATCCATTTTCAGAAGACCGGAGAGGATCTGATCGGTATCCTGACCTAATTTGGGTGCTACTCTGTCTTCTTCAACAGGCATAGTCGATATCTTAAGAGGCATACCTGGGAATCCGACTTTACCGCCAGTCGGAAGATCTACATATTTTAACATATCTCTGCTTCTTATGTTTTCACCATCAACAACAGTATCGATATTATTGATAGGTCCGCTGGTGATACCGATCTCCGAGCAGATATCATCTACTTCTTTGGTAGTTTTAGTAGCTACCCACTCACTTACAGCACCTTTTATCAATGCATAGTTTTCAAGTCTGGTGTTGAAATCCAGGAATTTGTCATCCATTAGAACTCCACCTACGAGCTCACGAAGACGCCTGAAGTGATTATCGAAGCCTGCATCGATATAGATATATCCGTCTTTTGTCTCAAACATCCCGGCAGGGCAGCCGTAAGGGTCATCCATGTTTTCGGCATATTCAAACAGTACGCCATTTTTATCATAGTTGGGAACATTTTCTCCCATATATGAGGTCAGTATGTCGAGCATGGCTGTGTCCACATGGCAGCCTTTACCGGTAAGGTTTCTCTGATACAGTGCTGCGATAACACCTAATGCGTTAAGGATACCTGCAGAGTTATCAAGCATGGGGATTCCAATCAGCCTCGGGCCGGCTTCTTTTGTGCCATTTAAGCTCAAGAGGCCTCCAATAGCGGATACAACACAGTCAAAGGCAGGACGATTCCTGTAGGTGCCTTTCTGGCCATATCCTGTAATTGAAGCTACGATAAGGTCCGGTTTGACCTTGGACATTTCATCATATCCGATACCCATCTTATCCAAAGAACCTGGCTTGAAGTTTTCTATTACTACATCAGCATTCATGACGAGTTTCTTAAGTAATTCCCTTCCTTCAGGTGACCTGAAGTCGAGGGAGATGGCTTTTTTGTTTCTGTTATATGTGTGGAACTGAAGGCCATCTTTGTCTGCATAAGGCGGAATATGGCGGCTGTCATCACCACGAAGATTTTCGACCTTTATTACCTCAGCACCAAGACTTGCCAAAATGTATCCGCAATAGGGACATGATATGTACCTTCCAAAGTCCAGAACTTTGATTCCCTCAAGTATTTTATTCATCATTTGACCTCCATACACTTAATTTTTTCTATATTAATTTGATTTCCACTGTTCTATTATTTCCGGAATGACCTGCTTTAGATCACCTTCGAGGGCATAATCTGCTATCTTCATCATGGGACAGTCAGGATCTTTGTTTATAGCGATGATTATATCGGATTCCTGCATGCCTGCGAGATGCTGAATAGCTCCGGAGATGCCGCAGGCAAAATATATTTTGGGCTTGACTGTAGTCCCAGTCTGACCGACTTGCCTGGATTGATCGATCCATCCTGAATCAACAGCTCCCCTGGATGCACCAACCATACCGCCAACGGTTTCTGCGAATTCTTCCATTAGTTTGAATCCTTCCTTACTGCCTACACCTCTTCCTCCTGAACATATAATCTTGGCATCCGTCAGTGATACTATCTTTTTCGCTTCAATTATTACATCCCTGACCTTGACTCTTATATCATCATCTTCAAGGTTCACTGCCACATTTATGTGGATACCTTTATGGCTGTCATCTCTTTCAAGTTTAGCCATGACGCCTGGTCTGACTGTAGACATCTGAGGTCTGCTGTTAGGGGTGATTATAGTTGCCATCAGATTTCCTCCAAAGGCGGGTCTGGTTTGTTTCAACATCGTCGATGTATCATTTCTATCAAGGCCATTTAAACTTGCTGTAGTATTCTTCTCAAGATAGTCCATATAATCGGAAGTGTTAACATCAAGACGTGTGCAGTCTGCTGTAAGTCCTGTATTCAATCTGGCAGCTACTCGAGGTGCAAGGTCTCTACCTATATGAGTTGCTCCGAAAAGTACTATTTCCGGCTTATAGGATTTGATTGCTTCTGATAAGACTTTGGCATAAGCGTCCGTAGTGTAATTCTTTAGAAGCGGATGATCCATTGTATAAACGATATCTGCTCCATAGGCATATGCTTCATCAATTAGATTTGAAACACCATAACCCATAATGACTGCACATACTTTGCTGTCACCGGATAAACCCCTGGATAAGCGATATCCTTCTCCCAGCAGTTCTTTGGCTACGCCCATGAGCTCAAGATCTCTTTGTTCAGCAAAGATCCATACGTTTTTATAATCCTGAAAATCCTTCATCCTCATTCCTCCTTAAATTACGTGTTTTTCCTCTAAAGCAGAAAGCAGAATCTGTACTTTTTCTTTTGGAGAGCCTCCGCTAACATACACTCCGGCACCCTTTGGTTTAGGTGTAAACGATTTGAATACATTAGTAGGAGATGCTTTTAAACCAACTGTATGTTTGTCTACCCCTATGTCATCGGCATTCCACACGGAAATGTCTGCAGATTCAGAATCCATGATACCCTGAACTGTTTTGTATCTCGGAGTATTCAGTTCTTTTATAGTGGTAAGAAGGCAGGGCATCTTGACATCAATTATTTCATAACCATTTTCAAGTGCTCTCTCAACTGTAAGACAATCATCATTTAGTTTCAGAGATCGCACATATGTTACCTGAGGAAGGTTGAGCTTCTCTGCGATTTGGGGGCCTACCTGTGCAGTATCACCGTCGATAGCCTGTCTTCCGGCAAAGATCAGGTCATAAGAGCCTATTTGCTTAATTCCTGAAGCCAGAGCATTGGATGTAGCCCATGTATCTGATCCGCCAAGAGCGCGGTCTGATAATAAAATCGCTTCATCAGCGCCCATAGCAATACAGTCTTTAAGCATTTCCTTAGCTTGTGGAGGCCCCATGGTGATAGCGGTGACCGTCGTCGTATCTGGGCAACTGTCTTTAATTGCCAGCGCAGCTTCCAAAGCATTGGCATCATCAGGGTTTAGAATCGAGGGAACACCATCTCTGATCAGTGTTCCTGTCTCGGGATTTATCTTTATTTCATTGGTGTCAGGCACCTGTTTAACACATACTATGATTCTCATCTGATATCTCCTTATTTCAACATATTACCTGCAATTACGACTCTCTGGATTTGGTTAGTACCGTCAAAAATCTGGAATATCTTAGCGTCTCTCATGAGCTTTTCAACTGGATAATCACGTATATAACCATAACCTCCATAGATTTGAACTGCATCCGTTGCAACACGTACTGCGGTATCTCCTGCAAAAGCCTTTGCGCATGCACAGATTTTAGAGTTGATCTGACCCATATCTTTGAGTTCTGCAGCTTGTCTGACAAGAGCTCTTGCTGCCTCTGTTTGGATCTCCATATCTGCGATCATAAACTGGATAGCCTGCAATTTCGCTATAGGCTTGCCGAAGGTTTTTCTTTCCTTGGCATATTTAACAGACAGATCAATAGCTCTTTGGGCGATACCGACAGCCGCTGCCGCACAGTCAATTCGAGCGATATCAAGGGTCTTCATTGCGATTTTGAAACCTTCTCCTTCTTTGCCAAGCAGAGCCGAAAAAGGAACTTTGACATCCTGGAAGATGACATCAGAAGCGCTGGACTGTCGTATACCTACCTTATCCTCATGAGCGCCGTGCCCAACGCCCGGGGTATCACCGGGAACGAGGAACGCGGATATACCCTTTACGCCCTTGGAATTATCTGTCATAGCAAATACGATATATACTTCAGCTTCCGGACCGTTGGTTATGAAACATTTGCTGCCATTTATAATATATCCGTCTTCAGTCTTTTTGGCAGAGGTACGTATAGCACCTGCATCGGAACCGGCGTTTGCTTCAGTCAAACAAAAAGCTGCCTTTCCACCGTGAATGACTATGTCCGCCATAAATTGTTTCTGCTCTTCGGTTCCTGCCATAAGCACGGGGCGTGCTGCAAGGGAGCTTGCCACCATTACGTTGGCAAAACCGGCATCGCCATATGACAATTCCTCGGTGACCATCACCTGAGTAACGGTGTCCAAACCCAGACCGCCATATTCTTTGCCCCAAGCAATCTTGGTAAAACCTATTTCGACAGCCTTTCGATATGCATCCTCGTTAAGTCTGCCTTCAATATCATATTCCTTTGATGTAGGGATAAGTTCATTCAGAGAGAATTCTCTGCAAAGCTGACGTATCCTTTTTTGCATATCATTCATAACATAATCTCCCATTATAGCCTCCTATTCTACGTTTCGTGATATTTCCCAAAACAATATTGCAAACATCATGCCATTTGCCGATCTAAGAGTTTGGGATAAGGACGACATAGCAATGGCATATTAATTGCATTATAATTTGCCAAACCGTCGTTTGAACAAAGGAGTAAAATATGGATAAACTAACTATTAACGCATTGTATCTTGGTAGAATCAAGACCAAAAAATTAAATTTAGTGAAAACCCCTGATAAAGAAGAGAACCTTTATTCTCCTATAGTAGCCTTTCTGATAAGGCATCCCCAGCTGGGCAATATCCTATATGATACAGGAAATTCAGATGAATATGCGAAGGTTTACCCACAGGAAGTGCTTGACACATATGCCATCGACGAATTTGTTTCAATAGAAGATGCTCTTAAAAAGGAAGGCTTGACTGTGAATGACATCGATATACTTATCCTGTCGCACCTTCACTTCGACCATGCCGGAGGACTTAGGTATTTCCAAGGAACTAAAGCGGCTAAGCATATATTTGTTTCTAAGGCTGAATACGACCATGCCTTCTCAAAAGATGCAAAAAATGCCTATGTCAGAGCGCTGTATGATATACCTCAAATCTATTATTATCAGATTACAGAGGATCGTATGCTGGCAGAAGATTTAGGATTGTTCATCCAGAAAGCACACACTCCGGGGCTTATCGGGCTTATCGTCAAAACACAGGACTCAGGAACCTTCATTTTCACAGGAGATACAGTATATACCCGCGAAAGCTATGAGAGACAGCTTCCGCCGGGAGGTAGGATCAACAAGTCTGAAGAAGAATTTTTCATCAATCTTGAAATGATCAAAGAACTGAAAGAAAAACATAATGCCACACTTATTTTTGGACATGATTATGTGCAGGCACTGGAATTGTGTCTGAAAACCATACATTGATGTCACACTCATAAGACACAACTGTGACACATGTGTCACACTTTTGCCAAGTGAGACAAATAAATATATACTGGATTAAAAACACAAACATGTGTATAATGATGTTTAACAAAAATATATTTTTATGCATTTAATATATAATCAGGAGGTTCGCATGCCGAAGATTAATAAAGAGGATCACATAGATTACAAAGAGATCTTTGAATTGGTTTTTGGTAATATTAATATAATTGATGCTGAAGGCAAAATGCTTTACGTCAACCAGAGTGCAGCAGACTATATGGGCCTTCCCAAGGATAAACTCATAGGACACACCATGGAAAGCGTCGTAGAAGCAGACAAACTCAGCACTTCTGCAGGTATGGAAGCTCTTAAGCAGGGTAAGGTCATACGAACATACCAGGTAAACCAGGATAATGAAGGCATCCTGTCGATTGCAGTACCCATTTTCGATGAGGACGGAAAGATACGTAATGTAATAACTCATTCGCTTATCGAAAAAGAGCTAGAAGAACTTCAAAGGGCCACCGCTCAAGAAAAGCTTAACCTGCAGTATGCTCTGGAATATATTGTTAACAGCAACAGCATCAGCAACCCTATAGTTGCCAACAGCCCAAAGATCCGTTACGTCTTTGATATGGCCAAGCGAGTCTCAAAGACAGACAGCAACATATTAATTGTCGGCGAATCCGGTACCGGCAAGGAAGTACTTGCCAAATACATACATGAAAACAGCAGAAGGTCATTTAATGTTATGATCCCTGTTAACTGTTCTGCTATTCCGGAGTCGCTTATGGAATCTGAACTTTTCGGCTATGATAAGGGAGCCTTTACCGGCGCCGAAAAGAACGGTAAGCCGGGATTGTTCGAAGTAGCGGATAATGGGACATTGTTCTTAGATGAGATAGGAGAACTTCCTATGTTTCTCCAGTCTAAGATCCTTCGCGTCCTTGAGGATGGAGATTTCAAGAGAATCGTATCAAACAAAATATCCAAGACAAACGTCCGTATAATAGCAGCTACAAATCGTGATCTTAAAAAGATGGTCAAAGAAGGCACTTTCCGTGAAGATCTATACTATCGTCTGAATGTAGTCACCATGGAATTACCGCCTTTGAGAGAAAGAAAGGAAGACATAATACCACTGGCAGAACATTTCCTTTCTGACCTTAACAAAAAATACAACTATAACAAGAGCTTAGGACCTGATACGATAAATGCATTTATGCATTATTCGTGGCCGGGGAATATTCGCGAACTCAGAAACATAACAGAGTCCATGCTGGTTACTTCCCTGGAGAACATTATCACCCTAAACAACAGTATAGTTAATTTCTCTACAATCACATCTGATAAAGCAGAAGCCCCGACGGCAGAATCCACAGATAAGGAACCTGAATTTGAAGAGGATGAGAAAGTTATGATTGAGAATGCCCTTAGTAAGACATATGGAAATGTCAATAAAGCTGCAAAAATCCTCGAAATCAACAGACGCACTCTGTACAGACATATAAATAAATATGGTATTGATGTAGACTCATTCAGATAATTAAAAAGGCCTGTGGATTTGGGCGATCCACAGGCTTATCCCTTTTTTGTAACCCTATAAAACTTTATTATCTTTCTCATGCAGCTTCTGCACCATTATAAGCCGCATAGCCTCTTCCTCGGTAATCTCCTCATAATCCGTTATCTCAAACCTACAACCTAATTATCGCAGCCTTCGCGCTCTCCAAGACGCTCAGCATCTGATATTTCAGCACGAAGACGGCATCATAATACTCATCATATTCCTTCTTTATCTTGTCCAGCAAAGGATACACGTACCGCTCCGTCTCACCGATATACTCTATTATCTTCTCCACAGGAAAACTCAAAAGCATCGTCGAAATGTTGTTGCATCTGTCTAGGGCCTTAACGATGGCCGCCGTCCTGTCAGCGCCGATTGCGGCATAATACGCATCATTATCGAATGCGCTCTTGTCCTGAGGCTTTGTGAGGATCCTCACAGCATTTCGAACACCATCATCAAAGGGAAGCTCCTCAGGAGAAACCCCGCAATCCTCGCAGATATCGTGCAAAACACAGGCCGCCAGGACCGTATCATCGACTATACCGAGCGCATGCGCCTGGCAGGTCATCATATATGGATGGACGATGTAAGGCACAGCCTCCTTGGATAAGGGCCCGACTTTCCTGAACTGCCCATCATGCTTAGCCCATGCATATTCCACCGCCTTTGCCAGCTGCGGAAGCCCATCCTTCGCAGCAAACTCCAGCAGCTTGCGTTTCATATTTTCCGGAGAAAAAAACTGATCCCTCACCAACCAGGAAGGCTTGCTGTAGTCCTCATCGCCGATGAGATCGCCTTTGTTCATCTGAAGAGCGTGAGCGATGGCGCCCAGGTTCAGTACGTCCGGAACGCTTTTCTCGTTTTCCCACTGGCTCACAGCCTGAGGAGTTACAAACACCGCCTTGGCCAGCTGCTCTTGAGTCATGCCCAGTTCTTTTCTTCTCGATTTGATGGTCTTTCCGATAGTCATGCTTATCACCTCGATTATTAGTATACCACCGATCGGCGAGATATGGTATTAAGCCGTGCTTTATTTTTGCCGCTTTGGCAAGTTAGACTGTTGATGGAGCTTCTCTTAAGGCAAAAGTAATGCTTTTGAAGCAAAAAACTCTCGCTTAGCGTTACTCCACTTTTGGATAATGCCAATCGAGCAAAAAATCCTCCAAAAACATCACCCCTTTACTATGCTCAGGCCTGACTCCCTTGGCGAATGAGGTGAGAGCTGCCCGAGCCCATTGATCCTATGTGGAAACCCGAGCAGGTCGGCAGTAACTTACCGGTGATAATCATGCTGATCCTTGCTTTTTTTAAGAAATAACATTACTTCCCTTGCGACAACGACTAAGGCTGAGCTCAGGAAGTGAATGGTGAGTGACGCTTTTTTTTGTGTTTCTGCTCAAAAATGCACTAGCCCGGGGAGGCATGACGCTAAACGCTGATTTTTAGGCAGATTAGCATGATTCTGCCAGCATGCCCGCAATATATTTAACAAAATTATATCCTATAAAAATTTATCCGCTTCCAAGATCCGTATAATAGTAATAGAGTTATTTTGAATGATCAACAGGGAGGGCATATGACAAAACTGAATAAGAAGAGAAGTACCAAGCATCCGAAGAACGGTACTCATCCATGGACAAAGATGAATACACAGATTACCTTTCAAACCAACGCGAGCATATCAGAAGCGGGGAAGCTCAGGAGGAGGCCTATAATGAACTCAGCACCTACGGCGGGGAACAGTGCCCGGAACTACTGAGAATCATGCACACAATGCTATGGCAGATCGAGGAAGAAGCAGATATGGTGATGCTGATGAGGCGAGGGACGATCATCCTCGGCGCCGATCCCGACGAACTGGCCATGGCAATGGCAGACACCGCCAGAGAGATAAACGACCACTACGTCAACTACCCACCGCTTAGGTCAAGACCTTGAAGCGGGAGCTTGTGACTGACCCATGGTGGTCGGCATAATGCCTCCCATGTTTGTTACCGCATCTGCGGCTGCCGTCACATCAGGGCCGGCTGACTGCGACCCGGTCAGAGAAGATATACTCCCCTGACTCTGTGCCAGGTACTGTATTCCCATGCTGCACAGATTCATTGCTCCGATACGGTCATCATTGGATGTATATCCGC
>JAFPXY010000047.1 GCA_017394515.1 Bacillota bacterium | reverse complement strand
TGTCAAACACCAGGAAATCGGCATCCTTGCCAACCTCGATGGAGCCTTTCTTAGCCTCAATGCCCAACTGCTTGGCACCGTTGATGGTATAGCCGATGAGCATCTCCTCAATGTTCATTCTCTCGTTCTCGGGCGGGAATACATTGGAAGCTACGGTGTACGGGTAATCCCTTGTCTTTTCGGTAATCCAGCGGGTCATACCCACCTCCATGCCTAAGTAGGGGTTCCAGGTGATGAAATCCATAAAGACGATGTTGTCGCTGGACCAGGCCACTGTGGCGCCGCTGTCCCAAACCGATTTGCAGCGGAACTGTTTGCGGGCACGTTCCTCGCCAAGCCAGGTAGCCGCAATGGCGGGGTCTCCAGAGTGCCAGTGTGGCGTAAAGTTGGCGAACACGCCCAGCTTGGCGAAACGCTCCAGATCATCGTCGCACTCTATCTCAAGATGGGCGCAGGTAACTCTTACGTGCAAGTCATCTCCCATCTCCTTTTTGGCCATCTCAACGCCATCCAGTACCGTGCGTGATGCGCGCTCACCGACGGTGTGAAGGTGAAGATCCAGATTGGCTTCGTTGAGCTCCTTCAAGAGCTTTGCGATTCCCTCCGCAGAGAAAGCGGTAGATCCCGTCGTATGGACATCCACATAGGGCGTGACCATGGCCGCGGTATGGATCTTTTGGGTACCGTCCATGAAAATCTTCATGGTATGAACCTTCAGGTGCTCCGAGTTATACTCACGCTGTATGCGCTTGAGTTGTTTCAGGCCCTCTTCTGCATCCCGCTCTGCGTTCACCACGAGGCTGCCATCAACATAAATGGGCAGCTTTCCTTGTTTGTCCAGTTCGACCAGGCGCTTATAGACCTTCTCATGGAACTTCATATCCCCCGGAAGACCGGCATCGAATACCGCAGAAACGCCATATTCGACGCAGAAGTCGATCCAGCGCTGAAGCGCCGCATCCACTTGCTCATCGGTCAGTTCCATCCCACTGTCCAGAATGATACGGACTTCCGTTGCGCCCTCGTACATATTTCCGGTCACATGTCCGTCCTTACGTACGTAATACGCAAGTCCCGGTATAGGATCTGGTGTTTCGTCTGTAATGCCGTGTTTCTCAAGGATCTTGGAGTTGACCCAGATGCTGTGTCCTTCGCCTTCCTGAATCTGAAGCTCGGCATCCGGACAGATGGCGTCCAGCTCCTCCTTGACAATATCCTCACCTTTCAGGAACCTTTTCTCCATGTAGAACCTGTAGCGCTTCTCCCCGGGGTTCTTCTTGATATAGTCCGCCATCATGTCCAGCGCGGCCTGCTTGCCGTCCGGCTCAATGCGTTCTCCCATTGGCGCGTACTCAAAACCCACAGGAATGGTGATATGCACATGGCTGTCGATGATGCCGGGCATGATAAACTTGCCACCGAGGTCAGTGATCTCGCCTTCGTAATTTGCGAGACCCTTCTCGTCGCCCACATATATGAATTTGCCGTCCTTCACTACGAGGGCGGTCGCCATCGGATTGTTTTTGTTTGATGTAAAGATTTTGGCGTTTTTAATGATTTTGTCTGCTTTCATGTTGGGTTTCCTTTCTTTATATTATTGGTTAAACATCTGTTTACAGGCCTTGTCTCGAAGCTTGTTGCAAATTTACCCCTTTTTTATAAGAAAATCAAATATTACATAAAAAAAGGACGCGTCGTCGTGACCTGAACCCCGAAAGTTGGACAAAAAACTTTCGGGGTTTTTTATGTCAAGAAAGAGGAAAAAACACACGTATGAGGATCGGCTGAAGTACATGAAGATGCTGGAGCGAGGCTACAGTATCAACTACATTCACAAGCAT
>JAFPXY010000046.1 GCA_017394515.1 Bacillota bacterium | reverse complement strand
ATAAAACCTTCTCATAAGGCTCTGTTCTCTGGAATCGATCTCATTAAGTCCGGTCTCCATGATAAAGTCCACGGCAGCACTTAACCCGGCTATCCCATGGCCGTTCAATGTGCCCGCCTCAAGGCGCGTGGGATACTCTTCAGGCTGATATCTGGAGTAGCTCTGAACTCCGGTGCCTCCCACCTTGAAAGGCCTGATGTCCAGTTCACTTCCAAGAATCATACCTCCTGTACCCTGAGGCCCCAGTAGGCCCTTATGACCTGTGAAGCAAAGAACATCTATGCCGAGTTCTCCGACATTTATAGCCTTTGATCCTGCAGTCTGGGAAGCGTCTACTATGTAGATCAGGCCATGAGCTTTGGCTATTTTTGCGACACTGGAAATATCCACCATATCCCCAGTCAGGTTTGATCCGTGGGTGGTCACTATGGCTTTGGTTTCAGGCCTTATGAGCTTCTCAATATCCTTAGGCTCTATGGTCCCTTTTTCATTGATATTGAGAAAGCTCAGACTTACCTTCTTTTGCTTTTCCAGAAGGTAGAGAGGCCTCAAAACGGAGTTATGCTCCATGACTGTGGTGATCACATGATCTCCCTCGCCAACCAAGCCGCGTATGGCAATGTTAAGAGCTTCTGTGGAGTTCGATGTAAAGATCACCCTCTCCGGTCCCTCAGCTCCAAAAAACTCCGCCAGCTTAAGTCTGGCTTCAAAGATGGTTCTCGCCGACAGAAGGCTGGATCCGTGGGTTCCTCTGGAGCTGTTGCCCATAGTCCTCATGGCGGTGCTTACCGCCTCTATTACCTGTTCCGGTTTATGAACAGTTGTAGCCGCGTTATCAAGATAAATCATCAGGGTCTAATAATGTGAGCTGCATTATTCATGGTCTCAACTATATCGTACATGTTGGTGATGGTACCCACCGCCAGCTTCTCCTTAAGATTGTAGTAATCCAGGCAGGTGCCGCAGGTCTTTATGGTAACGCCCTGTGCTTCCATGCTCTTAAGATCCTCCAGGGATACGTTTCCTTCCACGGGAATGGTTGCTCCTCCGTTATAGAAAACGATGGTTTCAGGCAGTTCTTCCAACTGGGAGAGCGCATAGATGAAGCCCTTCATGAGAACTTTTCCTAGTTCATCATTTCCGATGCCCATGGTGGCAGAGCTAATGATAACGGTGGTCTTACCTCTTCTGTCTAAACCGCAGTCTACCTGCTCCTCTTCCTTCTTGACTTCTGAGTCAGCCACAGGACCGGCTTCGATCCTGATCACGAAGTGCTTGTCTGCGACCTTTTCGGACACGACTTTAAAGTTCTTTGAAGCAGCGAATCTGGAAACGTTCTGTACTGCCACCTCGTTATCGACTTCGACTTCAACAAGTGCAGCTTCCTTGAGTTCATTTATGGCGTTTCTTGTCTTGATCACAGGGATGGGACACTGCTCACCCATTGCGTTTACTGATATTTTTTCCATGGTATTCTCCTTTTATTCTTACGATCACATGGCAAGGATGGCTGCCCCTATGGCACCCGCATACCTTGCGCGAGGATCGGTCTTTACCTCAGTCTTTAATTCTTTGCCCAGAGCGTCGCAGATGTAATCGCACTCGCAAAGCCCTCCTGTCAGCACCACTGACTTTTCAGGGGATAGCATTCTCGTCGCCTGCACCGCTACCTTTCTTACGATGGAATCCACCACTCCGAAGGCGATGTTTTCCTTCTTTTCGCCCTTTCCTATAAGGGATATGACTTCTGATTCTGCGAACACAGTGCAAAGCGAGCTTATGCTGGTATTGCCTCCAGACGCAGCCAGAGTGCAGAGTTCGTCCGGCCTAAGTGCCAACGTCCCTGCCATGACTTCCAAAAATCTTCCTGTCCCTGCTGAGCATTTATCGTTCATGACGAAGTCCTTTACGAAGCCATTCTCTATAAGTATAACCTTGGTATCCTGTCCGCCGATATCGATGACCATTAGCTCATCCGTTCCGAAGATGGCAGAAGCTCCCTTGGCGTGACAGGTTATCTCCGTCACCGTCTTATCCGAGAAAGGTACTGCTACTCTGCCGTAGCCCGTGGATACGGTCCTTCCCTCTTCAGGTGGAAAGCCCTTATCTCTCAGCTTCTTTCCTATGGCCTCCGCCGTGTCCACGCTGCTCCAGCCCGTGGGCTGCACGAAGAGATCCAGTATATTTTTGTTTTCATCCAATACAGCGGTCTTGGCGCTGGTGGATCCTATGTCTACTCCGATATAATACATTTCCTCTTTTTTTAACGCCAACACCCCCGAAGAGGTATCCTCTCCGGGGTGCGCTTCAGCAAAACACATTCCTGTTCGGGTTTATCTGGCATTCCATCTCCACGATGGAATAATATCTGGCCTTGCGCCTTTCGATGCACTCTCTCACGCCGTCTATATCCTCTTCCTGTACCAGAAGGGACATTCCGCAGGAAAGCTTTCCCTGAATGGATCTGGGGGTCGGAGCTATGCGCGACTTCAGGCCCTCCTCCTTCAGTATCTTATCCAAAGCCAGACCGTGGGTGTAGTTCTCGAACAGAATGTAATAATTGAGCTTTCTTTTTTCAGATTTTTTGTCCTCTGTCATGATCCGGTATTATCAGCCCAGCATCTCTACGAAGGCTTCGATCCTGGTCTTGAGCTGCTCTGCATCGGAGTCGGTGTAATCTGTCTCGATGCCAAGGACAGGAATTCCTGCTTCCTTAAGAGCTCTTTCAACGAAGAATCCCTCTGTATCGTAGATGCTGCAGAACTTCAGGTTAACGTCGATAACGCCGTCAACTTTGTATTCCTTTGCAAGTCTGATGATGTCATCAATTCTTCCGGTGTTAGGAGTGAAGCATGCGCAGTTGTTCTTCATATATCTGTCTGTGAGAGCCTTGTACTGTCCCTCAAGGGTGGTCTGGGTCTCGTCTACGAGATTTTCGAAGTATCTGGTTCCTGTGCACATCTCTTCGCAAACTACTGCAGCTCCGCTGGTCTCAATGATGTGATGCAGCTTCCAGTTAGGAATTGCGAGAGGAGTTCCGGTCAAGAGTATTCTCTTGGTTCCTTCAGGGAAAACGGATACGCCGTCTTTGATCCTCTGATCCAGCTCGTCAGCAAGCTTGTTGCACATTTCCGCGCATCTTACAGGATCATCGAAGAAGGCGATCTGCATCATCAGGAGAGCGTCCTTACCGGAGATAGGAAGTTTGTCAGCCTTTCTGGCGTCATATACTCTCTTGAGAGCTTTTCTCTTGTTGTTTACGATCTTAATAGCTTCGTTGAGCTTTTCAGGGGTTACCTTGTTTCCGGTCAATCCTTCTACTACTCCTGCGAATTTTTCAATCTCGTGAGCCCATTTGTCATAGTCCTCAGCTCTCTTCATCTGAGGCATATCCATTACGTGAACAGGTACGTCTTCAGCTAAGATCTCATAGGCTTTCTTCTTGCCGTCGCAGGTGGTCTCTCCTACGTACATATCAGCGATCCTGAAGAAAGGACATGTTCTGTCGAGTCTTGCACCTACGGATGCCTTGATGAGCGGGCAGGTGTTCTTAGGAAGTACCTTCTCGCCTCCGGGTACCCAGAACTGGGATCCGCCGCAGAGTCCGGTTACGATACCGTTTGCAGCGATAACTACTTCATCCGGAACGTATACGCAGAAGGTTCCGAAAACTTTCTGTCCGTTCTTCTGAGCTTCTATGAGTTCAGCAGGTCTGATTCCGTGGATCTCGGAAACTACGAAATCCCAGAATCCCATGCCCTCAGGACGGTTTTCCTGTGAGAGATATACATCTCCGAAGGCTGTAGGCAGTACCTGACATAAGGCGTCATGGGTCTCAAGATCCATTCCCAGATCTTCCCACATCTTTACATAATCTGACATGTTATTCCTCCATAAATAAAACACATACTTAGTTGATCTGATATTAATATTTTATAGAGAAAATCCATGAAAATCTAATTGATTATAATAATCAATTGGCGTTTTGGTATTTATCATCTGATTAGGCGACAGATATTTGTCGATTGGCTTTAAAAAAGAACTGCCGAAGCAGTTCTTTTGGATCTATAATTTTTTGCGCATCAGAGGTTCTCATAGCACCATTCTTTGTCCGTGAGAGGAAGGTCAAGAGCCTCTGCAGTGGTCTTGAAGGTCAGATAACCCTTTACGAAGTCCAGACCGTATTCAAGGCATTTATCCTCCTGAGCTGCCTTCTTCCAGCCCTTATCAGCGATCTCCTTGATGAACTTGATGGATGCGTTGGAAAGAGCGGCTGATGCCGTATTGGATACTGCGGAAGGAAGGTTTGGAATGCCTATGTGACGTATGCCCTTTTCTACGAATACCGGATCATCGTGAGTTGTGAACCTTGAAGATTCAATGGCTCCGCCCGGTTCAGCATCGATATCCACTATCATTGCGTTAGGCTGCATGAGCTCCAGCATATCCCTTGAGATCAGAGTGAGTCCCGGGAACCACTTTACGCAGTTCAGCACGAGATCCGCGTCTTTGATTTCCTTGGTGATATTTGCCTTGTTGGAGAAGCAAGTCCTTACGTTGGGAAGCTTGTTGGCCAGGATATCCTCCAGTTTGAGAAGATCCACGTCCATGAGGACTACGTCGGCATTAAGACCCAGGGCAAGTCTGGCTGCTGCGACGCCTACATTTCCTGCGCCGAAGATGACCACCTTCATGGGCTTGACTCCGATGGAGCCGTTGATGGATTTACCCAGTCCACCGAAGATAGTCTGGGAATAGAAAAGTCCATAGAGGAAACCGATCTCGCCGGCGATTCTTGACATGGGCTCCAGCAGAATGAAGTGTCCTCTGTCGTCCATCATGTCTTCCATGGCGAAGCCAATGCATTTGGATCCGAGTATCTCCTCCGTCATGGCTCTTCTTGTGGAAGAATGGATATATGTGAAAAGTATCTGGTCTTCCCTAAGAAGTCCGAATTCCTCCGGAAGGATCTCCTTGACCTTGACCACCATCTCGGCCTTATCGAAGCAATCCTTTTCGGTCTCCACCATCTCGGCGCCTGCTGCGATGTACTCCTCATCGGGATAGCCGGCAGCTAAACCTGCATCTTTTTGAACATAAACGGTATGCCCTGCGTCAACGAGTCTGGCGACGTTTGAAGGTATCATCGCAACACGGAATTCGCCGGACTTTATCTCTTTGGGTAATGAGATTTTCATAGTTTTACCTCCCTGTATTAGTAACGATATATATGCCTGCAAAAAACATTGAGTTCATCAGTAGAGATTGATCTCACCGAGCATCAAAGCCATGTACCCTGCCATGGTGCTGAAGCTGAACACGGGAAGCCCCGTAGCGTCTCTTATGGCCGGTCCGAAGGGCGGCAGATCAGTGCATTCCAGAACGAAGGCTCCGATCTCAGGATGCTCCTTAACGGCATTAAGAGCCGTACTCATGATTTCCTCCTCCACTAAAGCCATATCCACCGGCTCGTCTTCTTTTTCAAAAATTGAATTCCACTCGCTGCAGTTCTCCAGCCCAAGCACAATTATCCTGGACATATCGTCCACTCCGCAGTAACCGAAGTGTTCAGCTGTCAGGCTGGATCCGTAGGCGGTCATTACGGCTACCTTCTTTGAAGGAGCTATGATCTGAAGTGCAAAAGGTACCTGAAGAAGCGATGACAGAAATACCGGTATATCCAAAGCTTCTGACACCTGCTTCTGGAAGATGGCATTGAAGCCACAGGAGCCTGTTATGGCCTTTACACCCTCGGCCTGCATTTCTTTGCCGATCTCTATGAATCTGTCGCACACTTCCTGAGATGGATGTGTGATTATCGTTTCCGTGCACGCGCCTTCCACATGCCTCATATCCACAGGGAATGGATAGGATTCCGGATTGGTGGAATTGCCTTTAAGTCCTTCCAACTGCATGAGTCCCTTGGGAACGTGTCCCTTCTCCCATCTGAGAAGTCCGATCTTTGCCTTATTTGCCATGATTCTCCTCCTTAATAGTAAACTCTGGTCTTTAGATCCTGATAGGCCTTGGTAGCGCTGATGAGTCTGCAGATCGCATAATCTATTGAAAGCACCAGTCCCAGGAAATTGCATAACCAGATCGATACGACCGTGAAATACAACACGTTAAATATATCTATGGGAATTGGTATTCCCAGGAAAGTGTTCAGATATATGTCCGGATAGAAACAGCCGCCCATGGCAAATCTTATCCAGCAGATGAAGTAGATGATGAGGATAACGATGGCCGCATACATCCAGTAATTATCCAGAGTCTTGTAGCCCATGAGGGGCAGCACGAAGTTCAGCATGAACCTGCTCCAGAACTCCATTCGGGACACCTTCAAACTGGCAGTCTCCAGATCATCAGGCTTGGTTTCCTGAGCTTTTCTCATGAACAGCAGGTTGGGTATTATGATAAGTATTACCGCTATTAATCCCGGCAGTGAGAAAAAATGCATATTTGTAAATTCGTTGAACAGAGCCAAAATATAACCCTCCTTACGGTTTCTTTTTTCCTTTACTATACTAAAATTTTATCACTGGTAATTTTCATAGTAAAATTGATTGCTTCTATCTCAAAACCAAACATATAGAAAAAAACTATAATTGTTAACAGGAATGGTTTTAAGAGTATAATAGAAAAAAATGGTCATAGGAGGTTTCGAGATGGATGGAACTGAATTGAGACAAAAAATCGAAGAGATAATAAAGACTAAAGTCAAGGAGATCGGAAGGCCGGACCTCTTCAGAGAGCCCATGATTGGCTTTGCCTCCTGTGATATGCCGGAACTTGTAAACGTCAAGGAGACCGTCGGCACCTGGCATGATCTGCCAGAGGATCAGCTCCCGGGAGCAAGGACTGTGATAGCATACTGCGTGCCTTCCACTAAGGCGGTGGCCATAGATCCTGCTGATTCCAAATTTTCCGGTCTTGTCTGGAGTGAGGCTTATGTTCTCATAAACAAAAGCTTCGAGACCATCTCAAACGCCGTAGCGGATTTCCTCAGATTTCAGGGCTATGAAGCCTCCACGGTCAAAGCCACCAACGACTATGATACCTCTGATCCGAAATCCTCCTGGTCCCACAGGACCATGGCCTGCGCTGCCGGTCTGGGAACCTTCGGTCTAAACCGCATTCTGATCACCAGGAAAGGCTCCGCCGTGAGATACTGCTCGCTTATCACCAATGCAGTGATCGAACCGACAGGCCCCTATGATGGTCCGAAATGTCTTGGCCTTGAGGGTGGCTCCTGTGATATATGCCTTAGAGCTTGCCCTGTGAATGCCCTGACCAGATGGTTTGATGGAGGTAAGTTTGACTGTCAGGATCTGCAGGAAGTTTACCACGAGCGCATGCTGGATGAACTCTCCGTTGATACCGCAGGTACCTGCGGCAAATGCATATCCTCCTGCCCTTTGGCATATATAGATTAAAAAAAGCTGTTGCACCGAATCGATGCAACAGCTTTTTTATTTTTTGCGTTATTTGCTTGAAGCTCTTTGGATTGCCTTAACGATTTCTACGATAGGTATCATCAGGATGGCGAGTCCGATGGCAATGGCGTACTCCATAGGCTCTACCGTGGTGAATTCAAAGGCCTTGGCCATGAAAGGAATCTCACAGACAGCTGTAGTAAGTACCAGGGATCCTGCAGCTGCTCCAATGAGGAACCAGTTAATGGAACCCAGCTTG
Organism: Bacillota bacterium; assembly: GCA_017394515.1. Lineage (GTDB taxonomy): Bacteria > Bacillota > Clostridia > Peptostreptococcales > Anaerovoracaceae > RUG754. The sequence continues at coordinate 10,148 of JAFPXY010000046.1, read as the reverse complement.
AAGATACTGTTTCTCTGAGATCTCATGTTAAGTGAATGGAAGATCTCTGCCATGGACATGGTAAGGAATGCCATGGTGGTTCCATCTGCGGAATTTGCGATCTCCCAGGTACCGGTCTCCATAAAGTGGCCGATGAAATAGGAAGCCAATGTTAGGATGGTTACCAGCAATCCCTGATATACTATGTCGATGCCCATGCCTCCGGCAAAGATGCCAGCCTTGGCTTCTCTGGGCTGTCTATCCATGATGTTGGGCTCAGCCTTTTCGGTGCCCAGCGCCAGTGCCGGGAAGCAGTCCGTTACCAGGTTGATCCAAAGGAGATGTACAGGCTTAAGGATAACGAAGCCCATGAGAGTAGCTGCAAAGATGGACAGCACTTCACTCATGTTGGAGCCCAGAAGGAATTGGATGGCCTTTCTGATGTTGTCATAGATGCGGCGTCCTTCCTCAACTGCGTTTACTATGGTAGCAAAGTTATCATCTGCCAGTACCATGTCAGCTACGTTCTTTGTAACATCTGTACCGGTGATTCCCATGCCTACGCCGATATCAGCGGCTTTGATGGATGGAGCGTCGTTAACGCCGTCTCCTGTCATGGCGGTGACGAAGCCTGCCTTCTGCCAAGCGTTTACGATCCTGGTCTTGTGTTCAGGCTGAACACGTGCATACACTGATATATCTCTGAACTTGGATTCATACTCCTCATCATCCATTTCACTAAGCTGTGAACCGGTGATGGCAAGTTTACCTTCCTTGAGGATACCAAGCTCTTTGGCGATAGCACTGGCTGTATCGATATGGTCACCGGTGATCATGATAGGTCTGATACCTGCGGATCTGCACTCGATGATGGCATCCTTTACCTCCGGTCTCACCGGATCGATCATGCCTGTAAGTCCTACGAAGACCAGATCGTGCTCCAGATAATCAGCATTGAAATAGATGGGCATATCGTCCCACATACGAGCAGCGCAGGCCAGAACACGAAGAGCGCGGTCTGCCATAGCTTTGTTCTCGCGTACGATATACTGTCTGTATTCGTCCGTCATGGGAAGGATCTTATCACCCGCCAGACGGTGAGTGCACTTGCCGAGGATCACGTCAGGAGCGCCTTTGGTGAACTGAACGTAAGCTCTGTCAGTGGTTCTGACTGCCTCTCCCATACCTGAGTCTACCCAGTGCACTGTGGACATCATTTTACGTCCGGAATCGAAAGGAGCTTCCCCTACTCTCGGATACTGCTTCTTAAGTTCGTTCTTATTGATACCGTGTTTGTTAAGCCATGCCACGAGAGCTGCCTCTGTAGGCTCGCCGGTTACGTTCATGTCATCGTCATTTTCAGCGTCTGATGACAGAGCCATGGCTCTTGTTAACATCTGCTCATCATCTCCGAAGTAGTCCACAACGGTCATCTTGTTCTGAGTGAGCGTTCCGGTCTTATCGGAGCAGATGATCTGAGCACAGCCCAGAGTCTCAACAGCCGTAAGTTTACGGATGATGGCGTTACGTCTGGACATGTTGGTAACACCTATGGAAAGAACTACGGTAACTACTGCCGCCAGACCTTCCGGGATGGCCGCAACAGCCAGTGAGACAGCTATCATAAATGAATTGATAACCACTTCGAAGTTGATTCCGCCTGCTCTTAAGAGCTGCACGCCGAATACCACGACGCAGATTATAAGAACCAGCCAGGTGAGCGTCTTGGAAAGCTGAGTCATCTTGATCTGAAGAGGAGTCTGTCCATCCTCTGCCAGGGTCAGAGCTTCGGCAATCTTACCCATCTCAGTGTCCATACCTGTAGCTGTGATAACTGCAGAACCTCTGCCGTATACTACGGTAGAACCCATGTAGACCATGTTTTTGCGGTCGCCTAGAGGAACGTCCTTTGACTCCTCGGTGAGCATTATGGTATCGAGTATCTTATCTACAGGAACTGATTCTCCTGTAAGGGCTGCCTCTTCAATTTTAAGGCTTGCGTTCTCGATGATACGCGCATCCGCAGGAACCGCATCTCCGGCTTCAAGAAGGATCACATCGCCGACTACCAGATCTTCTGAGTGAACGACCTGAACATTGCCGTCTCTTAAGACCTTTGAAGTGGCTGCCGACATCTGTTGGAGAGCTTCGATGGCTTTCTCAGCCTTGTTCTCCTGGTATACACCTAAGATGGCGTTTACGATTACTACCGCAAGGATGATGATGACATCCGCAAAAGATTCTCCCTCCACTACTGCCAGAACTCCGGAAACCAGAGCTGCTGCCAGAAGGATGATGATCATGGGATCGGTCATCTGCTCAAAGAACCTTACGATGAGAGGTTTTCCCTTGGCTTCAGCCAGCTTGTTCTTGCCGTTTTCCTGAAGCCTTTTGGCCGCTTCCTCGGAGGTCAGACCGCCTTCAGAGCTTTTGACTTCCATGAGCACCTGCTCTTTTTCTTCTAAATAGTACTTCATTTTCTGCCTTTCTATGTGAAAAATTTGAAACTTAGCGCTATTACCGTGAGCCGGGTACAAAAAAAGACTCAAAGTATAGGCTTCCTATACATGAGTCTCGCAATTTGATGCAAGCCAGATCTTAGATCGAGATTGTTGACTTGCCACGCTTTACGCGCTTGCTACTCCCCCACGGGACTAAAGAATTTTATCACAAAACTGCCCGAGTGTCAATAATCTAATGATTCCTGTGGAGTCTTTGTTCATACCATGTTCTCAAACTGTACTCTCATTTTTTGCATTTGCTTTCTTATTTCTACACTTTCTCTTCATAATTTTTTGCTAATTTAAACTTACAGGTGATCAAAATATAATCGATCATCAAATAATGCTCAAAATCCAGAAAGGAACATAAAAATGTATAATATAAAGAATAAGAAATCACTTTTTAAGCGAGCTGCTATAGTAGTATTGATCATAGCCATGCTCGCAGCATCAACCGTAAGTTTCGCTTTTGCAGATAGTTCGTCGACTAGTTCCGCTCCGCCAGAGCCGCCCAGCAGCTCTTCAGGTGAGCAGCCTCCGGAACCGCCTGACGGCGAAGCTCCTCAGGCTCCACCCAGCGGCGAAGCTCCTCAGGCTCCACCCAGCGGCGAAGCTCCTCAAGGACAGCCTCCTCAGGGCAACCCTCCCGGAGACTCATCAGACGGCTCTGCCCCTCCTGCACCCCCTAACGGCGAAGCTCCTCAGGGAGGCGGCGCACCTGGGTCTCAGTCAAATGCTGATATCACCTACCAGGGTGCTACTGAATTCTCCACTGACACCAGCGAAAGTGGCAAGACCTACAGTTCAAAAACTTCAGGCGAACAAGCCCTGCTGGTCACCGGCGGAACTTCAACTATAGATAATGCCACTGTGACCAAGTCAGGAGACTCCGATGGTGACGAAGCTGACTTTTATGGAACAAACGCAGCTGTTCTGGCAAGCGACGGAAGCCTTGACATCAGCGGTTCCGACATCACCACAGATGGTGAACATGCCAATGCAGTCTTTGCTACAGGAAGCGGCGTAATCAACATCTCAGATTCGACCATTACCACCTCCTCCAATTGTTCAGGAGGAATCATGGTCACCGGCGGCGGTACACTTACCGCTAACGATCTTACTGTTACAACCTTCGGCAGATCATCCGCACCCATTAGATCCGACCGTGGAGGCGGCACCATTACGGTCAACGGCGGCAGCTACGAATCAAGCGGTGTCGGTTCTCCCGTGGTATATTCCACAGCAGACATTACAGTTAACAACGCTAAGATGACTTCAACAGCTTCTGAAGGCGTTGTAGTAGAAGGAAAGAACAGCGTTACCCTTAACGGAGTCGAACTCACCGCTGACAACAACCAGCTCAACGGTCAGTCCAGCACTTATAAGGCCATCTTCCTCTATCAGTCCATGTCAGGCGATGCTAATGAAGGAACAGCCAACTTCACCGCAAAAGATTCCAGCATCAATGTTTTGAACGGAGATACCATCTACGTTACCAATACTACAGCTCAAATCTATCTGGAAAACAACGTAATCACCAACGATTCCGGCGATTTCCTGAGGATCGAAGCCGGCGCCTGGGGAAACGAGGGCTCCAACGGAGGAACTGTAACCGCCACCCTTTCCAACCAGAAGGTGGAAGGAAGCATCATCGTTGACAGCGTATCTACCCTGGATCTCAGCCTCGAAAACGGCAGCGTAATGACCGGCTCCATTGACAATGAAAACCAGGCTAAGGAAGTAAATCTGACCCTCTCCGAGGATTCAGTTCTGGTCCTTACAGAAGACACCTACGTGGACAGCCTCACGAACGCTGTTAGTGACAATTCCAACATCTATCTTAACGGTCACAAGCTCTATGTGAACGGCACTGAGACCGCCGCTAACGAAGGAACTTACACCGAAGAACAGCAGGAAGCAGCTGAAACAAGTACAGCTGACGCTGCCCAGGAAGCAACAGAGTCCGGCACTTCCCCGGCTACATACATCATCGGCGGCCTTTCCATCGCTTGCTTGATCGCTTTCGGTGCTGTATATTTCCTTAAAAGCCGCAAAGAGAAAAGCATCTGCGAGTCTGAGAACGACGACCAGCAGATGCTTGAATGATCAGCAAAAAATATTCATTTCAGACTTTAAAATCCCATGATCTTCTCGGGATCCAGATCCTTTACAATGGCCACTGCCAGATCCACTGCCGCGTTGAAATCGTGGTAGGTGGCAACGCAGTTATGTGAGTGGATGTACCTTACAGGAATAGCAACTACGATAACCGGAGTGCCCTTGTCGGACAGACAGATCTTGGCGCCGTTGTTACCACCGCCCTCTCTTACTGAGGCCTGGACCGGTATGCCGAGTTTCTCCGCCAGATCAAGTGCGTAGCGCTGATATCTGGGATTGCAGATGACGGTCCTGTCCATAAAGCGAAGCATAGGCCCCTTCTTGATAGCCGCCTGGATGGCATAAGCTTCCGTAAAGGTATCATCTGAAGGGCAGGCTTCAAAGCAGATGGAAATGTCCGGTACTACATGATTAACCGCAACCTGAGCACCGCGGGAGCCCACTTCTTCCTGAGAAGAAACTACACCAACTACATCAATGGCAAGCTCCTCACCCTCGAGTCTTTTCATGGTCTCTATGAGGGCTGCCACACCGATACGATCATCAAAGGCCTTGCCCATCAGAACGTCATGCTCTTCATCATAGGTGAAGGGTGTGTCGGGAACGATGGGCTCGCCTATTCTTATCTTAAAACTCTTCTCGGTCTCTTCCTTGGAAGTTGAACCGATATCTATGGAAAGATCGCTTAATTCGATCTTTCTGTCCCTGTCAGCCTGACTCATGAAGTGCACGGGCTTGTTGGAAACGATACCCGGGATGTACTTGCCTTCAGCGTTTTTCACCAATACTCTTGATGAAGGAAGTGTGGCCGGATTCCATCCGCCAATATTGGTAAATCTGATGGTACCGTTAGGTCTTATGGAATGCACCATGAAGCCCACTTCGTCTGCATGAGCGTCCAGCATCATGAGGGGCTTTCCACTGTTGCCCTTTCTTGATATATAAAGGTTTCTGATGTGATCCTCTTCGAATTCACCCAGTCCCTCTGCGTAATGTCTCACAACTTCCAGAGCCTCATCCTCGAAGCCCGAAGGGGCGTTTGCCAGAGACAGATCTCTGATCATTTCCAGGGATTCTTTGTTTACTGTCATATTTTGACCTTCTCTCTTAATGATTTTTTAATATTATAACATAATAATTGGTAAAATGGTCATTAATATGTTATTATTATCCTGTACAAAATATGATACAGGAGAAAACCATGTTACTCATTAAAAACATTGAAGTATATGCGCCCGAATATCTGGGCACAAAGGATATTTTCGTGGCCGGAGGCAAGATCTGCAGGGTTGCAGACAGCCTTGAGTTCCCCATTGATCCGGAAATTGAGGTGGTTGACGGTAAAAATTTTATTGCCACACCCGGTTTTATCGATAATCACGTCCACATTTTGGGCGGCGGAGGCGAAGGAGGCTTCGCCATGAGGACTCCTGAGGTGACATTATCAGACCTTACTCCCTTCGGAGTTACCACTGTTGTCGGACTTCTTGGAACTGATGGCATCGCCCGCGAGATGACCTCCCTGATCGCCAAGACAAAGAGCCTCAAAGAGCAAGGTATCAGCGCCTACTGCATGACGGGAAGCTATCAGATACCTGTTCGCACTCTTACAGGTGATATTATCAAGGACATCATGATGGTCGATGAGATCATAGGCGTCGGCGAGATCGCCATATCGGACCATAGATCCTCCCAACCCTCCTTCGGAGACTTCAAAAAACTCGTATCCGACGCCCGCGTAGGCGGCATGCTCTCCGGAAAAGCAGGCATCGTGGACGTCCATCTGGGCACCGGCAAGAAGCGCATGGAACTCATCGAGCGTGTGGTCAACGAGACCGAGATTCCTATCACCCAGTTCCTGCCCACCCATGTAAGCCGCAGCAAAAAACTCTTCGAGCGCGCTTTGGATTTCGCTAAACTGGGTGGCACCATCGACTTCACCGGTAACGAAAACAACGATTATGACAAGGAATACAAGAGTAAAGTAGTCCCTGCCAAGGCCATCAAGAGAATGCTTGACGAAGGCATTTCCGACGATTTATTTACTATCTCCTCCGACGGTCAGGGCAGCCTTCCCAGATTCGATGCTGATGGTAAACTCATAGGTATGGGAATCGGCAAATCCAGCTGCCTCATCAAGGAGATCCGAGATTGTGTCACGAGAGCCGATATCCCTCTGGAAGTGGCCATCAAGGGCATTACTTCAAACCCCGCGAGAATTCTTTGCCTTAAGAATAAAGGAAGGATCGAGGAAGGCAAGGATGCAGACATCTGCATCATGACCAAGGACCTTCAGATCGATACCGTCATCGCCATGGGAAAGGTCATGGTGAGACATGGAGACATGGTGGTGAAGGGATATTTTGAATAAATTATCGCATAGTAAAAGCAGGCTTGGGGCATCCCCTCGCCTGCTTGTTTTTATGCATTTAATATGGCTTCCACAGCTTCACGTTTCTCGAAAAGCACGCAGCCTCCCAAGTGCGATTCTCCCAAAAGCCCCTGAGTCTGAAGCTCGTAGAAAAGCTTCGAACTGATAGCTTCCTTAAGAGAAGTGTCCTTGACGTTTATGTCGGAATACGGCGAGAAGGGACATGGCTCCGCGCCTCCGTGGGAATTTATGTGGAAAAATCCCCTGCCGGCTGCCATGCATCCGCCAACCGACAGCTCGTCTCCCGGGAAGGACAAAAGTACGATATCAGAGGTGGCTGCTCTCATCTTATCCATAGCTTCAGCCACATAGATGCGCTCCGGATCTCCCGGGGCCAGGTACTGTGCTTCTTCGGTCACCGGAACGAACTCCACGTAGATTATGAGTTTGCAGCCCTTATCCATCATGCTTTTGATGAATTCTTTGGAAGTTACTTCCTTGTAGTTTTCTGTTGTCACCGTTATGGAAGCGCCAAAGATCATGCCTCTTTTAAGGAAACGATCCATATTGGCTTCGATCAGGTCGTAAATGCCATCTCCTCTTCTGCCGTCGGTGATCTCCTTGTCCCCTTCGATGCTCAATATCGGAAGCAGATTCCTGGAATTATCAAAGAGCTTGAAGTAATCCTCATCGATGTAGGTGCCGTTAGTGAACACCGGGAAAATGATATTCTTATAGGTGCTGGCTGCATCGATGACATCGCGCCTTAAGAGCGGTTCCCCGCCTGCCAGCATGATGAAGCTGATTCCCAGATCCTCTGCTTCTTTAAATATCTTGGACCACTCTGCCTTGGTCAGCTGCTGGTAAGGCTTTTCGTCCACCGTGGCCTCGTTACACCTGGAGTAGCAGCCCGCACAGTGCAGGTTGCAGCTGGAGGTGATGCTGGCGATGAGAAAGCCCGGCACATGCAGGCCCTCGGCCTCGTATTTAGCGCGGATCTTGGATGCTTTGCGGCTTGCCAGAAGAAAGCGTGCCATGAAGGCGCCTTCTTTGGGATTCTTAAGGGTGGCCTTGATGATGTCGGTCACGATCTCTTCTACTGTATCTTCTATGTGTTTTTGCAGATCAAGCTGTTGTTTCATTTAAATATCTTCTGATTGCCCTTTTAAGTATTTAGATAAAGTTCCATTTTCATGTCGGAATCTTCGTATTTGCTTCCTGTGTGAGGAATATCCTTGAAGTTGAATTTATGATAAAGATTTACCGCAGGTACCAGTATGTCAATGGTGAAAAGAATGATCTTCTTCGCGCCTTTCCTTCTAGCGAAGTCTATGGCGGCCTCCATAAGTTGGTTGCCTATGCCAAGGCCTCTGAAGGACTTGGTTATGCCGATCTTGGCCAATTCGAAGCAGTCATCGCCCATTCTGATCATGCTGATGGTACCCACGTTCCTGCCCTCGCAATTCGCAAAAAATATCATCCCGCCGTCATCCAATACATTTTCATGGGGATGAGTGATGATCTCAATATCGATGGGCTCCACGGTATCGTAATCCCGAAGCCACTCCATCGAAATATCGTAATAATCAGCGAAGTATTCCTCTTTCCACTCGACTATCTTTACTTCCATCTTAGGTCCTCTCATGTTGTGATTATATCATCTCACGATCTGTAATACAAACCTTTTGCGTATTATTCACAAGATGTGGATTTTTTGGTATAATAATATTATCAAAGGAGGCAACCATGAGAATAGCAGTAGTAACAGGCGCGTCCAGCGGCATGGGCCGGGACTTCGCCATCGCAATAGATAAACAATATGAATTAGATGAGATCTGGGTCATCGCCCGCCGCAAAGAACGTCTGGAAGAACTGAACGAACAGTGCCGGGCTACAGTACGTCCGCTGGCACTGGATCTGCTGGATCCTGCAAGCTATGAGGTGTATGAAAAGCTGCTTGCTGAACACAAGCCGAATGTTCGCTTCCTGGTGAACGCCGCAGGCTTCGGGCTCTTCGGAACCTTCACGGATATGGATATGAAGAAGCAGTTGGAGATCATAGAGCTTAATGACAAGGCTCTTACTGCCTTCTGCTACATGACCATTCCTTACATGCCCGCCGGCAGCCATATAATCAACCTGGCCTCCAACTCCTCCTGGCAGCCCGTCCCCTACATGAACGTGTATGGAGCATCTAAAGCCTATGTCATGAGCTTCTCGAGAGCGCTGGGTATGGAGCTTCGAGACCGAAAGATCCACGTCATGGCCGTGGCACCCGGCTGGATCAAGACGGAGTTCTTTGAAACCGCTATCCACGACGACACCATCAAGTACTTTGACCGCTACTACACTTCTCAGCAGGTCATCGACCATGCTATGAAGGACCTCGGAAAGAAAAAAACTGTCTCGATCCTGGGTCTTCCTGTGCGCATGCAGGTAAGGCTCGTCAAGCACCTGCCTGTCAGCCTTGTCATGAAGACCTGGTGCAGGCAGCAAGGGAAATAATTAAAAAGTCCACCTACACTTGCAGGTGGACTCTTTGATTATCTGTGTTTACTGTTTCTTTCTTAATAGCCAGAAGTGGTTCTGACCATCTTTTGAATCGGTGACGTTGCAGTTGAGGGTTTGATCGTTATCCTTCCCCAGCAATCCCTTAATTTCAGTGATTGTGAAGCCCGCAGTCTGGAGGTTTCTGATCTTTACGAAATCCAGTGCTTGTTCCTCATCGTAGTGGCGATATCCTGAGAACTTGTCCACCCCGGCCGGTTTCAGCAGATCAACGCTGTCGTAATATCTCAGAGTCTGAGGATTGCAATTTACAAGCTTTGCAAATTCCTTGATCGTCATATCTCGCATCTCCTTTCTGAAACCTTTATCATAAAGCTTAACGAGAATACCCCCACTTCTCAAAGTGGAGGTATGAATCGTTCCACTTCTGCTGAAGGATGTCCTATCTAATTCTTGATATATCCAGAGGTTCAATTCCCGAATAAAGTTTCCTGATTTGGCAAGATTGCCATTGCAGTTTCTCCAACTTCATGATACAACATGATACAATAAGAAAAAGAACACATGTTCGGAGGGGTGTCATGAAAAGGATAAGAGGCTACAAGTATCGCGCATATCCAAATAGTATTCAGCAGGAGTTCTTTTCAAGGACGTTCGGATCCTGCCGTTTT
>JAFPXY010000045.1 GCA_017394515.1 Bacillota bacterium | reverse complement strand
GTTGTCTTACCATGGTCTACGTGTCCGATGGTTCCGATGTTGATGTGTGGTTTTGTTCTTTCGAACTTTTGCTTAGCCATTTTGGGTTCCTCCTATTATAACGTTATTTTTTGGAAGTCAGATACGGGCGTCCCCGCATCTTAAGCGGATTTATTCGCACGCATAGTTATTGTACCACTTTCTGAGGACAAATGCAAAGTGTTTTTATAAATCTCATCATTTCCAAGCGTATTTTTTCTTATATTCTTTGAATGTTTCCTCGAAGAACTCATTTTTCCTGTAATCCAGGGACTGATGATACTCGTGAGAGCGGAGTCCACCCTCTCCGGATTCCAAAATATCCACTGCGATATTCGAGCAGTGATCGGAAATTCTCTCATAATCCGTGAGAAGATCGTTGAAGACGAAACCGTTTTCGAAGGTGCACTCTCCGCGGCTCATCCTTATTATATGGTTGGACTTCATCTCGTCACAGATGTCATCCACCACTTCCTCCAGAGGATCGATCCTGAGAGCTGCTTCTTTGTCGTTGTTGACGAAGGCGTTTATGGTCATCTCAGTGATGTCCATGATGGCATCCTCAAGTACGTAGAGTTCTTTCTTAGCAAAATCCGAAAACTCCAACTTCTTCTCGTGGATCTCGCCGACGGCTTCACCGATATTTCTTGCGTGGTCGGATATTCTTTCGAAGTCGGAGAGAACTCTCATGTATCTCTCAACTTCGCCGTTTTGCGCATCCGTAAGCTCTCTCTTGGTTATCTTAAAAAGATAAGGGCCGAGTTTATCTTCATATCGGTCGGTCACGCTTTCCAGATCATAGACTTTCTTAAGGCCGGCAGCACTGTAATTTCTTCTCACAGCTGCGGCGCACTTAACGCTCTCCATAGCCTGCCCTGCCATGGATGTTATTACCATCTTGCTCTGCTCAAGGGCCAGGGCCGGGTGATCGAGGAATCTGGTTTCAAGTCTGTCCATATCTGCCTGCTCAGCCTGAGCCTCAGGGCTCTCCGGGAACATGGCGCAGACGATCTTTTCCAGTACTCCGATCATTGGAGCCAAAAGAATAACCACAGCCAGCCTGTAAAGGCTGTTGACCATTGCAACCGTCACCATGGTCATCTTGGCTGTCATGAACTCGAAACCGACCACTGCGTTTACAGCATAGAATATGCCTCCCACCAGGATGGCTCCAAGCACGTCTATGATCAGATATACGAAGGCTGTTCTCTTGCCGTTGGTGCCTGCACCGAGAGCTGACAGCATGACGGGAAGAGAAGCACCGATACCGATACCCATGAGGATGGGGAAGGCCATATCGAACTCCACAGCTCCTGTCACCGCCAGAGCCTGAAGGATACCGACAGCCGCGCTGGCGCTTTGGATCACAGCTGTGATCACGAGACCTGCTATAACGCCCAGAATGGGATTTGAAAAGCTCATGAGCAGGTTTATGAATTTCTCATCTTCTCTGAGAGGCTCTATGGCTCCTGACATCATGCTCATGCCGTACATGAGGACTGCGAAGCCCAGCATGATACCGCCGATGTTCTTGGTGGATGTCTTTTTGGAAAACATCCAGCAGATGATACCGATCAAGGCTACGAAGCCCGTGAGCACCGTGGTGTTCAGCACGGATGCAACGCTGGCACCGGATCCGCCCAAACTGTTCAGACAGAGGATCCAACCCGTGATACTGGTGCCCAGGATGGCGCCCAGTACGATGCCGATGGCCTGCCTAACCTTCATCATGCCGGAGTTAACGAAACCTACGACCATGACCGAAGTGGCGGACGAGGACTGGATGACAGCGGTAACCCCGGTTCCCAGTAAAATGCCCTTCACGGTATTTCCCGAAAGCCTGTAGAGGATCATTTCCATCTTGCTTCCGGCTACCTTCTTTAGTGAATCTCCCATGACGGACATGCCGAAGAGGAACATGGCTATGCCGCCTATGAGTGACAGAATGTTAGATACTTCCATTATGTATCTCCTCCCATTTTATAAAAAAAGACTCTTACCCCTCGGTAAAAGTCTCGCTATTTCAAACATATTCCGGGGCTTTAGTCCCGTACTGACGAAATATGTCACGCAAAAAATTTTTTGCGCAAGCTACTCCCTTGTCGACCAAAAATAATATATTATACAAGGACTCCCCATGTCAAGAAATACTTTATTAACAATAGAAAAAGACCGCCGATATAATCGACGGTCTCGTTGGAGCTGTTGAGCAGACTTGAACTGCCGAACCTCTTCCTTACCAAGGAAGCGCTCTACCGACTGAGCTACAACAGCATGTTCCTTTCGAACATTGCTATTATATAGCATAACCAACTATAAAGTCAAGATAAATTTCTAATGATTTACATTTCAAGGAAATCTGTTATTTTTTTGCGGATGCGCTGGAGGGCGTTATCGATGGTTTTTGGTGACTTGCCAAGCTCTTTGGCTATCTCCTGATAGGTCTTGCCCTGGAGCTTTCCCCTAAGGACTGCGGTCTCCAGATCGCTGAAAGTTTTGCTGGAGATCTCTTTGAGTCGCTTCAGAGAATCCTCGTAAATGACGGCCTCTTCAGGCTCATCCTTTGCGGATCCCTTGATGACATCTCCCAGGGTGAGCCCCTCGCTCTTCTCTCCAACATGATTCTCTAAGGATACTGCTTCGTTCAGTGGCAGATTCTTTTCGCGCTCCGCCTTTCTGATGGCATTGATGATCTGATTGTCTATGCACCTGCCGGCGTAGGTCTTGAATCCTGCCTCCCGCTCGAACTCATAGTGCTGTATGGCCTTAAACAGGCCGATCATCCCCTCCTGGACCACGTCTTCCTCTTCAGCTCCCGCCATGAAAAAGCTCTTGGCCTTCTTCAGCACGAGTCCCTTGTACTTTTGTATTATGACCTCCTCTGCGGTCTCGCTGCCCTCCTGGGCCATGAGCACCAACTGTTCGTCTGTGAGTATCAAAAGGTTTTCTATGGTCATTCTCATCCCTACCTTTCTTTATTCGCTTGCCTATATTCGCTTGAGGTCTCTCTGCTTCCTTATTTCATATATTATTATGGCCGCCGCATTGGATGCATTCAGGGAATTGATCTTTCCCACCATGGGCATGGATACCACGAAGTCGCACTTCTCCTTGACGAGTTTGCTGATGCCGAAGCCTTCGGATCCGATGACTACAGCTATCTTGCCTGACACATCGCTTCTATAGTATTCCATACCGCCCATATCGCAGGCTGCGACCCAGATGCCCATATCCTTAAGCTCATCGATGGTCTGGGCGATGTTTGTGACCTTGGCCACGGGCATGTACTCGATGGCGCCTGCCGAAGCTTTGGCCACAGTCTCCGTAAGAGTTGCTGAATGTCTCTTAGGTATGATGATGCCGTGGGCTCCCGCGCATTCAGCGCTTCTCATGATGGCTCCCAGGTTGTGGGGATCCTCGATGCCGTCCAGGATGATGATGAAGGGATCCTCGTCCCTTTCAGCCGCCCTGGCCAGGATGTCCTCCACGGTGGAGTAGCTGTAAGGGCTCACGTAAGCAGCCACGCCCTGATGAGCCTGGCCTCCGGAGATCCTGTCGAGAGCAGCCTTTTCCACGTACATGACGGGAATTCCCTGCTCCTTGGCCATGGCCAGGATCTTGATCATGGAGCCTTCTCTGGAAGTTACCAGAAGCTTGTCCACTTCCCTGCCCGCCTTCAGGGCTTCCGTCACCGGGTTTCTGCCGATGATAACGTTTTCGTCCTTTTCGAAAGCCGGGCGATCGTTTTTTGCTCTTGAAGGTCTGTCATAGGACCTGTCAAAAGATCTCTTCTGAGGTTCCTTAGGAGCACGCTTCTCCCTGAGCTCCCTGGTGCCGCCGGATTCGCCGTAGCCCGCACTGGACTTGGGCCTCTTTATATTATGATTATCTCTTCTGTTCTTTACCTTAGCCATTATTTCTCAACGCGCCTTCTTCTATATTCATAAAACCTGTACTTAAGTCCTTTTTCTTCCATCTCTTCAGAAGTCCAAACCACCTTGAAGTTTGGATTCTGGTCGATGTTTCTTATGAAGGTATCCGCAAAAAACTCCTTCTCCACCTTGGTCACGAAGAGTTTGTCGCACATATCCATCATTTCGTTATACACGGAGGCTCCGCCTATGATCATCACGTCGTCAGGATCATAGTTATTAAGCTCCTCCAGGAGTTCCTCCATATCGTGGACGACGATGATGCCTTCCTTACAGAAGTCCTGCCTGTGAGTGAGCACGATATTGGTCCTGTCCTTCAGAGGTTCTCCCTTAGGCAGGCTCTCCAGGGTGGAACGTCCCATGACTACCACTTTACCCAGGGTGTGCTCCTTAAAGAATTTCATGTCTTCTTTAAGGTGGACCAGAAGCTGGCCTTCACTGCCGATGCCCCAGTTTTTGTCTACACAAACTATGAGATTCATGCTGCCTCCTTTCACACTGCGATGGGAATATTTTCTATCTGCTCACCGTACTGATAATCCTCTACGAAGATATCGTCGGTGGTGAAGTCATAAAAGTCTTTGATCTCAGGATTGAGCCAGACCTTGGGTGCCGGATACTGAGGTCTGGAGATCAGTTCCTCGATGACGGGCACGTGTCTGTTGTAGATGTGCGCATCGGAGATCACATGTACCAGTTCCCCTGGCTTAAGTCCGCTCACCTGAGCAAACATCATGAGGAGCACGGCGTACTGCACCACGTTCCAGTTGTTGGCTGCCAGGATGTCCTGGGATCTCTGATTGAGGATGGCGTTGAGCCTGTCACCGGTGACGTTAAAGGTCATGGAATAGGCGCAGGGCTCCAGATTCATCTCGGAAAGATCCTCAAAATTATATATATTGGTCATGATCCTTCTGGACTGAGGCTGGTTCTTCAGCTGCCAGAGGACGTTGTCCACCTGGTCCATCTCTCCCTGGCCGAACTTGTACTTGCGAGCCATCTGGTAGCCATAGGCCTTGCCGATGGAGCCATCAGGATCCGCCCACTCGTCCCAGATATGAGGCTTCAGGTCGTGGATATTGTTAGACTTCCTCTGCCAGATCCAAAGGATCTCATCCATGGCTGACTTGATGGCTGTGCGCCTTAAGGTAAGAGCCGGGAACTCCTCCTGAAGGTCGTAGCGATTGACCACGCCAAAGGTCTTGATGGTGTATGCCGGTGATCCGTCCTCCCAGCGGGCGCGAACGTTGGCTCCCTCCGTGGAAAATCCCTCCTTAAGGATCTTTTGGCACATATTTACAAATAGCACATCTGCTTTACTCATTACTTACTCCTTTGTTAAAGAGGCTGTCCACGCTCTGACCGATGACCTCTTCTATCTGATCCAGAAGACGCTGCATGTCCGCTTTGCTGGCCAGAATGTCCTTCACATGATCCTCAGCGCCCATCTTTTTTGCTTTTTCGATTATATATTCGAAACGTTCGTCTATGCCCACGTAGGTGTCTTCCTTGACAAGGCGGTCTCCCAGCCATATCATGTCCATCTCGTTGACCTCGGAGATGTCATTATAGCCGGTGCCGGTCATGTGGTTCCTTACGAGGATGCTTTCTTCGTAGTAGCCCATCTCCTCCAGTTTATCGGCCATGACATCCCAGTGTCTGGCCTTGGTCCTGGCTATGTCGTGGGTTAGCCCGGTGCCGATGATCAGCTCGATGTCCAGGTCATAGCCATGGTCATTAAGAGCCTGAGCTATGGTCGAAGCTACGTTGGCCACAGCAGCACAGTGCCTGATCACGTTTTCGGGAGTTTCGAACTCTTTATATAAATCAAATATAACTTCTTCTGTTAAACGCTTATTCATTTTGTTTGCCTTCTATTATTCCAAAAGATCTTAAGATCACTTCTTCCAGCCTTTCGATATTGCCTTCCAGATAGAGATATCCCAGAAGAGCCTCAAAAGCTGTAGCCCACTTGTCCGTCATTATGTCAGAACCCTTGTGGGATGCCTTGGTCCTCTTGGAGGATGATGCTTTGTGGTTTCTGGCTCGTTTCACCAGTTTCGCCTCATCTTCCGTGAGCCCGTTTTCCATCAGTGCTTCTATGGCTCTTGCCTGTCCTTCGGCGGACACGTACTTTACGGACTCGCGATGGAGTGCATCCGCATGGACTGAACCAGTCTCAAGCACATGCTTTCTGACATATACCTCATATATCGCATCGCCCATAAAGGCCAGTGCTGAAGCATTCAGTTTATTCGGTTCCGGCATTTTTGTACTCCTTGTATTCTCCCATGCTGAAGAAGATCAGTCCTACCCAAATGATTGCGAAGGCGATGAGCTGTACAGGCGCGAAATCTTCCTTAAAGTAGAATATGCTTATTACTAGCGCTATGGTGGGTGATATGTATTCTGTAAGACCCAAGATGAACATGTTGGTCTTGTTGGCTGCGTTGGCAAATAGCATCATGGGAATTGCCGTGCAGAAACCGCAAAGAAGAAGCAGCGCATACTTTCCGGGATCGGCGACCACCAGCGCTCCGGTGCCGTTTATCTCTTTGACTATTATGATAACCAAAGCTATGGGCGCCAGAAATATGGTCTCGTAGAGAAGAGACAGGGTGGGAGGCATCTGAAGGCCTCTCTTGATAGCTGCGTAGATGGAAAAGCTGATGGACACTCCCAAAGCGATGATGGGCACCTGCTTGAAGTACAGGATAACCGCTAAGACGCCGATGGCGCCCATGATGAGAGCGACGGCTTTATACTTGTTGGCCTTTTCCTTAAAGATGAACATGCCAAACAAGCAAACCACCAGAGGTTCCATGTAATATCCTATGCTGGTCTGGATCACCCTTCCGGAGTTCACAGCATAGATATATATGGACCAGTTCAAGGTGATAACCAGTCCTGCCAGGATAAGCCTTATGAACTGACTCTTATTCCTAAGAGGCGCCAGTATCTCCTCCTTGGTGTGGACCTTTAAGGCCACCAGAAGGCATACTAAAGCCACCAGAAATACCCTGTAGTAAATAATGGTTATGGAATCTATGGGAATCAGCCACTGCCAGTAGATGGGAAGCAGTCCCCATAGAGTGTTACACAGTAGTACGGAGATTATACCCTGCCTGTATTCTTTTTTGCTGTCAAGTCGGTCCATATATATCAATAATATCAGTCTTTAACTATTTCAGCTCCCTGAGGGGTATCCTTGATGGTATAGCCGAGAGCTTTGACCTTGTCTCTTAATTCATCAGCCTTGGCGAAGTCCTTTGCCTTCTTGGCTGCTGCTCTCTCTTCTACCATGGCTACGACCTCTTCGGGGATGCCTGCATATCTGTTAGCTTCCCTCTCAGCCTGCTCCTTCTTAAGCTTTTCGGCTGCCTTTCTGAGATCCAGACTCAGTACGTAGTCGAAGTGCTCCAGAAGGCAAAGCTTGGTAGCATCGTTGGTATTGGCCTTAAGCACATCGTATAATACCGATACGGCATTAGCGGTGTTAAGGTCGATGGCAAGGTTCTTTACGAACTTGTCGTTTAATTTATCGAAGGTCTCCTTGTCGATCTCGGACTTGTCGTCGAAGTTCAGCTGAGCGATCTTCTGTACCAGCTTCTCATACTGCTGAGTTGCATTGTCCAGAGCTTCAAAACTGAAGACAAGGTTCTTACGATAATGTGACTGGAGGCAGAAAAGTCTGTAAACCAGAGGGTTATAGCCCTTCTCTTCAAGAAGAGAAACGGTAAGGAATTCGCCCTTGGACTTGGACATCTTTCCGGTCTCGTCATTTAAGTGAGCCACGTGGAACCACTGGGTACACCACTCGTGTCCCAGATATGCTTCGGACTGAGCGATCTCGTTGGTGTGGTGAGGGAACATGTTGTCAACTCCGCCGCAGTGGATGTCGCAGTACTCTCCCAGATGCTTCATGGAGATGCAGGAGCACTCAATGTGCCATCCGGGATAGCCCATCTCGTCGAAGAAAGGTGATTCCCACTTGAGGGCCTGATCCTCGAACTTGGACTGGGTGAACCAAAGCACGAAGTCTGCCTTGTTCTTCTTATTCGCGTCCTCTTCAACGCCTTCTCTTACGCCTACTGCCAGATCTTCCTCGTCGTGTTCGCCGAAGACATAGTATCTGTCAAGCTTGGAAGTATCGAAGTATACGTTTCCGCCTGCCTTGTAAGCATAGCCCTTGTCCAGGAGCACCTGAACCATGTTGATGTACTCAGGGATGAGATTTGTGGCAGGTTCAACCACGTCAGGAGTTCTGATGTTCAGCTTGGCGCAGTCTGAGAAGAAAGCGTCCGTATAGAACTTAGCGATCTCCATGACGGTCTTGTGCTCACGCTTAGCTCCCTTGATCATCTTGTCCTCGCCCTCGTCAGCGTCGGAGGTGAGATGGCCAACGTCTGTAACGTTCATGACACGCTTTACGTCATAGCCAGCGTATCTGAAGAACTTCTCCAGCACGTCTTCCATGATGTATGATCTGAGGTTTCCGATGTGGGCATAGTGGTATACGGTAGGTCCGCAGGTGTACATGCCCAGTTTACCCGGCTCATGAGTGGTGAGCAGGTCTTTTCTTCTGGTATAGCTGTTATACAGTCTGATCTGTGGTATCTCTTTCATCTTTTATTCCTCTTCAAATACGTTGATATCCTTGATTACCTGAGGTTCCAGAGGTCTGTCGTTCCAGTCTCTTCTTCTGGATACGATGTAGTCTGCAGTGTCCATTCCTTCAGTTACCTTGCCGAAAGCAGCATACTGTCCGTCGAGATGAGGAGCATCTGCTACCATGACGAAGAACTGTGAACCTGCGGAGTTAGGATCCATAGCGCGAGCCATGGAGAGAACTCCTCTTGTGTGCTTCAGGTCGTTTTTGAATCCGTTAGCAGCGAACTCGCCCTTGATGGTGTATCCGGGGCCGCCCATGCCGTTTCCAAGGGGACAGCCACCTTGGATCATGAATCCGGGAATGACTCTGTGGAAGATAAGTCCCTCATAGAATCCCTTGTTTGCGAGTTCTTCGAAATTTTTAACAGTTTCCGGTGCGATCTCGGGGTAAAGTTCACCCTTCATGATGCCACCGTCTTCCATTTCAATGATAAATTTTTTCATTCTATATTCCTCCTACGAAAAGATGAAAGCGCCTAAAACGCCCATCCCGATTATTAACTGAATGGCTCCGAGTTTTTGGGTATAGACCAGTACAGCTGCTAAGATGGCCAGGACCACCGCCAGGGGATCCACGGCTCCAAGTATCTCCGCCATACCCGTCATTCCACTTATGTCCACGTCGAAAAGCGCGCCGCTTGCGATATAGCATACACCGGCTGCGATCATTCCGACGGTTATGGGCCTGATGCCCACGAAAGCTCCCTCGACCAAAGGATTCTCCCTGTGCTTCTTAAGCAAACTGGAAGCCAGCGTAACCAGAAGGAACGATGGGATTACCACTCCTAAGGTAGCCGAGAGGGATCCTAAGACCCCAGCCGCCTTGTAGCCCACGAAGGTGGCGGCATTGATGGCTATAGGTCCGGGAGTCGCCTGGGATATGCCGAAGAGATCGGCGAAATCCGACTGGCTAAGGGGCACGAACTTGCTTACGCCCTGATAGATCAGAGGAAGTATAGCCATGCCTCCGCCGAATCCCACGAAACCTATCTTAAGGAAGGTAAGGAAAAGTCTGAGATTAGTTAACATCCCGTCTTCCTCCTTCCCTTAAGAAGTGAGTAGCCGATTCCCAGGATCATGCCTCCTAAGATGACCCATACCGCATCCACTCCCAGGAAACTGATGAGCAAAAAACTCGCCCCGAAGAGCACGATGCTAAAGGCGCTGTCCGCCTTGCTGCCCTTTACCTTATTGAAGGTCTTAGCCGCCAGTTTGATGGCTGCCGAGACTATCAGGCCCAGGGTAGCTATACGGATGCCCTTTAAAGCTCCTCTCAGGTATGGATTCTCTCCGAAGTTCTCCATGAACATGGCGATCAGTATGATGATCACAAAGGATGGAAGCACCATGCCAAACACTGACACCAGGGCTCCCTTGATGCCCTTCATGCGATATCCCACATAAAGAGACATGTTGACGGCGATGACACCGGGCAGTGTCTGGGTCACCGCTATGCAGTCCAGGATCTCTTCGGAGTTAAGCCAGCCTCTTCTGGTCATGCGGTCTTCAAGGAGTCCTATCATGGCGTAGCCTCCACCGAAGGTGAAGAGCCCCAGGGTAAAGAACTCAATGAAGAGCTGTATATATATGTTGTCTTTTAATTTTTTGTGGGTGTCTGACAAGGAAATTAACCTCTCTTCTCCCTGTTAACGATATCTATAGCGGCCTGAATGGCTTCTTCAACAGTCATGTCCTGTCTGTCAGCCTCACGTCTTAACTTATACTCGACGATTCCTTCAGGTGCTTTCTTGCCTACGGTGATCCTTACGGGGATACCGATCAGGTCAGCGTCCTTGAACTTGACGCCGGGACGTTCGTCTCTGTCATCCCAAAGCACTTCAACTCCGGCCTTGGTCAGCTCGTCGTAGATCCTCTGGGATACTTCGTCCTGAACAGCGTCTCCGGGCTTCACTTCGGTGATGATCACGTGGTAAGGTGCCACGCTCATGGGCCAGATGATGCCGAAATCATCGTGGTTCTCAGGCATATCGATGATAGCCTGGAAGGTACGGGAGATGCCGATTCCGTAGCAACCCATCCAGATGGGCTTTTCCTGCTGGTTTTCGTCCTTGTAGACTGCGCCCATGGGTTCTGAATACTTGGTACCCAGCTTGAAGATCTGGCCTACCTCTACGCCTCTTGCGTGCTTTACAGGGCTTCCGCAGATGGGGCATGTGTCTCCTTCCTTAAGGGTCTTAAGGTCGGTGATGATATCTCCTGTGTAGTCTCTTCCGTAGTTAACGTTGATGTAGTGGTGATCCACCTCGCAGGCTCCTGCGCACATGTTTCTGAGTCCGGGAAGTTCTGAGTCAACTACGATCTTGCAGTCGTGGAGGTGCATAGGGCCTGTGAATCCGCCTACGCAGCCTGTAGCTTCGTGCATGGCATCCTCGTCAGCGAAGACGATGTCGAATTCTCTGATACCAAGAGCGTTGACCAGCTTGGTCATGTTCAGCTCTCTGTCTCCTCTGATGAAGGCAGCTACGTATTCCTTTTCGTTGCCTTCCTCATCATAGGTGATGAAGAGAAGCGCCTTGATGGTCTTAGTCTGATCGATACCCAGGAAGTTTGATACTTCTTCGATGGTCTTGGTGCCCGGGGTGTGCTTCTTTTCAAGAGGGAGCATCTCGCAGGTGTCTGCGGGAGCGTCAACGGTTGCTGCCTTCTCAACGGTAGCTGCCAGATCGCAGTTATCGCAGTATGCGATCTCGGACTCGCCGAATTCGCAAAGAGCTGTGAACTCGTGGGATCCGGTTCCGCCGATGGCTCCGTTATCAGCTTCTACGGGTCTGAAGGTCAGGCCGCATCTCTTGAAGACATTGGTGTACGCATCATACATATTGTCATAGCTTACCTGAAGTCCCTCGGGATCCTTATCGAAGGAATAGTTGTCCTTCATGATGAAGTTTCTGGATCTCATCATGCCGTATCTGGGACGTGCTTCATCTCTGAACTTATCAGTGATCTGATAGAGATTCAGAGGAAGCTGTCTGTGGGAACTGATGTCGTTTCTGATGATGTCGGTGAAGACTTCCTCAGCTGTGGGGCCGAGACAGAAGGGTCTGCCGTTTCTGTCGTTTATTCTCCACATCTCAGGGCCGTAAGCTGCCCATCTTCCGGACTCCTCCCAAAGTTCTGAAGGCTGAAGTACGGAGGTAGCGATCTCCTGACATCCCTTAGCGTCCATCTCTTCCCTTACGATCTGCTCGATCTTACGAACGGTACGCCAACCCATGGGCATGTATGAATAGATGCCTGCTGCGGTTTTTTTGATCATACCGGCTCTAAGGAGCAGGATATGGCTGGGGATTTCAGCTTCATTGGGTACTTCTCTTAAAGTCTTAAAAAAGCTCTGTGAAAGTTTCATATTATTTCTCCTATCTGATCAAAGTGCAGACCGCCTGAGCGGCGATTCCCTCACCTCTTCCGGTGAAGCCCAGTCGCTCAGTGGTGGTGCCTTTGATATTGATTTGTTTTTTGTGGATTCCGAGAACTTCTGCTGTCCTCTCGGTCATCTCTTCAATGTAAGGTGAAACCTTTGGTTTCTGGCAAATGATGGTCACGTCCAGGTTGGAGATAGTATATCCCTCGCCTCTTATCCTGGCGTTCACATCCTTAAGGAGCTCCATGGAGGAGATTCCTTCAAATTCAGGCGCAGTGTCTGGATAGAGCCTGCCGATGTCGCCCATGGCGGCTGCTCCCAGCATGGCGTCCATCAGAGCGTGCAAAGCCACATCTGCGTCACTGTGTCCGAGAAGCCCCAGCTCGTAGGGTATCTCCACGCCCATGAGGATGCATTTGCGCCCTTCCACCAGCTTGTGCACGTCAAATCCTGTGCCTACTCTAACTTCCATTTCCCTAAGGTCCTCCCTTGTGGTTATCTTATAGTTCTCATAATCTCCTTCTACCATGGCAACCGGGTAGCCCGCATACTCCGCGATGCCGCCCTCATCGGTGCCGTAGAAGCCTTCATCCATAGCCTTCCTGTAGGCGTCCCGGATCAATTCCGTACGGAAGCCCTGAGGAGTCTGGATGCAAAATAATTCGTCCCGGTTTAGATTTCCATCTTTGGTTCTGATGCTGTCCTTGGGATTGACCACCGGAACCGCAGCGCCGCTCCCGGCTGCCGCTTCGACCACCCTAAAGATCACTTCTTCAGTGACGAAGGGTCTGGCTCCGTCGTGGATCAGCACCAGGTCACCGGTAGCATTCTCAAGACCATTTGATACTGAGTCCTGGCGTTCTTTGCCCCCGGGGACCACCTTAAGAGGCTTGGAGCAGTCCTTTAAGAGCTCCTCCACATAGCTAAGGTAGTCTTCGGCTGATACCACCACGATCTCGTCCACCTGGTCGGATCCGGCAAACCGGTCTACGGCAGTCTCCAGAATGGTCCTTCCCTTTATCTTAAGGAACTGCTTGGGAACGTCCCCTCCGAAGCGCTTGCCGCGCCCTGCTGCCACTATTATGGCTGTTACTTTCAAATCTTGGTACATCTTACTTCACCTTTCCGAAGATCATCCTGCCCGCTGCGGTTTGAAGCACAGAGGTCACAGTGATGTCCAGGGTCTTTCCGATGTATTTTCTGCCGTCTTCAACTACGATCATGGTGCCGTCGTCCAGATATGCCACCGCCTGCTCTCTGTCTTTTCCTTGTTTGATCAGAGAAACGGTCATCTTCTCACCTGGGATAGCCAGGGGCTTAACCGCATTGGAAAGCTCGTTGATGTTAAGGACAGGAACTTCCTTGATGGCAGCCACCTTGTTAAGGTTGAAGTCGTTGGTCACGACCTTGCCCTTCATGATCTGAGCCAGCTTAAGAAGCTTGACGTCCACTTCCGGGATCTCCTTAAGAGCCTTCTCGGAATCCGTGTTATATATCTGGATCTCGTATTCCGTCTGGATCTTATTTAAGATGTCCAGACCACGGCGTCCTCTTACACGCTTCAGGCTGTCCGAAGAATCGGCAATATGCCTGAGTTCTACCAGAACGAATTCGGGAATGATTATAGGCCCTTCCAAAAAACCCGTCCTCATGATCTCAAGGATCCTTCCGTCTATGATGACCGAAGTATCAAGGATCTTAGGAATACGCTGGCTTTTCTTGCCTTTGGCGCTGTAATCGAATTCATTGCTGTCCTTGGTCTTTTTCTGAGAGCTCTGGACCATGTTTATGAGCTCCGGGCCCTTTCTGGAACCTACGACCGCGCCTATGAAAGCTATAGTCGTGTATACGATTATGGTCACAGCCAGATAAAGAGCCTTCTGCACAATAATGTTCTGATAGATGGTAGTGAGAAGATACGCTACTACCAAACCGAGAACCAGTCCTATGGCGCCCCCAATAAGTGCGACGGGTGACACGCCCTGGATCTCGTTTTCGATAGAAAGAGCAACCTTACGTCCCCTGTTAGTGATGTTCGGAGAATATCTGAAAAATATTAAAGCAGTAATAAGTACGAAAAATGAAATTAAAATGATCTTTTCGGACTGAGTAAAGATCTCCTGTCCGTTATATGTCCCCGTTTTCTCTACAATGAACTCCAAGAGTTCAAAGATCTCATATCCTATCAATCCTCCAATGATCGTAAAGATGCCTCTGAATAATCTTTTGAACATGTTTTTACCTCCTTTCCCTATAAATTGATATAATAAGGCTATTATACCTAATAAATAAGTATAACCCCATTTGTCAACTAAATCAAGGGGCTTCATCAAATAAAAAAAAGGCGCCCTGCGGAGGACGCCCTACGATGCTTCGGCCGAAGCAAAGGTAAATAAGTTGCTCAATAATTATTTGTGTGCAGGTAACTTTCTTTCCTTATCGAACTTCTTCATATCCTTAACAAGCGGTCCGCAAAGGAGTACCATGCAGATAGCGTTAGGGATGATCATCAGAGCGTTGAAGATATCGGAGATGTTCCAAGCGATATCGAATGCTGTGATGCAAGCGATGAAGGAAACTGCAGAGAATACGATTCTGTATGCCAGTGTGATGCTGGTGGACTGGGTCAGATACTCAAGAGCTTTCTCACCATAGTATTCCCAACCGAGGATGGTGGAGAATGCAAACAGTGCAAGGGAGATAGCTACGATCCATGCACCTGCCTGTCCAAGTACGGACTGGAATGCTGCGATGGTAAGAGGTGCGCCCTGGAGTACGATAGCTCCGGATGCATCGTTTACGTTTTCCATAACGCCGGATGTAAGGATGGAAAGTCCGGTTACAGAACATACGATGAAGGTATCCCAGAAAGTACCGGTCATGGAAATGTAACCCTGCTTGATGTAATCCTTGGAAGTGGTGGCAGCTGCAGCGATAGCAGCGGAACCCATACCAGCCTCATTGGAGAAGCATCCTCTTGCAACACCCTTTCTCATAGCCTGCATCATGCCTGCTACTACGGAACCGGCAACACCGCCGCCAACAGCTTCTACGGAGAATGCCATTCTGAACATATCTACGATAGCCTGAGGAAGTACCTTGATGTTGATGATGATAACGATGAGAGCGGATACGAAGTAGAGGATAGCCATTACAGGAACTACCAAAGATGATACTTTGGAGATGGACTGGATTCCTCCGATTACTACGATGAGTACCAGGATGAATACTACAGCAGCTACTGCGTAAGGGCTTACACCGGATACGGTATTGAATGCAGAAGCGATGGAGTTACCCTGAGTCAGGTTGCCGATACCGAAGGATGCAATTACAGCGAATACTGCGAAGCAGATAGCAAGGAATCTTCCGAATCCTCTTGCCTTCTCGCCGTAAACTTCAGGAAT
The DNA here is from genome assembly GCA_017394515.1 of Bacillota bacterium. Lineage (GTDB taxonomy): Bacteria > Bacillota > Clostridia > Peptostreptococcales > Anaerovoracaceae > RUG754. The sequence goes on along the minus strand of JAFPXY010000045.1, from coordinate 3,006 downwards.
ACCTCTCTCCATGGTAACCATTGGTCCGCCAAGCATCTCGCCCTTATCGTTCTGTGTACGATAACGAAGAGCAAGAGCGCACTCAGTGAACTTGGAGGTGAGTCCGAAAGCTGCGGAGATCCACATCCAGACTAAAGCTCCGGGGCCGCCTGCTGCGAGAGCGGAGGCAACACCTGCGATATTTCCGGTACCGATGGTAGCTGCCAGAGCTGTACAGAGAGCTGCGAAAGGAGAAACGTCTCCTTCACCTTCAGCCACACGAGCTTCTTTAGATAAAGTTGATTTGATAGCGTAGCCTAATGTACGCCATGACAGGAATCCACACCTGAAGGTCAGGTAGATACCTGTACCGACGAGTATGATGAGCATAAAGGGGCCCCATACAAAGTCGTCGATCACCAGTAAGAAATTGTTAAAAGCTTCCATGATATAATTCCTTTCCTTTTTAAATAAAACGTAAAAAGTAATTAATAAATAAAAAGGCGTGTTTCCAATTTAATGGATTAACACAATAAATTTCTTAAACACATTTTAGTACAATAACCCCATACTTGTCAATGGTTAACAAAATGTATACATGTTTTTTTGGATGAATAACCAAAATTACTTTTAACAATTGCAAAAAATACATACGCTCTTCACAAATTTATACTATTATTTTCCATATATTAAAGTTATTTTTGTAAAAAGAGTTTTTTGTGGTATAATACACACGTTAGAACACTTGTAAGTTTTTTGCATAAAAAGGAGGACATCCTATGTATAAATTGTTAGTCGTGGACGATGAGCCCAAGATCAGGGAGATCATCAAGGAATACGCTGAATTCTCTGGCTATGAGGTCACAGAAGCCGAGGATGGCATGGTGGCTCTGGGCCTTTGCAAGCTGAATGATTACGACCTGATCATCATGGACATCATGATGCCCAAGCTGGACGGATACTCAGCAGTCAAGGAGATCAAGAAGATCAAGGACATTCCTGTGATCATGCTGAGCGCCAGAGGCGAGGAATACGACAAGCTCTACGGCTTCGACCTGGGCATCGACGACTATGTGGTCAAGCCTTTCAGCCCCAAGGAGCTCATGGCAAGGATCAACGCCGTCATCAGCAGAAGACAGGGCGTGACCCAGACCCAGCAGTCCGTGCTGAACTTCGAAGGTCTCCAGATCAACGTTCCCGCCAGAACCGTTTCCGTAAACGGCAAGCGCGTGGAGCTCACTCCCAAGGAGTACGATCTTCTCTTCTATCTGGTGGAGAACAAAAATATCGCCCTTTCCAGGGACAAACTCCTTTCAGACATCTGGGGCTATGACTTTTTCGGAGATGACAGGACCATCGATACACATATCAAGAATCTGAGAAACAATCTCGGAGAATACAGAAAGTTTATCGTTACTTTAAGAGGAGTAGGTTACAAGTTTGAATTCGAAGGTTAAATTTGATTTTAAAAGCATCAGGTTCAGGCTGTGGCTCTACTTCCTGGCAATCGCTTTGGTGATCCTTGCGCTCATATGGTTTTTGCAGATTTTCTTCCTCAATAACTATTATGAGTATATGAAGACCAAAGAGGTTACCCAAGTAACGGATAGCATCTACCAGGCCTATCAGCGCGGAGATCCGAACATCGGCCAAAGCATCCAGCAGTATTCCATTTTGAACGACTACTACTTCATGATGGAATCTAACGGCAAAATGCTGCTGTTCTCTCCCGACGCCGAGAGCGCCAAGCCGGTATACACCTACCAGGTAATGCTTCCTCAGTTAAGAGAAGCCATCGCCCAGGACCCTGATAAGGATTCAGCCTCCATAAAGTTCGCCACGGGCCGAGAGGACTTTAACACCCTGGCCTATGCCAAGCTGCTGGATGACACGAAAGACAAAGAAGTTTACCTTTATGTGTTCACTCCCCTCTTCCCGGTAAGTTCTACTGTGGATATTTTGGCAGACCAGTTCGTGCTGGTGTCCATCCTGGCTTTGATGCTGGCCTTCGTGCTGGCACTGCTTTTCTCAAGGCGGATCTCCAGGCCCGTCAAGGCCATGACCGAGAGCGCCAGAAAGCTGGGAGCAGGCGACTACAACGTCACCTTCACCGCCAAATCCTATTCGGAGGTGAATGAGCTGGCTGATACCCTTAATACTGCAGCCTATGAGATGGGCCAGGCGGACAACCGTCAGAAGGACCTGGTGGCCAACGTGTCCCACGACCTGAAGACGCCCCTCACCCTGATCAAATCCTACGCGGAAATGATCCGCGACCTCTCCGGTGACAATCCTGAAAAGCGCAACGCTCATCTGGGAGTCATCATCGAAGAGGCGGACCGCATGTCCAACCTGGTAAGCGACATGGCTACCGTGTCACGCATGGCCCGCCACGAGACCGCCCTGGAGATGGATTACTTCGATCTGGTTCCCGTGACCGCCGAGATCCTGACCTCCTACGACATCTACGTGGAGCAGCAGGGTTACGACTTCCGGTTCACAGCACCTAAGGAATGCATCGTCTACGCCGACCGCGACCGCATATCTCAGGTAATATCCAACCTGACCTCCAACGCCATCAAATACTGCGGCGAGGACAAGGTGGTCATCCTGAATATCAAGCGCACCGGCAAAAAATACCGCATCGAGGTTTCCGACCACGGCCCCGGCATCAAGCAGGAGGAACTCCCCCACGTATGGGACAGATACTACAAGACAAGTTCCAACTACGTGCGCGCCACCACGGGATCAGGCCTAGGCTTAAGCATCGTAAAAGAAATACTGACCTTGCACAAGGCCAGCTACGGAGTGATCAGCAAGGAGGGCAAAGGCACCACCTTCTGGTTCGAATTGGATATGGTAAAGAAATAAAAGAAGTCCGCGTATCTGATATGCTACCTCCTAGGTAGACAGTTGAAAAAACAAAACTGTTTGCCCAGGAGGTTTTTCAATGAGCAGATTTAGTGCCGAGGATAAAATAATTGCTGTAAAAAGATATCTTGATACACATGAATCCATATCCCAAAT
>JAFPXY010000044.1 GCA_017394515.1 Bacillota bacterium | reverse complement strand
TTCCCTGTTGAGAGAACGTAAATTAGTGTCATGCGTACTGAAGACATAGTCCGACACATAATTACAGGCCTCGGAATAGGTACGCATGGTATCCATAAGAAGTTCAGCCTCAGAGGGAGTGGGCAATATTTTCAGTTTTGCGGTAAGAGTCTGTTCCATATACTGATTATACCACATAACTGAAGAAAAAGAAACATATGTTCGCACAAAAACAAATTTAGAACAATCTAAGAAAGAGAAGGAAGGAGAAGAGATGCGGGCCAATAGGGACGCTCGTCCCGCCACCTTAAGAGGTGGGGGTTTCCGCGTCAGGATTTTTCGATGAAAGACTATATCAAAATAATTGAAGATAACAAGGACGAGATGCTTCAGACTCTTAAAGATCTCGTAGCTATCCCTTCTGTAGTATCAGATGCTGTAGGCGACTATCCCTACGGCGAAGAAGTTCAGAAAGCCTATGAATTTATGATGGCCAAGGGCGAAGCTGACGGCTTCATCCCTAAGAACGTGGACAATCAGGGCGGGCACCTGGACTTCCCGGGTAAGACCGATGATATCGTAGCCGTTGTAGGCCATCTGGATGTGGTTCCCGCAGGCGATCCCGCCAACTGGAACACCGATCCCTTCAAGGCAGAGATCATCGACGGCAAGATGTACGGCAGAGGAACCATAGATGACAAAGGCCCGCTCCTTGCAGGCTACTATGCAGTAAAAGCCCTGAAGGAAGCAGGCTTCGAACCTACGAAAACCATCCGCGTCATGCTCGGCCTCGACGAAGAGACCAACTGGTATGGCATGGAATACTATATGGAGCGCGAGAAAGCCCCCGTGGCAGGCTTCTCACCGGACGCCGAATTCCCCGTTATCCACGGCGAAAAAGGCATGATCTCCTTCGATCTCACCAAGAAGATCAACTTGTCAGGCGATGGTGATCTGAAGCTCATCTCCATCAAGGGCGGCACCGTTTCCAACGCCGTTCCCGACAGTGCCACCGCCGTGATCTCCTATAACGGCAAAACCACAGAGATCACAGCCAAAGGCGTATCCGCCCATGCCTCAACTCCGGAGCTCGGCATGAACGCCATCTCCGTCATCTTTGACATGCTTAAAGACAAGGCCTTCTGCCAGAAAGATGCCAACGATATTGTAGGCTTCTTTAACTACCACTTAGGTTTCGACATCCACGGTGAAAGGATGAGGATCGCATTCGAAGACGAACCCTCCGGCAAACTTTCACTGAACGCCGGAATCGTGGACATCGAAGGCGATCAGGCTAAACTTGTCATCGACGTTCGTTATCCCGTGACCTACACTTTGGAGCAGGTAATGGAAGGCGTTCACTCAGTCGTCGATCCCTACGGCTGGGAGGTCACCGAGAACACCGGAGCAGGCCCTCTGTATAAACCCGCTGACGATCCGCTAGTCGTGACTCTCATGGATATCTATCGCAAGTATACCGGCCAGACCGACGCCAAGCCCATCACCATGGGAGGCGCCACCTATGCCCGCGCCGTGCCGAACACCGTAGCCTTCGGGCCAGTCTTCCCCGGTCAGGTGGACCTTTGCCACCAGCCCAACGAATTCATCGATATCGAGGACATGGTCACCAGCACCAAGATCTTTGCAGAGGCGCTGTATGAGCTGGCAAAATAGTTTTGAATCAAAAAACGCACGCCGCACCGAAATAGGTGCGGCGATTTTTTAATCTCTATCTTTCTTAACCAGTCGCAGTATTGCGTGGTATATGCCTCGGATGATGGCAAACACCAGGAAGATCACTAAAAAGCCCATGATACCGTAAGCTACGTCGGCTATCTCCATGACTCCAGTGCCGGAATACCACTGCCCTATCTCTATGGCAAAGGTAATGACCAAAATCACAGTGAAGACATAAATCCAAGCCACCACCATAGTGTGGCCGCTCTCGGCCAGATGCTTGAAGATTGGATATACGATAAATATCATCAGAAGGCCCAAAAGGCCAATCACCAGGAAGTGCAACTGCTTATCCGTAAGCGGAAAGCCCTTGGAATCGTTGATGGTGAGTATTTTGTCGTGGATAGTCGCTATCCAGTAAACTAAAAAATATACTATTGTTTTCATTTTTCTTCCCCCTTTTATGTGTTATATTAAATTATCCGTCTTGATTATGCAAGGATTTTTTGATAAGATTTTTTTGTCATTAATACAAAAAAGTGAGGCAGATTATGAAAAAATTCAGAGGATCAAGCGATTATGTGGCATCATCGGAACTTATGAACGCTGTAAACGTGGCTATCGCCCTGGAGAAGCCTCTCCTTATCAAGGGAGAGCCGGGTACGGGCAAAACAATGCTTGCGCAGTCCATCGCCGATGCTCTTGAGATGCCCCTCATCATCTGGAGCATCAAGTCCACCACCAAGGCTCAGGAGGGTCTCTACATGTATGATACGGTTCAGCGACTCTATGACAGCCAGTTCGGAGAAGGAGATGTATCGGACATCAAGAAGTACATCAAGCTGGGCAAGCTCGGCGAGGCCTTCACATCTGATGAGCAGGCAGTGCTTCTCATAGATGAGATCGACAAGGCCGATCTGGAGTTCCCCAACGACCTTCTTTGGGAGTTGGATAAAATGGAGTTCTACATTAATGAAACCAAGGAGATGATCCATACCAAGCACCGCCCTATCGTAATCATCACGTCCAACGCCGAGAAGGAACTTCCGGACGCTTTTTTGAGGCGCTGCATCTTCCACTATATCGAATTTCCTACGGACGACAAGATGAGGGAGATCATCAAAGTCCACTACGGAAATGTCGACGAGAAGCTCGTAAATGAGGCTCTCAGGGCTTTTTATGACATTCGCAGTATGAGAGACATCCAGAAAAAACCGTCCACCTCAGAGCTTCTGGACTGGATCCAGGCCCTTCAGATCGCGGGCTGCGATGTGAATACCATCGCAAAAGAGATTCCCTACATGGGTGTCCTTCTTAAGAAAAATCAGGATATCGATACGGCCAGAGCCTATACCTTCAGGAGATAATGACAGGAGATAGAAATGTTTTTGGAGTTCTTTAAAATCTTAAGGCTTCACGGGCTGAAGATCTCCTTTGACGAGTGGCTCGTCCTGATGGATGCTCTGGACCGGGGGCTTGCAGGCAATTCCCTCATGGAGTTCTATTACCTTTGCAGGAATATTTTGATCAAGACTGAGGCGGACTACGATAAGTTCGACATGGCCTTCGCGGAGTATTTCAAGGGAATAGAATCTGTCGATGAGATCCCTGACGAGCTTAAAGAGTGGCTCTCTCATGGCGAGCTGGAGCGGATGCTCGAGGACATGCCGGAATGGGCTAAGGAGTTAGATCTGGATACTTTGCGCCAGATGTTCAGGGAGCGCCTTCAGGAGCAGACCGAAAAGCACGACGGCGGCAACTACTGGGTAGGAACCGGCGGCACCTCCCCCTTCGGCCATGGCGGCTACAACCCGGCTGGGATCCGTGTGGGCGGCCAGGGTCGGCATCAATCAGCCATACAGATCGCGGGCGAAAGAAACTTCCGCGACTTCAGGCAGGATAACGAGCTTGATACCAGGCAGTTCCAGATGGCCTTCAGGAAGCTTCGGCAGTTTTCCAGTCGGGTGGACGCGGCTAAGACCGAGCTCGACATCGACGCCACCATCGACGCCACCTGTGACAACGCAGGCCTGCTCAAGCTGGTCTACGAGAAGCCCCGCAAAAATACGGTCAAACTGCTGCTTCTCATGGATTCCGACGGTTCCATGCGAGCTTATTCAAGACTTTGCAGCCAGCTTTTCCAGGCGGTGAATCAGTCCAATCATCTGAAAGATCTTAAGATCTACTATTTTCATAACTGCATTTACGACTATTTATATACCGATCCCTACATCATCGACGGGCGCTGGACCGAAACCGAGTGGGTCCTTAAGAATCTGGGTTCCGACTACAAGGTGATAATCGTGGGCGATGCTGCCATGTCCTCCTACGAGCTCACGGCTCGGGGCGGCAATATCAACTGGTACGCCTGGAACAACGAGCCCGGCATGGACTGGCTCAAGCGCTTCAAAAGATCCTACCACAAGGTCATCTGGCTCAATCCCATCAAGGAGAGCCGCTGGACCCACGCCTGGGGTGCCCGGACCATTCAGATGATCAGGGAGGTCTTTCCCATGTATGAACTGACTTTGGATGGGTTGGACAAAGGTATCCATAAACTACTTACAAACTAATAGAAACCCGCGCTGGAGTTTGATCTCCGGGGCGGGTTTTTTGCTTATTTATTGGCCATAGTGCCGATCCTTTCGATTATGTAGTCCATGAAGGCCCGCGACGCGTTGGGCATGGTGTCCTTGTTTCTCCAGACCAGGGACACGGACCTGGAAGGCGCGTCTTCAAGCTTTCGGATGACCAGACCCTCCTCAAAGCCCTCCACGATTCGCTTGATCTGGATGGAGATGCCGAAGCCGTGGCGGATCATGCCCAGGATCGAATAGTCGTCGTAGATGTCATACTCTATCTTAGGCTGGAGGCCCTTGGCCTTAAAGGCTTCCAACACCGTATTGCAATCCTTACCTTCATCGAAAAGGATGAAGGGATCGCTCACCATGTCGGCCATCCTGAGGTGGGGCTTCGTGGCCAAATAATGACCTTCCGGCAGCACCGCCACCATTTCATCGTCGTATAGATGGACGGATTCCAGGCCCTCCGAGAACCTGGTGCTGATGAAACCGAAATCCACCTCGCCAGCCTCTACGGCCTTACGGATGCTGTTGTACTCGCCCTGCTTGATGACGAAATCAACTCCCGGGTGCTCCTCCTTGAAGCCCATCATCAGCTCCGGCAAAAGCTCCCGGCTGACGCTGGTGAAGGACACCACGCTGATGGTGGCGTTTTCCATGCCCAGAATCTCGCGCTGCCTCTTGGCCAGGGCTTCTTCGGCGTTTTTGATGGCCTCAAAATATGGGAGGTAGGCCTCGCCTTCTGCCGTTAGTTCGAATCCTCCTCTGTTTCGGATGATCAGCTTGGCGCCCATCTCCTCCTCCAGGGACTTGATGATCTGGCTGACGGCGCTCTGGGTGTAGCCCAGTTCCTGGGCGGCTTTGGTGAAGGATCTTAGCTCCACCGCGCGTGTGAAAATTTCGTATTTGGATGGGTTTTTCATGGGTATCTGGGTGGCTTCTTATGGCCTTGATCATGCATTAGATTTGCTTATGTATCTATTATAAATATTCGTTTTACTAATGTCAATATTGATGATAATATAAAGGCATAAGAGTTCTTTTTACCCATTCCAAATAATACAGAGGATCATCAATGCACGATTTACGCGAAAACCACAAAGCTGAATTTACCGTTGGCCTGAGGACCGGAATACCCATCGGGATCGGGTATTTTGCGGTGTCCTTTAGCCTTGGCATTATTGCCAAAAACTGTGGTTTCAGCGTCTTTCAAGGCTTCCTGACGAGCCTCACCAGCTATGCGTCAGCCGGCCAGTACATAGGCTTCACCCTGTACGGCGCCGGGGCTACTCTCTGGCAGCTGGTGATCATGATGATCATTACGAACGCCCGCTACCTTCTCATGGGCGCAGCTTTGAACCAAAAGGTCCGCGAAGGAACGCCGCTTCGGCATAGGATCCTGATCGGGCTGTCCATAACCGACGAGATCTTCGGAGTCTCCATCGCAAGGCCCGGCTACGCCAGCCCTTTCTTCGGCGCCGGCTGCTGGATCTCCGCCATGTCCATGTGGTCTGTGGGAAACGCTCTGGGTATTGCCGTCGGAAACATTTTGCCAGATAGAGCAGTCAGCGCTTTGAGCGTAGCGCTCTTCGGCATGTTCCTGGCATCCATAATTCCGCCCATTAAAAAGGATAAGGTCATCGGCATCGCTATTGCCGCAAGCTTCGCTGCGAGCTACCTCTACGCGACCCTCCCCGACACAAGGGACATGTCCTCAGGTAACCGCACCATAATGCTTACCATCATAATCTCCACCGCTTTCGCAGTCATCGCACCTCGAAGAAACGAGGCCCCCAAGGTGGCGGAAACGGAGGAAGAGTCCGGTGATGGTTCTGAAGGTGGCAATCGCGAAATGCGTGCCAAAGTTGACGGTGTTGCCGAAGGTGGCAATCGCGAAATGCGTGCCAAAACTCTAGAAGGAGGCTGTGGAAATGCAAATTAACATCTACGTCTGGATCATAGTCATGGCATTGGCCACAGGCGCCACCCGCGTGCTTCCCATGATCCTCATCAGAAAACCCATAGAAAATCAATTCATACAATCTTTTTTATACTACGTCCCCTACGTGACCCTGGCCGTTATGACTTTCCCCGCCATCATGGACGCGACGCAGGTGCCGGCGGCCGGCGCCCTCGCACTGGTTGGCGGGATCGCGGCGGCCTGGCTGGGCGCCGGCCTGTTCGGCACCGCCGCCACCTGCTGCATCATCGTAGCAGTAACGGAGCTTTTCATGGTGTGAGCGCGAGTTTTTTGCGCGGGGAACGACCATAGAAATTCAATATCTCGACAAAATCATGCCCTCGATGGTGCGCCAAATGGCGCTGCTGTCGTAGGGCATTTTTTTGCCGTCCACCGTAAGGATCAGGTTCTTCGGCGGGTAGATGCCGTTCTCGAAGTACAGGGTGAGCCGCTTCACATTATCCTCGCGATAACTCTCCAGCTCCCACATCCCCAGGTGCTCCCAGTAGATCACCTCGCCGTCCGGCAGAAAAATCGTAAAATCCGGATACAAAACCTCCGTGTTGTAAACCGTCTTTCCATTCGCCCCCACCGACTCCTTCACCAGCTCAAGCCTCGCCTCATAAAGAAACTTGGCCCCCACATCAAAAAGCGCCTCTGCGATGTGCATCTCGTTCTTCGATCTGACCCAAAGATCGAACTTGGTTCTGACAGTCAATTTTTTGCGGTCATAGGGATTCTGCGACTGGGTAACGTTTGCCTTATCAAGGTCGTCCTTGCAAATAGGCTTGGGGCTGCTGTCCCTCTCGTCAGCGCGACCTGGATCTGCTGGGGTTGCCGAGGCTGCTGGGGCTGCTGTGTCTGGCTGAATTGCACCGATTTCCTCTGGGGGCTTCTCATCCAGAACTTCTTTGAGTCGCCGGTACGCTTGCGGCAACTGGGCCGCCGCCGAGTCCGAGTCGTAGTCGGAAAGCATTGGCTGGATTTTTTGCAATATTCTAATGTTCCCCTCCAATATCCGCGATGTCTCAAAATCAAGTCGATCATGATACATGCTCTCCAATTCCTTATAGCGCGACCGGGGTATTAATTTTTGCTTCTTGCTGCCCGGCTCCCTGATGAAGAATCTGAATCTGCCCTTTTTTATCCTGCTGATCAAAATATTCAGCGGTTCCTTGGCTGACTTGTACTTGTCCAATACGCGTTTCTCAATAATAATTTCGTTTTCGATCATTTTAATGATGCTCATCCAATGTCCTCCCTTTGTCTAAATTATTGTTGCTTCCCGGTTATTCTGGGTGGGGTCCCTGTATCGCAAAAAACTCTCTCCCAGGGACCCCTTGCTCCGCCTGGGCTTCTCGGTCCTCCCCAGGCGGGGTCCCTGGATCGCAAAAAATCCTCCCTCAGGGACCCCTTGCTCTGGCCTGGGCATCTCGGTTTCCTCCGGTGGGGTCCCTGGATCGCAAAAAACTCTCTCCCAGGGACCCCTTGCTCCGCCTGGGCTTCTCGTCCTCCCCAGGCGGGGTCCCTGGATCGCAAAAAACCCTCTCCCAGGGACCCACCCCACAGCCCTCCCCCCGCACACCCCTCACCCCGACCAAATCCGACTAAACCCGCCCAAAATTCGACCTTCGCAACTAAAAACCCGCCCTGATGGGCGGGTTTACGTCTCTTATCAAACTTCTCTCGCTAAACGCTCTTTCCATTATAACGTGTTTGATGCGTTCAGCACGTCTCTAATCTTATGCTGTACCATTCTCTGGATGGCGTCGCGGGCAGGTCCCAGATATTTACGAGGGTCGAATTCGGAGGGACTCTCGATGAGGAATCTTCTTACCTCAGCGGTCATGGCAAGTCTCAGATCGGTGTCGATGTTGACCTTGCAGATACCGTACTTGGTGGCTTCTCTGATCATCTCTTCGGGTACACCCTGTGCGCCGGGGATCTGGCCGCCGTACTCGTTGCATCTGTCTACGAATTCCTTAAGAACTGTGGATGCTCCGTGGAGTACCAGAGGTGTCTCGGGAATCAGGGAATGAATCTCTTTTAAACGATCGAAGTCCAGATACGGATCGCCTTTGAACTTGTAGGCGCCGTGGGAGGTTCCGATGGCGATGGCCAGGGAATCTACTCCGGTTCTCTCAACGAACTCCTGAGCCTCTGCAGGATCTGTGAACTTGGCGGATCTCTCGTCTACGGAGATGCTGTCCTCAACGCCGGCGAGCTTTCCGAGCTCTGCCTCTACTACAACGCCGTGAGCGTGTGCGTATTCAACTACCTGCTTAGTGAGAGCGATGTTTTCTTCGAAGGGATGCTTGGAGCCGTCTACCATGACTGAGGTGAAACCGTCGTCTACGCATTTTTTGCAGATGTCGAAGTCTTCACCGTGGTCCAGGTGGAGGCAGATGTCAAGGCCGGTATCTTCGATGGCGGCCTCTACCAGCTTCAAAAGATATGCCGGACGGGCGTATTTGCGGGCGCCGGCGGAAACCTGGAGGATCAGGGGTGCCTGCTCGATCTTGGCGGCATCCACGATACCCTGTACGATCTCCATATTGTTTACATTGAAGGCTCCGATAGCATAGTCAGAAACGAGAGCCTTAGCGAACATTTCTTTGGTTGTTACAAGTGCCATTTTTTATCTCCTATTCAACATTTTTAACGTTTGATCAGTTTGGACCAATTCAAGTTGGATCAGCTCCAGTTGACTTCTCTGGTGATGTCTTTCTTGCTGGTGCCCTTCTTGAAGGTGAAAACTCCGGCTCTCATCTTCTCGTGATCCCAGCCGTTCTCCTGGCATACCTTCTGGTAATCAGCGTAATCCGCATAGATGCCTGCGTCGACCATGCACTGAACTGCTGCTGATGCGGTGGTTCCTGTGATGGTGACTTCCAGATCCTTGGCCAGCTTATTGCCGTCCCACTCAGCTTTGGTGGTCACTGAAGATTCGCTGCTGTCCTCACCGTCTCCGGTTTCAGTAGCATCGCCTGAATCCTCGCCATCGCCGGTTTCCGTCGCGTCACCGGAATCACCTGAATCTTCGCCATCTCCGGTTTCTGTAGCGTCGCCAGTATCTTCACCGTCTCCAGTCTCTGTAGCGTCGCCGGAATCTTCGCCGTCACCGGTCTCTGTAGCGTCGCCGGAATCGCCGGAGTCAGTCTCCGTGGCGTCTCCGCTCTCGCTGTCATTCTCGGGATCCGTGAGCACGTTGGTGGTATCGTCGGTTCCTACGATCTGCTTGGGATACTCCAGGATGATGCCCAGTCTCCACAAAATGATTATAGCTGCCAGGGCCAGGATCAAGATGGCTATGAGTATATCGCTTTTGTCGTAAATGATGTCTTTGATCTTGTTCATGTTACTCCCCTTTAAATCAAAAATAAATCTCTATCATAGTATTTTAACAGATTTGCTCTTTAAAAACAAGAGAATCTGGAGTATAATATTTGCATGATCAAAATTATCATCACCACAAATCAAGGAAATCAGCGATTAGACCGCTTCCTCAAAAAATATTTTGCGAAGGCTCCTCTCTCCCGGATCTACAGAATGATCCGCAAGGACGTGAAGCTCAACGGCAAGCGCGCCCACGAGGACACGCTCCTTCAGGAGGGCGACGAGCTCACCCTCTACATCACCGATGAGGAGGCCGAGAGCATGAAGCAGGCGCCTCGGGCCGTCAAGGCCAAGAGGCAGTTTCAGATCGCCTATGAGGATGATGATCTTTTGATCGTCAGCAAGCCCTATGGACTTTTGACCCACGGCGACAGCCACGAGAAGAAGAACCACCTGGCCAACCAGGTCATCGACTACCTCATCGCAAAGGGCGATTATGATCCTTTGCGGGACCGCCCCTTCACGCCGGCGCCGGCCAATCGCATCGACAGGAACACTACGGGCCTGGTTATTTTTGCAAAAAACTCTCAAGCCCTACGTGAGATCAACGCCCTGCTTCGCACGAAGTCCGGGGTCTCCAAATACTACCTCACCATCGTGAACGGCCGCCTGCCCGAGAGGCTGGTGCTCAAGGATCTCATGGTGAAGGACGAAAAATCCAACCGGGCGCGGATCGTGGCGTCTAGCGCCGATCCAGACGAGGCCTCAAGTGACTCCAAATACATGGAGACCATCGCGACTCCTTTGGCCTACGGTAAGCTGGGCAGGAAGGATTACACCCTGGTGGAGGCTCAGATCCTGACCGGCAGGACTCACCAGATAAGGGTGCAGCTGGCCGCGGCGGGCTATCCGCTTTACGGCGATTTCAAATACGGCACGAGGGCACCGGGACGCGCCACCCAGCTTTTGCACAGCTATAAGCTGGCCTTCGGCGACCTGAGCGACACGAGCTTAAGCCACATGTCCGGCAAGGTCGTGACCCAGATGCCCCCTGAAGATTTCAAACAAATTGCAGACAAGATATTCCCGGAATGGATGTCTTTACTGGATAGAGGATAAACAAATGGCAAAAGATAAAGAAGAAAAATCAATGGGAAAAGAGATTCTTGAATGGGTAAGAGACATCGGCATCGCCTGTCTCATTGCCCTCATAATCCTGAGTCTCTTCAAGCCCATCATCATACAGCAGCATTCCATGGAGCCTAACTTTTATGAAGGCGATTACATCATAACCTTCAAGCAGGCCTACAGGCTCTCATCGCCGGAACGCGGTGACATAGTTGTCTTCCATAGCGATCTAAAGGACGATAAGGGCCGCGACAAAAATCTCATCAAGCGTATCATCGCCATGGGCGGAGATACGGTAGAGATCATCGACGGTTACGTATACGTGAACGGTGAGAAGCTGGACGAGCCCTATGTTTACGAGCCAGGCACATCCGGATACATGGAAAAGACCACGGTGCCGGAGGGAATGCTTTTCTGCTGCGGCGACAACCGCGAAGTCAGCGTGGACTCCAGGAGTTCCGATGTGGGCTTCATAAGTGAAGACGACCTTCTCGGCAAGGTCATCCTGAGGCTCTTCCCATTTAATAAGATACAGACATTCTAAGAGAAAGTGAGCGGTGCCGCCTGTGGGCGGCACTCTTTGACCCTATGAAAAAACAGATCAAACTTCAAGCCAACAACAAAAAAGCCTACCACGACTACTTCGTGGAAGAGACCTACGAGGCGGGCATCGTCCTGACCGGCACAGAGATCAAGTCCATCCGTCAGGGCAAGGTTTCCATCAAGGAGGCCTACGTCCGCATCCGTAACGGCGAAGCCATAGTCATGGGCATGAACATTTCCCCTTACGAGCAGGGGAACAGATTTAACGTGGATCCTTTGCGCGACCGGAAGCTCCTTCTCCACAAGCAGGAGATCCGGAAGCTCACCGGCAAACTCACCCTCCAGGGCATGACCCTGGTGCCCCTTAAGCTCTACATCAATGAAGATGGCCGAGCCAAGCTTGAGATCGGCCTTTGCCGTGGTAAGAAAAACTACGACAAGCGCGAGGCCATCGCCAAGAAGGACGCTCAGCGTAATATGGAGCGCAGCATGAGAAAACACTAAGAGCAAAAAACGCAAAAGCGGCAGCCCTAAGGTTGTCGCTTTTTATGTGCTCAACTTATATATTCTCTATTTATTTCCCTCTTCCAGCTTCTTCTCCGCTTCCGCACGTTCGCGGCAGATATCAGCCCAGCTAGGGATCTTCTCAAGGGCCTCCGTGAAGGCTGCCAGCTCGTCCGGTATCTGGATCTTCTGGGGGCACATCTCCATGCAGGCTCCGCAGCCGATGCAGGCCGACGGGAGCTTGTCCTCAAGATATGCATCCAGCTGCATCTTGATGGTGAAGCCGCTGTCCGCTCTGATCTGATTGTATTTGAAGAGCAGGTCGGGAATGTCCAGCTCCATAGGGCAGCTTGAAGTGCAGTACCTGCAGGCTGTGCAAGGGATCTCATTCTTCATGGCTTCCGCCGCGCCATCGATTATTGCAGCCTCTTCTTTGCTCAGAGGGTCGCACTCTTCAAAGGCAGCCACGTTGTCCACCATCTGATCCATAGCTGACATACCTGAAAGTACCAGGAACACATCGTCCAGATCCTGGAACCACCTAAGCGCAAAGGATGCCGCGGACGCACTGGGTCTCAAAGAGTTAAGTTCTGCCATGGTCTCCTCCGGAAGCTTCGCCAGCTTGCCGCCTCTGATGGGCTCCATTACGATCACAGGAAGGCCGTACTCCTTGGCCATTTCATACTTTTCTCTGCCCTTCTGCACGGTCCAGTCCAGATAGTTCAGCTGCAGCTGGATGAACTCGATGTCCTCCGCGTACTTGTCCAGAATCTTTCTCAAACAAGGCAGATCAGCATGGCTGGAAAGGCCGAGATGCTTGATGCGGCCGTTTCTTTTTTGCTCGATGAAGTAGTCCACGATGCCCCATTGAGGATCCTCATAGGTGGGCAAAGAATTCTCGTACACGTTGTGCAAAAGATAAAAATCGAAGTATTCCACCTGGCATTTTTTAAGCTGCTTCTCGAAGGTGTCTGCCGGGTCGTACTTATCCGCTACGGCATGGCCGGGATATTTGTCTGCCAGATAGAAACTGTCTCTGGGATAGTTTTTTAATATCTTGCCGATCACGGTCTCTGACTGTCCGTTGTGGTATGGAGCTGCAGTATCGTAGTAGTTCACACCGTGTTTCATGGCATAATCTACCATCTTAGCGGTCAGTTCTTCATCGACGGTCTTGTCCTCCTTTACGGGAAGGCGCATGAGGCCGAAGCCAAGCATTGAGATGTCAAGGTCTTTGAATTTGCGATATATCATTGGTGCCTCCTTATGATAATCCTAGGGCAGTCCGCAGGCATTAGGTGCGGGTGCGGGCTGTCAGTTTTTTGCCAATACTTTCTTGAGGAATTCTCCTGTGTAGGAGCCTTCGAATTCTGCCACTTCCTCGGGGGTTCCTGTGGTTACGATGGTGCCGCCACGGTTGCCGCCTTCGGGGCCGAGATCGATGATGTAGTCAGCGGACTTGATCACGTCCAGATTGTGCTCGATGACCACCACGGTGTTACCCTGGTCTACCAGCTGCTGGAGCACGCTTATGAGCTTGTTCACATCGTCAAAATGAAGGCCTGTGGTGGGCTCGTCCAGGATGTAGAGCGTCCTTCCTGTGGAGCGTTTGGTGAGCTCTGTGGCGAGTTTGACACGCTGAGCCTCACCGCCCGAGAGCTGAGTCGAGGGCTGGCCCAGCTTGATGTAGCCTAGGCCTACCTGCTCCAGAGTGTTCAGATATCTGTAGATCTGCGGCACGTTCTTAAAGAATTCCAGAGCTTCATGGACGGACATGTCCAAAACCTCGTAGATGTTTTTATCTTTGTATTTGACCTCCAGAGTCTCGCGGTTGTAGCGCCTTCCGTGGCAGACCTCGCAGGGCACGTAAACGTCGGGCAGGAAGTGCATCTCTATCTTGATGATGCCGTCTCCCGAGCAGGCCTCGCAGCGGCCGCCCTTGACGTTAAAGCTGAATCTGCCCTTCTTGTAGCCGCGCATCTTAGCCTCGGGAAGAGTTGCAAAAAGGTCGCGGATCGTATCGAACATGCCTGTATAGGTGGCTGGGTTCGAACGAGGAGTCTTGCCGATGGGGCTCTGGTCGATGTCGATTACTTTATCTATGTTTTCCAGACCGTCGATCCTGTCGTGATAGCCGGGCTCCTCCTGAAGGCGGTTGGTCACGTGGGCCGCGCCTTTATAGAGGATCTCGTTGACGAGGGATGACTTGCCGGAGCCGGATACGCCGGTGACGCATACGAACTTGCCCAGAGGGAAGTCCACGTCGATGTTCTTCAGATTGTTCTGGCGAGCACCTCTGACCGTGAGTTTCTGACCGTTTCCGGGTCGTCTGTAATCCGGGACGGGGATCTTTTTCTTACCGGATAAGTACTGGCCGGTGATGGATTCCGGGCAGGCCATGATGTCTTCCACGGTGCCCTGAGCTACCAGTTCTCCGCCGTTTACGCCGGCGCCGGGGCCGATGTCCACGATGTGATCCGCTGCGTACATGGTATCCTCGTCGTGTTCAACCACGATCAGGGTGTTACCGATGTCCGTCAGGTCGCGGAGGGTCTTAAGGAGCTTCTCGTTATCCTTCTGATGCAGGCCGATGGAGGGCTCGTCAAGTATGTAGAGTACGCCAACCAGGCTGGAGCCGATCTGAGTGGCCAGCCTGATCCTCTGGGATTCTCCGCCCGAAAGGCTTCCCGCAGCGCGGCTCAGGGTAAGGTAGTCCAAGCCCACGTTCTTAAGGAAGGTCAGACGGTTTCTGATCTCCTTGATGATCATCTCGGCGATCATGGCATCCTTCTCGCTGAGCTCCAGTTTATCAAAAAACTCCAGGCACTCCACGATGGACATGTCAGACATTTCTGCTATATTTATGCCGCCTACAGTTACCGCCAGAATCTCCGGTTTGAAACGTCTGCCGCCGCAATCCGGGCAGATGCTGGTAGTCATATAGGCTTCCATCTTCGATCTGAAATAGTCCGAGCTGGTCTCACGGACCCTGCGTTCTATGTTATTGATGGCGCCTTCGAAAGGTCTATCCTGAAAAGACTTGGACCCGGTGCCTCTTGACACATAGGTCCACTGAAGCTTGCGATCCCCGGTACCGTAATATAATTCCTGAAGGAAGGTCTTCGGCATATCTTTGAGAGGCACGCTGGGATCAACGCCGTGATACTGAATGAGGCCGTTGATGTTCTGACGATACCAGCCCGCGAACTCCATGGTTCCGAAGATGGGCTGGAGTGCCCCCTCGTTGATGGAGAGATTCTCGTCCACCAGCTTCCTTGGATCCAGTTTCTGGGTGATTCCGATACCAGAACAGGTGGGACAGGCGCCGAAGGGCGCGTTAAAGGAGAACATCCTGGGCTCAAGTTCCTCTAAGGATGCTCCGTGGTCCGGACATGCCAGTTTGGTAGAAAAAATCTTCTCAGTGTGATGATCATAGAAATCCGCCTCGATCTGCACCAGACCGCCCTCAGACTGTCCGATGGCCAGCTCGCAGGCTTCTGCAATACGCCCTTCCTGACCGGGCTTTACCACGATCCTGTCCACAACGACTTCAATATTATGCTTATAGGTCTTCTCTAGTTTGATCTCGTCCTCGCCAAGGATCTTCACCTCGCCATTGACTCTGACTCTGGTGAAACCCTCACGCCTGATGCGATCCAGCACCTTCTCATGGGTGCCCTTCTTGCCGCGGACCACCGGTGCCAGCACCAAAAGTTTGGTGCCCTCATCCAAGGCCATGATGGTATCTACCATCTGGTCCACGGACTGAGATGAGATGGGCTTGCCGCAGATAGGACAGTGTGGTTTACCTATTCTCGCAAAAAGAAGCCTGAAGTAGTCGTGTATCTCCGTCACGGTACCCACGGTGGACCTGGGATTCCTGTTAGTGGTCTTCTGGTCGATGGAGATGGCCGGGCTCAAGCCCTCGATGTATTCCACATTCGGCTTCTCCATCTGGCCCAGGAACTGACGGGCATAGGAAGAGAGGGACTCCATGTACCTCCGCTGTCCCTCAGCGTAAATGGTATCGAAAGCAAGGGATGACTTGCCCGATCCCGAGAGTCCCGTAAGCACCACCAGCTTGTCTCTGGGTATCCTGACGTTCAGTTTCTTTAAGTTGTTTTCGTTTGCGCCTTTGATAATTATTTCGTTCTGCATAGTAGTAGTATTATAGCACACTTTCAAAGATTTGGGTAGAGTTTTTTGGAACATTTGTTCGAAATTGTTGCGCGTGCCATATAAATATAGTATAATCGATCCAGGAGGATCAAATCATGACTCAATTCAAAGTACATGCTGACTTCGAGCCCATGGGCGACCAGCCCAAGGCCATCGAGACCCTGGCGCAAGGCGTCCAGGCCGGCAAAAAATTCCAGACCCTCATGGGCGTCACCGGCTCCGGTAAGACTTTCACCATGGCCAAGCTCATAGAGAAAGTCCAGAAACCGACTCTGGTCATTTCCCATAATAAGACTCTGGCAGCTCAGCTGCATGGGGAGTTCAAGGAGTTTTTTCCGGAGAATGCGGTAGAATATTTCGTTTCATATTACGATTACTATCAGCCAGAGGCCTACGTGCCTTCGACGGATACATATATTGAAAAAGATTCCGACATCAACGACGAGATCGAGAAGCTTCGTCACTCGGCCACGGCAGCCTTGGCGGAGCGCCGGGACGTCATCATCGTGGCCTCGGTGTCCTGCATCTACGGACTCGGATCGCCTTTTGACTATGTGAACCAGATGCTGAGTTTAAGGCCCGGCATGGAGAAATCCCGCCGCGACATACTCCGCAAGCTGGTGGATCTTCAGTATGTCAGAAATGACATGGCTTTTGAGCGCGGTACCTTCAGAGTAAGAGGCGATACTATCGACATCTACCCTGCCGGCAACGACTCCGCTGTCCGTGTGGAGCTTTTTGGCGACGAGATCGACACCATCAAGGAGATGAACCCGGTGACCGGTGAGATCATGGGCATCAGAAATCATATTTCCATCTACCCTGCTTCCCACTACGTCACCTCCCCCGAGAACATGGAACGTGCCATTCGCACCATCTCCGAGGAGCTTGAGGAGCGCGTTCAGTGGTTCAAGGATCGCGGTAAACTCCTGGAGGCCCAGAGGATCGAGCAGCGCACCAGATATGACCTGGAAATGCTTCGCGAGATCGGCACCTGTAAGGGCATCGAGAACTACACCCGCCATCTGGCCGACGCCAGACCCGGCGAGAAGCCATATACTTTGATCGACTACTTCCCCGACGACTTTCTCATGATCGTGGACGAGTCCCACGCCATGCTGCCTCAGCTCCATGGAATGTACGCTGGTAACCTTTCACGTAAGACATCTCTCGTGGACTACGGTTTCCGCCTTCCATCAGCCCTGGACAACCGTCCGCTGAAATTCGAAGAATGGGAAAAGATGATAAACCAGGTGGTGTTCTTTTCTGCTACTCCTGCTGAATACGAGAAGCGCGTATCCGGTGGCATCAACGCCGAGCAGCTGATAAGACCAACAGGTCTTCTCGACCCGCCCATCGACGTACAGCCCACCAAGGGACAGATCGACCACCTGATCGGCGAGATCAAAGCCACCACTGCCAAGGGCGAAAAGGTGCTGGTAACCACCCTCACCAAGAAGATGGCTGAATCCCTGACGGACTACCTGAAGGGCGTGAACATCAGGGTACGCTACCTGCACTCCGACGTGGATACTTTGGAAAGAATGGAGATCATCCGCGACCTTCGTATGGGGGTTTTCGACGTGCTGGTAGGCATCAACCTGCTGCGTGAAGGCCTGGACATCCCTGAGGTGGCCCTGGTCGCTATCCTGGATGCGGATAAGGAAGGTTTCTTAAGAACTGAGACCTCGCTGATCCAGACCATCGGCCGTGCCGCCCGTAACGTGGACGGCAGAGTCATCATGTACGCCGACCACATCTCCGGCGCCATGAAGGCCGCCATCGACGAGACCGAGCGCCGCCGCAAAGTCCAGAACGACTACAACGTGGCCCACGGCATCACCCCGGAGTCCGTCAAGAAATCCGTCCGCTCCGTCATCGAAGCCACCAAGGTGGCCGAGAAGGAGATGGAGTTCTACAAGGGCAAGTCTCCGATGGAACTGACCCGCAAAGAACTCGCAGACTACATAAAGAAGCTCGAAAAAGAAATGAAGCAGGCCGCCAAGGACCTGCAGTTCGAGCGCGCCGCCCAACTGAGAGACCAGATCTTCGAGTACAAGGTGCGGCTGAACTGATTGAATCAGCCTTTATAGATTTCCGCCATATACCCCCTGGGGGTATATGGCTCCTTTTTTATGCAAATGGGTCCCTGAACGAGGATTTTTCACATTTCAGGGACCCACCCCACGGTGGCCGTGATGCCAGACGACCGAACAAGGGTCCCTGAACGAGGATTTTTCACGTTCCAGGGATCCACCCCACGGTGGCTGTGATGCCAGACGACCGAACAAGGGTCCCTGGATGAGGATTTTTCACATTCCAGGGACCCACCCCACGATGACCGTGATGCCAGACGACCGACCAGGGGTCCCTGGACGAGGATTTTTTGCATTTCAGGGACCCACCCCACGATGACCGTGATGCCAGACGACCGACCAGGGGTCCCTGGACGAGGATTTTTCACGTTCCAGGGACCCACGCCCGTAACCGCTCCAAAAAACCAAAAAGGACTGCCCTCGGGCAGTCCCTCATTATCATATCACTCCGGCAGTTTGGAGATGTCCACCCAGCCGATAGCCTCTGAGTATTTGTAAAGTTCATCTGGCGTGAATTCCGCAGCCGACGCGGATGTTCCGCAGGCAGGAAATACCGACGTGAACCTCTTCAGCGATTCGTCGCAAAAAATCCTCACCTTGGGATTATCGATTCCGAATGCGCATACTCCCCCTACAGCGTGGCCGGTGAAGGCCAGGGCTTCATCGGGGCTCAGCATGCTCGCCTTGTGGTGGAAGGTGTCCTTGAACTTGCGGTTGTCGATTCTGGCGTCCCCTGCCATCTGGATCAGGATGCAGCCGTCATCGCCATCCTTGAAGGACATGGTTTTGCAGATGCGTGCGCCTTCGACGCCAACCGCCTGAGCTGCCAGTTCCACCGTTGCGGAGCTCACTTCGAACTCCATGATGCGGTCCTCTATGCCGTATTTTTTGAAATGTTCTCTTACCTTTTCGATTGACATGATGTCCCTCCTTTGCTGCCTGCCCTACCAAAACTCAACTCTTCGGCGTCATATAGAATCTGCCGTTTATCTGCTCCGTCTGGATAACGTTGGTGAAGGCCTCGGGGTCAACTTCTTTGACGCCCTTGATTACCTTATCCGCCTGATCACGGCCGATTACAGAATAAAGAATGTGCTTTTCATCACCGGAATAGCCTCCTCGTCCGTCGATAACCGTCGCGTCGTGGCGAGTCATCTCGTAGATTTTGGCGATGATCTCCTGAGGCTTATTGGTTACGATCAGCAAGGTGTCCTGCTGATATCTCTTATACAACGTTCCCAAAATCGTAGTCAGCACGTACTGGTAAATGATGGAATACAGTGCTCTGTCGAAGTCGAAGAGCACGCCCGCTATCACCAGCAAAACTATATTTGCGCCGAGGATGTATCCCCAGGAATCGATGCCCTTTTTCTCACTCATATATATGGAGATGAAGTCCGTGCCTCCACTGGACGCGCCGGTCCACAGGCAAAGGACACATGAAATACCTGATACGATTCCTGCGAAAATAGCGATAAGAATCGGCTCATAGGTGATGGTGATGTTGGGAAATATATCGGTCAATAACGATGAAAGAATGACCACATAGAAAGACTCGAAGGTGAATTTTTTGCCGATATACTTCAGACCGATAAATGCAGGTATGGCATTCAAAGGCAGATACAGCAGCGAATACGGAATCTCCACGTTAAAGAACTGCCTTCCGATCTGCTGTACCAGAATGGTGATTCCCGCAAATCCACCCGGAATCAGATTGCCCGTTCTGATGAAACTCTTGGTATTGAACGCAAATATCACAGCGGACAAGGTCAGCATCAGGAACTTAATTATTATTTTTTTTGATTTTGTGCTTTCCTTCATAATCACAAATTAATACAAATCTTTCTGTGTCTGAACTTGAGTCCGTGCAGGTGCTGAGCACCATGGTCTCCGGCTTGCCATCATCCTTTGGAAGGGTGTAAACATCGTCATCGACGCTGATATAGCCTGCCGAAGCTACGGAGTACTTGATATATTTTTTGTTGGGGAGAAGGACGTACACGTCCTTGTGGGCCTTGAGATAGTCCGCGTCGTCGTACTTTTTAAGACGGCCGAACATGGCGCCGCTGTGCATGTTGTGGCCATAGATCATGGTCTCGCGATCCTTGAACTTGGAGTTGCATCTGTAGTCCATGAATATGGATCCCGCAAAATTATATCTCCCCAGATAGTCATTATGCAGATACACATCGTTATCCTCACCCTTTACGATGGGGAAGTTCACGTTGGTATCCGGTATGTACAGCCAACCCACGATGTCGTTGTTAGCTGCCGTAAGCTTGTCGAAGTCCACGATGGGAAAATCGTCTTTATCGTAATAGACGTATTCCTCACGAGCCTCTTCATTGATGACTTCGACCTCGTGGTAGTCCATCAAGATCGAAACGATCTTATATCCTGAGAAGCCGATCATCGCAAGCAAAACAATGACGATCAGCAGTGTTATCAAATTGCCGGTTTTTTTCATTAGAATCCCATACTCCTTTTAAATTTCTCTTCTTCCCTCAAAGGATTTAAGAAGGGTTACTTCATCTGCGAATTCCAGATCAGAACCCACGGGAACGCCGTGAGCGATACGGCTCACCTTGATGCCTGCAGGCTTCAAAAGCCTCGAGATGTACATGGCTGTAGCCTCACCCTGAATGGTGGGGTTGGTGGCGATGATCACTTCCTCGCAGTCGGTGGACTGAAGCCTCTTTATCAGGGACTTCAGGTTGATATCCTCCGGCCCCACGCCGTCCATGGGAGAGATGACTCCGTGAAGCACATGGTAGGTGCCGTTGTAGTCTCTTATTCTCTCCATGGCCATGAGGTCTCTCGGGGTCTCCACCACGCAAATCAGATCCTTCCTGCGGCCCGGGTCGGAGCAGATCTTACAGGGATCTGAATCCGTCAGATTGCCGCAGATGGAGCAGTGCCTAAGTTCTCTCTTGGCCTTCAGAATCGCCTCCGACAGGGCTTCTACCTGCTTCTCATCCTTATCGAGAATATGAAAAGCCAGCCTCTGGGCGGACTTCTCGCCTACGCCCGGAAGCTTTGACAATTCATTTATAAGTATTTCTAGCTGTCTAGGATAATCTCTCATTTGATCTCCCCTGGATCGGTCCTACCATTAAAGTCCTGGAATATTAAGTCCGCCTGTGAGCTGTCCCATGGTATTCTGGGACATTTCTTCGATTTGTCTCAGACCTTCGTTTACTGCGGCCATTACCAGATCCTCCAGGGTCTCCACGTCATCAGGATCCACAACTTCAGGCTTGATGACGAGCTTGGTGAGCTCCTTCTTGCCATTTACTGTTGCTTCTACCACTCCGCCGCCTGCTGTTGTTGTGATCTCCTTCTCTTCAAGATCGGCTTGAGCCTTCTCCATCTGAGCCTGAAGTGCCTGCATCTGCTGCAGCTGCTGCATATTGAATCCACCGGCCTTCTGAGGCTTCTTAGCCTTGCCGGCTCTCATACCTTTACCCATATTAATCCTCCACGATTATATCTAATCCGAGAGCGTCCTTTACCTCACGGGCGTAGTCCGGCTCGGATCGTTTGACTGTATTTTCTGTGTTTTTTTCTACTATTACACTTCCCTTTAAGGGTCTCTTCAGGATGATGGTCATGATCTTATCCATGGTGTCCATCTTTTCCTGAACGTGCTTTCTGGCAAAATCCGTGGAAACCGTCACGGTGTATGTGTTCTGGCGAAGCTCCTTGAGCCTTGTCCAGCTTCTGATGAGGTTGAAGCTGCCGCTGGTGACTTCGCCCTCCTCCATGACATCTCTCCAAAGGTTTTCCAGATCGATGTTTTCTTCGGTGAATCCTTTTGGCTGGGGCTCCGGCTGAAGGATCTCGACCTGCTCAGGCTCCCTGCGCAAAGCACTTTCATCGGAGGGTACATAATCATCTGCCCTGATAACAGGTATCTCGCGGGATCTGAGCTCTTCCTGAGCCGCAGCCTGTATCTCAGGTTCTCTCTGAATCTCCGGTCTCACCTCAACTTTAGGCTCAGCCTTTGCTTCTGCCCTGGGCATTACCGCAGGTCTTTCAGGCTGTGTTTCCACCCTGGGCACAGCCTCCCTCATGTAGCTTCCTCTGGCTCCTGACAGGGCTACTATGTCCAGTTCCATGAGGATCCTTGGCTGAGTGGACCAGCGCGCCTCGTTGATGGTCTTGGATATCCTTAAGATAGCTCGATCTATCTCCTCAAAGCTGATATGAGATGACTGCTCTTTAACTCTTTCGATGTTCTCCTCGCTCATGTTAAGAAGGTCTTCTGGATCCTTCATAAACTTGGTGATCAAAAGATTCCTGTAGTGGGCATTCCAGTCCTTCATGAGCTGCTTGGCGTCCTTGCCTTCTGAAAGTGCCTTGTCAAGAAGCACCAGGGCTTCCCCGGTCTTATGAAGGGCCACAAGTTCCGTAAGCTCGATAAAGAACTCGCTTCCCACGGTTCCGAGATATTCCAGCACATCTTCTCGATCGATCTTTGGATCTCCTGAGGCCAGTACCTGATCAAGTATGCTTAAGCCGTCACGGACAGATCCATCGGCGTTTGAAGCGAGAAGTTTCAGTGCTCCATCTGAGATCTCCACCCCACGTTCCTCACAGATCTCACGCATGTTTTGGGCGAGGATCATCTGAGGCACACGCTTGAAGTCCAGCCTCATGCATCTGGAGAGGATGGTCTGCGGAAGCTTCTGCGGTTCAGTAGTGCAAAGAACGAAGATCACATTCTCCGGCGGCTCCTCCAGGGTCTTAAGAAGCGCATTGAAAGCTCCGGAAGACAGCATATGCACCTCGTCAATGATGTATATCTTCTTCCTGCCCACCTGAGGCGGATACTTGACGGACTCTCTGAGTTCCCTGATGTTATCAACACCGTTGTTGGACGCTGCGTCTATCTCGATGACGTCCATGAAGGAACCTTTGGCTATGGCCAGGCAGTTTGGGCAGGTGCCGCAGGGGCGCTCACCCTCTCCCGTACAGTTCAGAGCCTTAGCAAGAAGCCTTGCCATGGTGGTCTTGCCGGTTCCTCTGGTACCGGTGAAAAGATAGGCGTGGCTCACCCTTCCTGTGGATATTTGATGTTTTAGTATCTTGATAATGTGCTCCTGTCCGAGGACTTCAGAGAAGACTTCAGGACGGCGGGCACGATACAATGCCTGATACATGTATGACCTCTGAAACGTGCTTAAACGACGGTCCGACCGGACCGCCTCCGAAAAATAATCCGATTTAGTTAAAAAGACTGCCCTTTGAGAGCTCCGCCAACTTAGAGAAGGCTTATCTGCGGCACATAAGAACTTCCGCTTATTGCTGCTTCCTTCCGGACCTGACAAGGTTCACGGCATCCCATTGCGCAGGACCCAAACCGAGCAGGTG
>JAFPXY010000006.1 GCA_017394515.1 Bacillota bacterium | reverse complement strand
TGTAAGGCCGTGGGATCTGAAGGCAGCTTTAAAAGGGAAATTGTCAACATAAGAGAAAAAACTCTCTTTAGGATTGTTTCGCGCAGTGGAAATCCACTAAAGGGAGTTTTTTGAATGGGAAAAGCAAAACGCGGCCTGAAATTACAGTGAGATCATTAGTCTGCAAAAAACAAATGACGGCCTAGGATTATGAAAACAAGGATTTAGGCCGTGCGAGTTTTTTGCGTGACGGCCTAAACCTCAAGAATCACAAGATTAGGCCGTATCACCATACTTATCACCAAATTAAAGGAGCCATCTCATTGTGAGACAGCCCCCATATATTCTTTGATTATGCCTTGTCCAGCATTACTGATGCCTTGAAGAGGTCGCCGTCTATGGTGATCTCGAAGACTCCACCCATAAGGTGGGTCAGGTCTTTGGCGATGGCGAGACCCAGACCGGAACCTTCGGTATTTCTGGATTCGTCGCCTCGTTTGAAGCGTTCCATGAGTTCGTCAGCAGGGATGTTCAGAGCATCCTTACTGATGTTCTTTACTTCAAGGAGTGCGTGACCCTTGCCAGCCGCAGGGTTTTGAGTTGACTCGGACAGGTTGATATAGACGCGGCTTCCTTCCTGCGCATACTTGGAAACGTTGGAAAGAAGGTTCTCGATGACTCTCCAGAGGAGCTGACCGTCGGCTCTTACCATAGGGCTATCAAGTTCATTCTTAACGATGACATTGAGTTCGTGTTCAGCCAGTCTGTCTTCCATCTCAGCCAGAGCCTGATTGACGATGGCGGAAATATCTATGTCCGTGATCTCGCAAGGGATGTTTCCGGAGGATGCCTTGGCAGCCTCGAAAAGGTTCTCTGTGAGATTCTTCAGTCTCCTGGTCTTCTCATCTATGATCTCCAGGTATCCCGGAGCGTTCTCGGAATCCAGACCCTCGGTCTTCATGAGATCCACGTAGGTGATCATGGAAGTGAGAGGAGTCTTCAGGTCGTGTGAAACGTTACTGATGAGATCTGTTTTAAGACGCTGGTTCTTAAGTTCGTTCTGAACGGCGACGTTGGTGGCCTGAGATATCTCGTTGATGTCCTGAGCCAGGCTGTCCAGACCTGTGGCTGGACCTTTTTCGTCGGCTTCCACAGGGATCTTATAGGTCAGATTGCCGGATTTGACTTCCGTAACACCCTCGCGTATCCCGCGGAATTTCTTCACGAACTTCGGAACGAAGATGAAGATCAGAGCAAGGTCCACGATGGCTCCGATCCAGGTCATGGCCAGCAGGATCATGCCGATACCGACCAGAATATATTTGCGCATATATTTGTCGGATCTGAAGATGGAACGGAAGATGTGGCGGATGCCCAGGATGATGGCGCCGAGGATCAGGCCAATCAGTGAGCCCCTTAAGAATTGACGGGCTTTGAGTTTTTTGATCAAAGTGACCGCGGTTATCATTGCGATCAGCAGGCAGCAGAAGCAGCCGGCTGTGCAAATATAGAATATGAACTTGTTATTGGGCCCGAACCAGTGGTCATCTGTCATGGTCGGGGTATATCCCTGTCCTTCGGTCATTGGCCAAAGCTCAACCATTGGCCAGCAGACGCAAACCGCAAAGAATGCAGCTGCAGCGCAGACTGCCAGATGGATCTCTGTCCAGATGCGATCAAAGAGATTGAGCACCGGTCTGCCGTTTTCGTCCTGGTTGAATCTTCCGGTCATGATCATGAGGCCTACTACGCAGGCAATGGCCAGAACGCCCAGCACGGCGGCAATGATGCCATATCGGGTGATCATGTCCTCCTGCATGTGTTCCTTTGGGAAGGTCACGCACCAGAAAGAGTCGTAAAGCTCTATCTCTTCTTCGGACCATCCGCTGATGTTCCTCATGCCTGCCAGAGACACTGCCTTGGCTCCAAAAAATCCGCAAGCAGCTCCGAGGCCCGGTCCCAGGATCCATAATAGCGCCGCTAACGGCTTCAATTCTTTCAAACTTCTCTTTTCCATTTCCTTTTACCTTTAAAAATTACCCCTTCTGAAAAAATTTAGTGTTTCTCTACTTTATACCCAACGCCCCAGACAACCTTCAGGTAGCGTGGATTCTTCGGATCGATCTCGATCTTCTCGCGGATACGGCGGATGTGCACGGCGACTGTGTTCTCCGGATTGAAGGCTGGCTCGTCCCAGACGTGCTCGTAGATCTGTTCGATACTGAAGACCTTTCCTGCGTTCTGTGTCAGGAACTTCAGGATGCCGTACTCCGTTGGTGTCAGCTGGACTTCCTCGCCATCGATGGTCACCTGCTTTGAAGTGTCATCTATCACAAGGCCCCCTGTCTGATAGATGTCCTTGTTGGCATCTGACACCATGCTTCCCAGATTGGTGTAACGCCTGATCTGGGATTTGACGCGGGCGATGAGCTCCAGCGGATTGAAGGGCTTGGTGATGTAATCATCAGCCCCGACATTTAGACCCGTGATCTTGTCGTAATCCTCGGACTTGGCCGAAAGCATGATGATGGGAATGTTTTTTTCTTCCCTGATCCTCATGGTAGCCTGCATGCCGTCCAGCTTGGGCATCATGATGTCCATGATGATCAGCTGCAGATCCTCCTTGGATGCAACGTTTATGGCCTCCAGCCCATCGTATGCCTTAAAAACATTATACCCCTCATTCTTAAGGTAGATCTCGATGGCACCGGCGATCTCGCGGTCGTCGTCCACGACAAGAATATTTATGTTTGAATTGGAATTCTGTGACATATGTTTCCTTCCTTTCCCCTTTTCAATTATAGTTATATCACTCGGTTTTTACGAAAAAATGAACATAAAACTTAAGAAATCCTTAAATCAGATGATTATTCCATATTTATTTATCCTGTACTGCAGGCTCTGGCGCTTGATATCCAGGGCTCTGGCCGTCTGGGAGATGTTCCCGCCGTAGTAGTCCAGGGCTTCTCGGAGGATCTCGTTTTCGTATCTGTCCATGAGAGACTGCAAGGTGTCCTTGGACCAGTCTGGCGCAAAACATCCGCCACCGGCGTTTTTTGCGGATCTGGCATCAGACTCTCCGGCCGGCTTCAACGCCCCGTCCGTCAGATGCTTGGGCAGATGGGACATCTCGATGGTATCCCCGTCGGTTACGTTCATGGCATAGTCCACCGTGTGGAAGAGCTCACGCACGTTGCCTGGCCAGGGGTAGGACTTGAGGAAATCCAGTACTTCCGGAGAAATCTTTTCAATCTTGTTGACGAAATGCTGGTTGGAATGCCTTATGCGGTCCCACATGAGGATCTCAATGTCCTCAGGATGCTCCCTGAGAGACGGCAGGTTGATCATTACGGTGGAGAGCCTGTAGAAGAGGTCGCGTCTTAAGCGATTCTCGCGGATAGCTTTGAAGGGATCCTCGTTACAGGAGGAGATGATTCGCACATCTATGGAGATCTCCTCGGAACCGCCGACTCGCCTTATGGTCTTTTCCTGGACCGCGCGCAGGATCTTAGACTGCATGGCAAGGCTCATGGAGTTGAGCTCATCCAGGAAAAGCGTTCCTCCGCTGGCCTCCTCCATGTATCCGACTCGGTCCTCTGACCCGGTGAAACTGCCCTTGACCGTACCGAAAAGCACGCCTTCGATGAGGTTTTCGGGTACTGCAGCGCAGTTTATGGCCAGGAACTTGCCGTCACGGCGACCGCTCTCCTTGTGAATGGCCTGGGCGAAGACTTCCTTGCCCGTGCCTGTCTCGCCTATGATGAGGACGCTGCAGTCCTGAGTAGACACGCGCTTCGCCAGTTCTACGGCCTCTTTAAGGGCTGCGCCGTTTCCGATTATGGTATCGAAGGTGTAGCCGGTGAAGGCCATGCGTGGGTTGGGATCCACGTAGGAATCCAGGGCGTTCTGGACGCTCTGCATCCTCTTGATGTGGTTCTTTACGATATCGCTGTTCTGCTCGAAGACCACGGTACCGATGACATCACCGTATTTCCTGATGGGTATGGCCGTATAGGCAGCAGCAACAAAGGTTCCGTCCGAGGTGTTGTAATGGTCTACTCGGTTGACCACCGGCCTCTGAGTTCTAAGGGAGGTGAGGGTGGTACTTATATCCTCGTCAAGGGGATACATATCCAGAAGATGCCTGCCCTCGATCTGAACGTTGTCCGGGATCTCAGAGATCCTCCTGCTTATGTCGTTTATAAAGACAGCATAAGCATTCTTGTCATAGATCTGGATCCCCTCGTCCACCAGGTTCAGGGCGGACCTCAGGAAGTACTCGCTGTCCACATCCTGCTTCATGAGGATCGTGGGCGAAGCCTTGGAGCCTACTATATTATATATAAAGCGATTCTCTTCCCAGACCATGACTCCCTCTATGCTGTCGGGATCGTAACCTGAGAAAACGTTGGTTATGGGCTGCCCGATACGCCTCCTCCAGATCACATCGAAGAGCTTCTGAAGGTTCTCATTGTACCATTTCATGCCCGCTATTATGTTCTCGTCTTTTAGTTTAATGATTACGTCTACTACTCCCATAGGACGCTCCTCTCTTAGATCGATAAAAAGATTCTTCTGAGGTTAATATACCATAAATGGCCATAAAGTGCAAAAACAATTTGCAGTATGCATAATGAATTTGCACTTTTGAGCGTTTTTTGTTCTCCAAGAAATACCGCAAAAATATGGCCTGCCCTGAAAACCCTTGAAAATCAAGGGCTTTGAGATTTTTTGCGAAATCTTAACAATGTGGCACGCTGCTTGCGTAATACTTTAGCATAGCAAAGGAGTGAAAATCATGGATAAATTTCAAACCAAGACAATAGTACTCGGAGGTCCCCTGGATCTCGAACAGTTCATGTCCGTCGTAAGGGGCGGCGCTACTGTGGAATTTTCCGATGAATACGTAAGCAGAGTAAATAAAGCAAGAAAGCTTGTTGAAAAGTGGACCGAAGAAGACCGCGTCATGTACGGAGTTACCACGGGATTCGGATCTCTTTGCACCAAGGTTATAAGCAACGAAGAAGCTGCAAAACTTCAGCATAACATAATCGCAAGCCACTCAACTTCCGTAGGACAGCCTCTTTCCATCGAATCCGTCCGTGCCATCATGCTCATGGTCCTTCAGAATCTGGGCAGGGGAAACAGCGGCGTCAGGATCGAAGTCTTGGAGAGATACAGAGACTTCCTTAATATGAACATTACGCCCTGGGCTCCCGGGGATGGTTCTGTAGGATATCTCAGTCCTGAAGCTCATATGGCTAGAGTCATCGAGGGTAATGGAAAGGCATACTACCAGGGTGAACTGCTGGATGCCACCTGGGTTCTGGCCAAGGCTGCCATCAAGCCTTTGCCTCTGGCTTCCAAAGAAGGTCTGGCACTGATCTCCGGCACCACTTCAACCACAGGTCTTGCGGCCATAGCCATTTACGACATGATAAACGCCGTAAAGAACGCTGATATCATCGGAGCTCTTTCCTTGGAGAACCTGAGGGGAGTCATCCGTGCCTTTGATGAAAGAGTCATGAAGGTGCGTCCTCACAAAGAACAGGCGGACACAGCTTACACTGTAAGACGCATCCTGGAGGATTCCGAAGTTATCAAGGAATGCCAGGGTGAGCGCATTCAGGACGCATTATCCCTTAGATGTATCCCTCAGCTTCACGGAGCTGTAAAGAAGACTCTCTATGATGCCAAGGCTACCATCGAGACTGAAATGAATTCCTGCTGTGACAATCCTATCATCTGGCCGGAAGAGGGTGAGGAAGACGTGATCTCCGCCTGCAATGCGGATTCTTCCTACGTAGGCATCGAGATGGACTCCGCAGCCATCGCAGCCACCACCTTAGCCAAGATGAGCGAGAGAAGAAACAACCGTCTGGTGGATGAGACCTACAGCGGTTACCCTTCCTTCATGGTTGCCAATCCCGGACTGAACTCCGGACTTATGATCCCTCAGTACACTCAGGCAGGTCTCCTCAATGAGATGAGGATCCTGAGCTCACCTGCTACCGTAGATAACACACCTACCTGCGGCAATCAGGAAGACTACGTATCCATGGGATACAATTCATCCAAAAAAGCCATCGCCATTTCAGAAAAACTGGAATACATACTGGCCATCGAGCTCCTCTCTGATTATCAGGCCCTGAACTTCACCGAGGACTGGCCTAAGAGAAGCAGTGTCAGCAACGCCATCTATAATGAGATCGCACCGATCCTTCCCCTCATGAAGGAGGATATGTTCCTCTACGAACATATCGAATATCTGAGAAGCCTGATCCACAGCGGACTTCTGGTGGACAGAGCAGAGGAACTCATCGGTGAAATGAATTAGTTTTTAAACACAAGCAGTTATTTTATATCATTCATTATTTGGAGGAAATTATGGAAAAGACAAAGAGCAAAGTGACGATCCGTAAACCTGTATTCATCTCCATGAGCGTGATATACATCTTCATCATCGTCCTGGGTCTTGTGGCTCCTGAGAAATTCGCAGCCGCAGAGACAGCAATCGTAGATTTTGCCTGCATCAACTTTGGCTGGGCATATCAGATCCTTACAGTAGTGCTCCTGGCATTTTGCTTCTGGGTACTCTTCTCTAAGAGAGTAGGAAACATCAAGCTGGGCGGCAAAGACGCAACACCCGTCATGTCCCGTTGGGCATGGTTTGTTATCTCCCTTTGCGGAGGTATTGCTACCGGTATCGTATTCTGGGGAATCGCAGAACCTGTAACCCACTTCATGGACGGTATTCCTCTCTTCACAGACATCGCTCCCGGTTCAGCTTTAGCAGCTAAGATGGCTCTTTCAACCACCTTCCTGCACTGGGGACTTGCTGAGTATTGCTACTACTGCGTAGCAGGTATCGTAATCGGTGTTGCAGTATACAACCTGAAACTCCCTTACAGAATCAGCTCCTGCCTCTATCCCATCTTAGGCGATAAGGCCATGGGTTGGATCGGAACCGTCATCGATATTCTTTGCGTATTCGGACTTGCAGGCGGCGTTTCCGCATCCCTTTGCGAAGGCGCACTTCAGATCGGCGCAGGCCTCGGCATCGTAACCAGCATCAACCCCGGCAAGCTTACCTGGATATGCATCCTCATCGCTGTAGTTATCACCTTCCTGCTTTCCAGCTACACCGGTATTGCCAAGGGTGTAAGATTCTTCTCAGATCTCAACACCAAGATCTACATGGCACTTCTTGCCTTTGTACTCTTCTTCGGACCTACCGTATACATCCTGAACCTGGGCTGTGAAGCTCTTGGCTTCCACTTCAACCACGTTCTGGAGCAGGTTACATACACCGGTTCCTGGAATGAAGGCGACATGTGGCCTACCTGGTGGACAGTTAACTACTGGAGCTGGATGATCGCATATGCACCTCTGATGGGTATCTTCTACGCTAAGATCGCAAGAGGAAGAACACTTAAAGATTTCACCATCTATAACTTCCTGCTTCCCGGCGGGTTCGGAATGCTTTGGTTCGCTATCTTCGGAGGAGCATCCATCTTCTATGAACAGCAGAACGGAATTATCTGGAACGTAATGGGCGAAAAGGGAACAGAATCCGCAGTATTCGCCTTCTTCGAGAACCTGCCTCTCACAACGGTAATGAACTGGGTATTCTTATTCACCATTTTCATTTCCATCGTAACCCTGGCAGACTCCATGACAACGACTATTTCGTCACTGTCCATTAACGCAAAAAATGCAGCTACCGTAGAGCCTCCTACTAAGATCAAGATCTTCTGGGGAATCACTCTGTCCCTGGTATGCTTCGTAAACCTTGCTACAGCCTCAACTGTCGGAGCTGTCAGCGGCATCGACGCTACCAAACAGCTGGCTATCTCCGTAGCCTTCCCGCTGACCATCGTAATGATCTTAATGGTAATCAGCGGCTTCAAGATGCTCATTCAGTATGACAAATACGACACAGTCGACAATCCCGACAAGTCCGTCGTATCTCTTGACCAGAGAGTTGACTACGACGTAGACGACGTTATCGACTGATGAATAACTCCTTGAATAAGTAAGAAATAAAGATAAAGATAAGACGCAGGGCTGCTCTGGCAGCCCTGTGTTGACATATGAGGAAAGACATGAATAAAATCACAAAAGTGACCCTTGACCGCGAACTCAGTCTGGAGCAGCTAATGGCTGTAGCTCGCTTCGGTGCAAAGGTAGAGCTTTCAGAAGCATATATTGAACGTGTTAGCCGCGCCAGAAAAGTCGTGGAGGACAAGGTCGCAAAAGACGAGGTGGTCTACGGCACCACCACCGGCTTCGGTTCCCTGGTGAATCGGGTGATCCCCTCTGAAGAGGCCGCCAAGCTGCAGCGTAACATCGTAATCACTCATGCAGTTTCTTTGGGAGAGCCCCTTGAAGAGGAAGCGGTGAGAGCCATCATGCTAATAGCCCTTGAAAGCTACGGCGTGGGCGTTTCAGGAGTTCGCCCTAAAGTTTGCCAATTCTACAGAGACATGCTTAACCTGGGAGTGACGCCTTTCGTTCCATCTCATGGCTCAGTGGGATATCTCACCTTGGAAGCCCATATAGCATGTACGGCCATCGGTGAAGGCAGAGCATACTACAAGGGCACCCTTCTCCCCGCAAAAGATGCTCTTTCGAAGGTAGGCCTTGAGCCATTGGAATTCAGTTATAAGGAAGGCCTTTCACTGACAAACGGCAATATTTCTGTAACAGCACTTTCAGGCCTTGCCATGTACGATTTGTTAAACTGCGCTAAGGCAGCAGACTGCGTTTCTGCGGTATCCTTCGAAGCTCTTCACGGCCTTACGACTGCCTATGATGAAAGGATCATGAAGGTGAGGGGCCAGAAAGAACAGGAAGCGACTGCAGAGAATATTTTAAACCTGGTGGAGGGTTCTGAGATCTGCAAAGCAAGCATTGGAACTCATGTGCAGGACGCTTTGTCTTTGAGGTGCATTCCTCAGGCCCACGGCGCCGCAAAAAAGATATTAAAGGATGCTGCGACTACCATCAGAACGGAACTCATGGGCTGCGGAGATAATCCGATCTTCATGGAGGACGGAACGGCACTGTCTAATGGCAACCCCGACGGAGGCTTCGAAGGCCTTGCAATGGATTCCTGCTGCATGGCAGCCGCTTATCTCGCAAAAATATCCGAGCGCAGAAATAACCGCTTTATCGATGAGACTCTCTCAGGATATCCTGCTTACCTGGTCAAGAAACCAGGCCTTAATTCAGGTCTCATGATACCTCAATATTCCCAGGCAGGCATGCTGAATGAGATGCGAATGCTGGCGGTACCGGCCACCATAGATGACGTGCCGACCAGCGCCAACCAAGAGGACTACGTCTCCATGGCGTATAACGCTTGCCAGAAGGCTCGCAAAGCTTCAGAACTACTGGAATACATCCTGGCCGTAGAACTGTTCTCAGGCTTCCAGGCTCAGCAGTTTATAGACATGAACGTGAAGCGTGGCAAGGGAACCGCTGCGGTGCTTGATCTCCTTGGAAAAACCATTCAGATCATGAATGAAGACTATTATCTTCACCCGGATCTGGAAAAACTGAGAGACCTCATACACTCTGGAGAACTTGTGAGATGTGCCGAGGAAGCAATCGGAGAAATAAAGATGTAAAAAATGAACAAATAGTACAATTTTTAACAATAATAGTTCTTGCTTTTTAATAATACAGGCATAGTTTGGTCTTTTTTAGGTCGCTATGCCGTTTTTATTTAGAGTTCACCCACACCCACACGATAATTTAGAGCGCCTAAAAAAGAAGGAGATGCCCTTCAAAGATGTGAAACAACATCTTATGAGACATCTCCTTTTTCGGATATTATCTATCTACTTATTTCCAGTTCAAGCCTGAATTCAGGCTGGCTAATGATTCTCATCTTTCCTCCGGCATCCTCGATGGATTGTCTTAGAGAAGCAAGGCCACCTGACTCCCTGATGGTTGACGCAGGCGGTATGCCATTATTGGTTATGGTCACATGACAGATGTCGGGACTCAGAGCGCAGCATAGCATAAGCTTATCAGCATCTGCATGCCGCACGGCATTGGATGCACACTGCTCTACGGCCTGAGCGATAAGTCGGCGGGCTGTAGCGGATGAAGGCAGATCGCCTGTGATATCCACGTCTACACCGATCCTTCTCGCCATGTGGATCGCGAGATTAAGTTCATCTGCCATGTCGTCGGGTTCTTCAGCTTCCATAATGAAGAAGTTATTGCTGTATGTCAAAAGATTCAGCAGTTCAGCTTCGTTCATGTCTTCCATATGATCCAGATAGTATTTGCCTGTGAGAAGCACGTTACCCAACTGGTTGTGCACGGTAACTCGAGCGTTCATGATCTCTCTGGCAGCCACCAGACTGAATTCTTTTGCGCTGACTGACTTCATGCGAAGCTGCACATTCTTGAGTTGCTTATTCTTCTGGGATAATTCATCAGTGATACGATACTGTTCCGTAATGTCATAGGCCATGATCTGATAGTAGACATTGTCATCGTC
This sequence comes from Bacillota bacterium, assembly GCA_017394515.1. Classification (GTDB taxonomy): domain Bacteria; phylum Bacillota; class Clostridia; order Peptostreptococcales; family Anaerovoracaceae; genus RUG754. Next base: position 46,919 of record JAFPXY010000006.1, on the reverse strand, counting down.
ATGGATCTTATCTCTTGAGAAGAGCCATACTCTGCCGTCTGACATAGCAACGGGATAGACACCCTCTTGGACAGAATAGTTTTTCTGTATCTTTTGCCAGAAGATCACGGAGTCGGTTAGAAGGGATCCAAAGAGGGCTTTGCTCAGCTCGTTCATCTTCGGATTGACCAGGAGCACCGTTCCGACGGTATCACTTATGCATATTGCCATGGGAAGCAGATTCACAGTCTCCTTTATGGCTTCCTGTGTCAGATGAGTCTCAGGATAGCGTTTAGTGGCTCTCAGTGAGAAGATAAGGCATATAACCATGACCGCTTCCATTGATGCGTAGACTATCCAGGGCGTACCGGAAAGCAACAGCTCATAAGAAGTTGGTTCCAGTTTTATTAGATCCGGTCTCGCTTGAAGTGAACAGTCAATGATCGATATAAATATCATGAGGTCCAGAAGGAATATAAGGAATAGCAGTACCAGGATCTTTTTTTGGCGTTTGTTTCTTATGGCGCGGATCAGTACACCAAGCTGCGGAATGGATAAAAGGATAGATAGTGCAGCTATCACATTCCAGATGGAGGTGCCGACGATATCTAAGATGTTAATCATGATTCATCACCTCCAATATTTATTTTCAATATAAGCTGGCCATCTTCCACTGACTGTTTATAAGGAAAGGTCAGATAAGCGGTATCCACTTCCTGTGCCTGTTCAACCATGAAGAGGAGCGCCTCATCGTTAAAGTTGATCCATAACTCCGTGGCGTTTCCAATAAGTTGCTCTATGATGTACCTGAAATGATCATAAATATCCGCGGCAGTCTGACAAGGCCAGGCTCTGGCAGAAGTGGAGGTAAAGGAAGCATGCATTCCCAGATACTTCAGATAAAAGACCGATTCTCTCATGGCAGAACTTAATTCTTCGGAATTGATCTGATCACGCTCGGAAGCCAGAAGGATGAAGTTGGCCTTGCGCTTGATAAAGGACGTGAGGACAAGAATCTCCGCTATCTTGTCTTTGAGCAAGGGCGTCCCCGGCTCAGCCGAAGACAGGATCTCGGAAATCTTCTTCTGAGTAGGATAGACTTCCTGAGCTATCCTTGCATATAAAGCGCTTCGATGGTCGATGGCAGCTTTTTCTTTGGCCAGATCCTGCTCTCGCTGAATCAGTTCGTTCTCCATGGACAGTATGTCATTGGCATCCTTTAACCTTTCATTCATGCGGTTAAGACTGCTTTCATCCTCAGTCCAGAAGGCGTATCCGCCCTTGATCTCCATGCCTGAGAGTCTGGTATCCTTATCTTTGTAGATGGGAGCTTCGAGGGACGCCCTCAAAATATCATCCGAAGCACTCAGGTCGGCTGAGGTTTGATAAATGACGTTCATATCGCGGTCTGTGATGAGCACAGGGATCTTGATATGCCTGAAGAAACTTTTATAGTTTTCGTTATATGGTATGAGCCTGCTTCTGATACATGCTTCAAACAGTCCCAGCATGCTGAAGATGTGTATTTCAGGCGCTTTGTAGGGCAGGGGTATAGAGCCATTGGATTCTACAAGATTGAGAATAGCGATCGTGATGACCCATACGGCAATAACTAAAATAAAAGGAAGCAGTATTCTGTAATTGAAAACGCGAGTTATGCTTATGAGCAAGATGATTCCAATGAGAACGCATATCCCCATCCAGGCATAAGTCAAGTAGAATACCGGACCATAGGAATAGGTGCCGCTGTTCACGGCAAACTCTGCAAGACTTACGTTAGGTCTGTAGATCAATTGATGGAAATCGTTTGTAAGAAACAGAATGCTTAATATGACCGAAGGGATCGTAAGGAGCCTTTCATCGAATCCGTCTTTATTCTCACTTCGTTTGATCCTCAGACAGACCATCAGAAACAATACCGGAATCATGGTCATGGGAATATAGTACAGATACACGCAGTAGCGTTCCAGAACAGGATCATTAAAGACGACCCTGTATTTGAAGGCCCGGACTATCAGATAGGTGAGCATAAACAGGGCGGAAGCGGTTATATATGATCTGGATCTGGTGGGAAGAAGGCGGTCTCTGATGGACTGAAGCCAAAGCAACAGAAGCCCTGCGTAGATCATGAGATTAATACAGAAAAAAGCAGCGGATCTATATGTCATGGGGCCCCAAGAGCAGTAGTAAACGATCCCTGCAATCAAAAGGAAGCCTATGAAAAGCCATGTGGTCTTGGTTTCTTTGCGTACTATCATAATGAGCCTCCTTTCTTCAACATATTATAGTTGTAAACCATAAAAAAATCAATGTTCTGCCTTCAAAACCCCCCAGCTGGGGGGTGGCATAACGCGTGCAATCAAGTATAATTATAGTGAGTTATTGTAGTAAAGCGATAATGCGTTGTACATAGATATGAAAGAGGGTGATGTTAATTGAATAGGCCCTATAAGGTTATAGTTGTCGATGATGAGATGATCTCCAGAGGATATATGGAGATGTTTATCAAGCCATCAGTTAATTATGAAGTCGTGGCTTCCCTTCCATTTGCAAAGGATGCGATCAAGTGGTGCAGTGAGCATGGGCGTCCGGATGTGATAATCATGGACGTAATGATGTCTAAAGGCGAAGACGGACTTACTGCCGCCGAAAAGTTAAAAGCAAAATATCCCGATACAAAGATCATCATCGCCACATCCATGGCGGATGCAGACTGGATCGAAAAGGCCAGAGAGGCGGGTATCGAAAGCTTTTGGTTCAAGACTTTCTCTGAGATGTCGCTTTTGGAAGTCATGGACAGGACCATGTCTGGTGAGTTGGTTTATCCCGAGAGCGCTCCGGATGTAAATCTGGGACGGCTTCAGGCATCAAAACTCACCAAACAGCAGAGGAGTATTTTAAGGTTTCTCACGGAAGGGTTGTCCAACAAGGAGATCGGAGAAAGGATATTCTTAAGCTCAAACACTGTAAAGGACTATCTGGATGATCTGATGGCCAAGAGCGATATCCATTCCCGCACAGCTCTGGCGGCTAAGGCCTCGCGCCTGGGGATCGCGGTAAGTGATATAGACCGCATAGGCGGAAAACAGGACGACTAATCCAAAACATACACCAAAACATACATCAGATGCTATTCGTTTGTTTAAGGAATTAAGAGGAGAAGAAAGATGAAGTATGCAAAGCGATTACTGTGTATACTCCTTGCAGTGTGCATGATTGTAACATTTGTGCCTCCGATCAAAGGGAACAGCTACGCGTCAGCGGACAGCAATATCAATATTCCCATCAGTCTGGATGGCACGAGTCAGACCAGGGGTATGGCTATGGCCAAGACCCTGGAATACAAGAATTCCGGCACAGTCAACTGGAAGCATCCATCAAGTATAACAGAGCTGGGGGAGCTACTGGAGAGCACCAAGACTGAAGATAAATATATCAGCCTTACTCAGGATCTGGAAAACACCTGGAAGCATCATCATTTTGACGGTTTTACCATTACTAAAGACAAGGTGCTGGATCTGAACGGACATACGGTTAAATTCCATATCGATACGAACCTTAAACCCTGGTCCTACGCAGGTATTGAACAGGCGCCATATCAGAGACCGGGTGATTCCAACCATATATATACTTGCTTTATAATTAATGGCAAACAGGGCGAACCCAGTCCTAACGTCTACATCTTAGACTCCACTGCCGATGGATCAAACAGCGGCAAGGGCGGCATTACAGTCCACGGCCGTATAGAGGACCCTTTCAAAGAAGCGGGCGATCCTGTGGATGACGCGCCGGAGCATAACTTCGATTATTATACCAATTACGATCTTTTCGAAGTTCTCGACGGCAACCTCATCATTTACGGAGGCAATTATCAGGCTGGAAGAAGCAAGGCGGTGGTAAAGGACAACTTCAGCTGGTCCAAAGTGAAGACTGCCATAGGTAAGGCCACAGAGCTTGCTGTAAGCGTTGCAAACTATGCCACAGGTATAGAGGCAGCAGTAGCAGCGTCAGATGACGTTATGGACAGCTTCAATAAGCTCAAAAATGATGAAGATGTCTCATCCACTAAACTCAATAAGAACGAAGTGTCTGAAAATAAGACCAAGGACCCGGATAAAAAAGAAATCCCTAAGACTGTTGGAGACAAACAGGATGACGTGGATAAGAGCGGCAAAGCGAACAACAGTCAAAACGGAGAGCAGAAATCAAATGACAAGGAATCTGCCAAGTCCGACAAGAACTCGAAAATAGCCGAAGCCCACAAGAAGGTAGTGGATTCTGTGCTGGATCAGTCTAAGATCGAGGATATTACCGGCAAAGTATTCGGCTTCTGCGGAGCCATAGCGGGAATGCTGGGTTCTGCCGAATCCACCCGAATCATCTATACGCATTTCGGAACCTGCGTATATGTCGCAAACAAGGGAACCTTCGTATCCTACGGGGGCACGTACAACGGCTTCGGTTCTTCTCCCAACACCCGTAACGCTGTCGTGGAGGCCACGAGAAACGGCAAGGCATATATTTACGGCGGAACATTCAATGCCCGTTCCGGAGCTAACGTGTTCAACATCGTAAAGACGGGCACGGAGACCGTACAGCAGACCAACAAAGACAAGGACGGCAACATTACGTATAAGACTGTGGAGATCAAGACCAGCGAGAATCATAACCATACGGAGATAATGGTTGAAAGTGACGGTGTCACTCCTGTGGACACTTCCAACATCCTCGTAAGAGGCGGCACTTTCAGGAACTACTATGAAGCAAAGAACATAGGCCTGAAAGGAGAAGGTGATGCTCACTTCTCCACCTGGTACGGAACTCCCGGCGCAGTCAATCTGGGACTGGGCTCCTATGGAGAAGACTTTATCAAGGACGGCCGTATCCAGATCGTGGATCTTTTCGGAGACGGCGCTCTGGTACTCATGGACGAGAACAGCGGGGGAGACGGCAAACTCTATCACTATCGTCTTTTCTGCAGCGATCTGGAACTCAGATACAAGCAGGGCATCAGGGTCTATCCTAACAATGCCAAGACTAATACCACCAACAGCTTTGCTCTAAAGACGCAGAACCAGGACGGCGATACTTCTTACATCGACGAAGTGCTGTCCGAAAAAGACGGAAACATAAGAGGAGCCTACAACTCCACCGAGAAAGTCTTCTATTTCCCGCTCAATTCTTCAAGGACCGAAGCATACCGAATCACTCCCACTTTCAACGGACTGGATCCTGACGGAGAGACATTCGGCAGTTCCAGCACGTGGTACTATCAGGATCCTACAGATACCGAGGGTACGCCGATAGAACCTCTCGTTCTGACGGACAACTATATCTCGGGAACTCTGAAATCCAGCGCCACCAGCGAATATCAGACCACGGATCCAAGTCATATCTCAAACAGCTTTAACTCCGCGCTGAACACGTCGACGCATACCTTCGGCAATAAGACATACGTGGATAAGAGGACGGTTTCGGATACCAGCTCGAAGAATCTGAGCCAGGTATTTGACAGTTACAGTGAAAACCGCCAGACCTATAATTATCTCTCCAACATGAAGTGGATAGAATACAAGGTCTATCAGGTGGATCCTCTGACCCGTCAGAATATCGGAAGGAACGGTATGCTGGGCGACGATCAGCCTCTGGCCACGGCGGTCTACGGATCGGATACCAAACAGGGCCTTAAGATAATGATCAGGCTGACAGACCTGGAAGAGAAGATCAAGGCTCAGAACATAGGCTGGAGAGGCTTCAGACAGGGTGAGATGTATCGTATAACTCTGAACGTGGAGGAGAGGCTGAACCATGGCTATTATGGCTATGATCTGTATAAAGATAACGCGTCATATCGGGATACGGACTTTTACACCTTTAATTCCAACGTGGGAACAGCTAAGGCCAGCAGTTCCGTTCTGTTCATGTGCTATGGACAGAGCGAGCAGACGGTGGACGATGAACATACCACTGCCGTCGCTGATTTCACACCGCTTCAGTGGACCGGAAAGTTCAAAGCAGGCGGCAATGCCAATATAGAATTCGTAAACGCTGCCACCGGCAACGTGGACTGGGAGACCAACAGGATCTTCGACGTCTACTATCAGTGGTGGGTCGTGGACGAGAAGGGCAAGGAACAGGAACTGATAGCCGGAACCACCAACGTCTGGGACATAGCGGCAAAATATAAGCAAGCAAAGGAGCAGAACCTGAACGACGTACAGACCAGAGCTCTGCTCAATAAAGATAAAGATAAGCACAGTCTGGAATCCTGGCTCAGGGGCAAGGACGGCTTCCAATACAAGAACTCCCTAGCGCCGGACGATCCGCTCTGGAATGCTATAGATCGTAACGGAAAAAAGGTCAATCTCAGTACGGAAGACTGCCTTCCTGTGATCGAGTACAATGCCAACGGATCCATCAAAGAGGGCACGAACATGTGGCCTAATGATAACGATCAGTGTTCACGTCTCATCCATGCGTATTCCACTCAGTGGAAGGATGAAGACCACCTGAAACTCTGGAATGATGAAGACCTCGATAACAAGAACAACAATATCTGGTACGGACACTATGACAACTGCTATCTGCCTCCTTCCACGGAAGGAAAGCTGATAAAGGTCAAGGCTTACGTAGTGAACGTCAACTGGACAGACTACTACGATGCCGTACAGATATTCGAGTCACATCCTTTGAAAGTCGGAGAAAGAGTATTCGCCGAAGACGTGGGAGGAAGCATCAGCCTGAACTATGGAGGTAAAGGAAACTACGCATCAATCGATAATATCGCAACCATATCTTTGGATAAGGTAACAGGACTTGCAGCCGACGAATACGTGACGGATGTACAGTTCCTGGCATCTGCGAACAATGGCAGTTTCAAATATGCAAATTTCAAACTGAAAAAGGGTGACGAGCTCCCCATCGTCCAGTTCCCCACCGATTTCTTCAGCGAAAAAGAGCTGGCGAAGGGAAATCTGTTCTCCAAGGTAAAGGCAGATGATTATCAGTTCGATTGCTATATCATCACCAACCTCGACAACGATAACACCTGGAGAATGAACTGGACCAGCAACAGCAGCGGAAAGGTTACCGGCAGGCTGGAGGTAGAGGTTGAAAAGGTAAAACCCATCAAGGACAGCTATACCTTCGACATTGACGATATCAAGAACGGTAAATACAACTCAGGAGAGATCCAGCTCTTCAAGGCACAGCCCATAGATCATTCACTGCCGCTCTCATGTAAGGGTGCGACATCTACAGCTCCTGAAGTGGCCTACATCGAAGACGATGGAACTCTGGGATTCGGAGGAAGTGCGGGAACCGCAGTGCTTTCCTACACGGATCTTTTGGGAGATGCTCACGAGATCAGCGTGACCGTCATAGACTATGTGGATGACATTGAAATCTACGGCATCGATCCTCCTGAGATCGGCAAGACCTTTGATAACAGCGTTGAGATCCCTGATACAGCGGATTATCACGTCAAGGAGATCTACTGGATCAACCAGGGAAGCGGTGAGAGGCTGGATTCCTCAGCCACGGCCAGAAACTACAAGACATATCAGATCAACGTCGTTGTAGAAAAGAACGATCCTTCACTGGTATTCAAAGAAGGTTCTAACTTCTCATACAACAACTTCCATCCGTTCACCCTCTATGCAAATACCGTGGAGGGAGATATAGATGTTGTGAACGGCAGCCCTCTTAACGGATACATCGACTATGTAGAGGATTCCGCTACGGGCGAATATAAGCCGGGAGACACCTGCACCTTAACTTATACTTACTACAGCGCCATAGGAGCCGCTCCGGGAATCATCGATACTATCGACATGAACTATCCGACGGTGGTCAAAGAGGGCGACAGCGTGGATGAGTGGATGGATGAGTTCACTGCGGGAACCAACGGAGATGACAGCGAGTTCAGTTTCAAGAAGGGCTTCGAGTTCACGTCCTTTGCGGAGCAGACCTTCCAGGCCTACGGGTACAAGGTGAACATCGAGGATCCGACGGATACCATGAAAGCTTTCATGAAAGGAACTGTGAACGGCCCGAGACTCGACATCGACCTGAACCCGGAGAAAGACGGCACTGCTGAATTCGCAGCTGTAAATGACATTACGGTAAACGTTAACGGCGAGACCAATGAAAACACCGACATAACCATACCGCATAAGCAACATGCGTTCCTCACCGTTCCCAATACCATAACCATCGAGGATGGAAAGGTCATCCCCGTGCTTCCCAAATACAGAGTCAAGGACTTCAATCTGGAACTGGAAGAAGAAGTTTGCCTGGATGATTATCTCGAGACGGAAGGAAACATCAAGCTTATTCTGGACATATCGGAAATGGAAGAAGATCAGAAAAAGTACTTCAACTCTCAGAACTTCGACTATGATGAAGCAAATAACATTCTGACCCTCTTATCAGACAGAGATAAAAATGGGAATGTGGTGCTGCACGATGGCGATGAGATAAGACTTCCGCTCTACGTGACGATCGACGGAGACGGAGATGGCGTGGTGGACATGAGAGTGAACCACACTGTTACCGAGAAGCTTTACATCGACAACAGCGCTCCAAAGCCTGACAACGGCACCGACATAGAAGTTTACGTCAAGGCGATCAAGCCGGACGGAACGACAGCATACAATAAAACGATCTATGCCAACAGATCGTCGGACGGAAAGACTACCATCGACGTTCCTGAGGTGGACGGATACTTCATGACGGAAGTCAAGCGGACCAGAAACCCTGAAGACTTCAAGTATGAATTCACCAACTGGGCGGGAAGGATAGTAGGAGACATATTAGACGCGGATTCCATCACCGTTTACCTGACGGATGCAGCCGATGTGACGATAAAGAAAGCATCCACGGAGATCTATCCTGAATTCAAGGGAGTGGATAACCTTTGCGTTTCCCTTGACGGAGACCACTGGACCGCTTCCAAAGTAGCCTTTGTCGGACTTGAACCCGATACCGAGTATTTGCTCTACTACAGACAGGGCCTCACTGACGTCTTCTATACCAAGGTTGTGAAGACAGATCCTGCGGGTGAAGAATATGGAGTATACGTGGGAAGGAACCCTGTGACCGAGGCCGATCTGGGAGACCTTGAGCGTGACGGATACCACTACGATCCTGACACCAAGACGCTGACTCTTAAAAATTTCAGCTTCAGCGACATGGGAATCGACGTGGACTCCTTCAAGTTATTCTGGATCAACAGAAGAGTTCAGTCTGTGATCTACTCCAAGGATGATATCACCATAGAGCTCATAGGAGACAACTATCTCAAAAAGACCGGCGGGGAAAGCGAGATGGTATTTGGCAATATCATCAGATCCAAAGGAAATATCACGATTACAGGCCCCGGAAATCTGAACCTTGAAGGAGCAAAGAATACTCAGGCCATACAGCCCGGAAAAGGCAAGAATATCTATCTTAAGGGAAGCGGCAAGCAGAGCTTCTCAAGCTGCGCCTTCGGATACTATCCTGATGGTGGCAAGGTCTACTATGAAAACGGTGAGATCTACTGGGATGGCGATAGCGGATCGGATATGAAGCATAACATCATTGCCGATGACGTAACGGTAGTTACCACCAACGCTAAGCACTCATATAAGATCTACGGCGGAAAGAGCGAGGCCGTGGAGCTCAGCGGCTTGCGAATCACCAGTGAAGACGCTGACAGGATAGAGGCAGCAGAGGGAACTGAATACCATAAGGACGTATATTACATGCACCTTGTACCTCAGCACAGCTTCACCCAGCAGACCGCCACTGAAGAATACTACGTATCCGGAGATTGCTCCAAGGGAACCACCTACTACAAGAGCTGCAGCTGCGGAGCGGCGGACCATGACAATACCTTTACCGTGGCTGCAGGAAGCCACAGCTTAGTACATCACGACGGAAAGGCGGCCACCTGCATAGAGGACGGCTATAAGGCATATGACACCTGCAGTAAGTGCGACTACAGCACCTTCCAGCTGATCCCTGCAAAAGGCCACACTTACGTTCATCACGATGAGAAATTGCCCACCTGTGAAGAGGACGGATACCCTGCATATGACGAATGTACAGTCTGCGGATATTCATCTCTGGATCTGACTATCCAGGCAGCCATGAAGGCCGAAGGTACAAAGGCAGCTCAGGAAGTGGAGAGAGACGACCTTTGGGTCGCTACAGGCCACGATCTGATCTACGTACCCGGCACAGCGCCTGAGACATGCACCAATAAGGGAGTGCAGGACCACTATGAATGCACGCACTGCGGCGAGACCTTTGCGGACGAATTCGGAGTAAGCAAAGTAGAAGCTGCAGATCTGGAGATCGCAGCCGTACACAGCATCGTCATGGTGGAGCCCAAGGCAGCCACCAAGACTGAAGATGGAAACATCCAGTACTATGTATGCGAAGAGTGTGGCAAGTTCTTCAACGACGCGGAGGGCAAGAACGAGATCAAGGATCACTCAAGCGTGATCATCCCTGCTACCGGAACACCGGCTAAGCCCTCGATAAACTACACCAAGAAGACCCTTAAGGCAGGCAAAACCGTGACCCTCAAGATAACCAACGGAACGGTCAAATCCTGGAAGTCTTCGAAGGCAACAATTGCCAAGGTAAGTACCAAGGGCGTGGTTACCGCCCTGACCAAGGGTACAGCAACCATTACGGCTACCTTAAAGGATGGCACCAAGAAGACTTGCAAGATAACCGTAAGCACCAATCCGACTATAACCGTAGGAGGTAAGAAGTTTAAATCGACCACCACCTACAAGGTGAAGAAGGGTAAATATCTCACGGTGAAGATCACCGGCAGAGCATCATCTGTACCAAACGTATATTCGACCACCAAGAAGACCATAGCCAAGGTGACCACCACATCTAAGAAGACTTCCACTGTGAAGATCAAAGGTCTTAAGGTCGGGTCATGTACCGTGACCATCAAGGTCAACGGAAAAGCCTTCAAGATCAAGGTGAAGGTCACCAAATAAAAGCAAAACGATAAAGCTATAACGGATCCACCCGGGCAGAGCCCCGGGTGGATATCCGACTATGTGGAGATAAGTATCAGTCATCAACTTAAAGAATAAAGGTGACGAAGATGAAGAACATAAGATCATTCAAAATACTGGCATTTGCCTTCATACTGATCCTGGCGATGGTGTTTTTTGCGGGGTCTGCCTATGCGGACACTAAAACTTCCGGGGATCTGGACGCCTGCAAATGGTCCTTCGACGAGGACACCGGGATCCTTCGGATATGGACGGAACACGGAATAGGATCCATTCCGAACTTCGAACATTATGAAACGCGCACCTGGGAAGACAAAAACAAAGAGACCCACAAATCCGACGTCCCCTGGATCGCTTTCAGAAATCAGATAAAAGTTATTAGGATAGAACATGGAATTCAGAGCATCGGCCAAGGCGCGTTTTTTATGGCTGGTTCCAAGGACTGCCCCATGACGGTAATTCTGCCCAAGTCCAGTACCAATCCTTTGAAAATAGGCGACCACGCATTTGAAAGCGCGAAAATAGGCGAAATAAATCTGAACACAAATGCCATAACAGATATAGGAGAGTGGGCCTTTCGCAGTGCAGTTATGCCTGATTATCTGGAGATAAACGGCGAGACCATAGGCTATCAGGCTTTCAGAGACATAACCACAGAACATATAGAGTTTGGGCAGCGTGTAAAGAGCATAGATAATTATGCGTTTTATGGAGTTCATCTCGATAAGATACAATATCTGCCGGGCACCATAGAGCATATAGGATTCAGAGCCATTGGCTTCTATAATGATTATTATAGTGATACTGCTGAAGACCGTCAGTATCATGGAATCATCTATACTGAAAAAGGCTCTATGGGAGAGTATTATGCCCAGGCATATGACCCATTGTCAGAATATTGGAAGATAGAATATGGCAAGCACAGCTATCACAGAGATCATTATTACAGCTGGACTTTCGAGGAGTCGACAGGGACTCTGAAAATGAACTGCATACGCTATTATGAGAATAATTCTTCACCCGGCAGTAACGATGAAATGTGGGCGAGATTTGTAAATAAATACGGTTCCCTGGTAAAAGAGCTGTATATAAACGTCGAAAACCAGGAAAGTCGGTACGAGGAATTCCATATCAGTGACACATTTAAAGTGCTGACAAGACTTGAGAACGTAAGCATCTATTCAGATGAATATACCCAGACATCAATAGATGCCGGCGCTTTCGAGGGCATGGAAAGTCTCAGATCGGTCGTTTTTGAAAACAATATATCAGAGATCGGATACGGAGCTTTCAGGGGATGCGCGCATCTGCTGAACGTACAGTTTTATTCCTATCAATGGAATGAATTATATGACAGCGACGTAACAAAAATCGGCGCCAGGGCTTTTGAAAACTGCAACTGGCTCAATAAAGTGGATCTGAATCCTGCTATAAGGGAGATAGGCGACTACGCCTTTAGGCACACGTACATAAAAGAACTGGACATAGGATCCATCCAGAACGAGGAGTTTACTCTGGGGGAAGGTGTTTTCTCAGATTCCTTACAGCTTGAATCGGTGAACCTGGGCGATAAGATCACGTCGATCCCTAAGAGCACCTTCGAAGGAAGCCCCCGCCTCACTAAGGTCGTATACTCCGACCAAATGACGTCGGTTGGTGCTAAGGCTTTCAAAAACTGTGAAGCTCTGAAGAACTTTGAGATCAAAAAATCTCTGACTTCCATAGGAGCTGAAGCCTTCATGGGCACTGGGTTCTGCAATATCCTTGTGCCCCGCTGGATCACAGAGATAGGAAGCAAAGCGCTGAACTATGCGGACTCAACAAAGCTCGTGGAAGGATCGATCCTTTACGTGCTGGAAGGCACCGAAGGCCTCAGATATGCTGAATCTGAAGGCATGCCTTACGAGATAAATGAGGGCGGATATGATGGCAACATGATCTGGAGATTCAATCCTGAGACCGGAGCTCTTCATCTCACCGGAAGCGGTGCGATGCCCACATATACCTCCCAAAACAACCCTCCCTGGTTCACAAGAACCGACAAGATCACGTCAATCGATATCGGCGGAGAGCTTACGGAAATAGGAAGCAAAGCTTTCTATGCAGAGGAGGGAGACTATGAACATCTGGAAAAGGTAGTGATCGGCGATTCGATCACCACCATAGGGCTCAGAGCATTCCATAACTGCCCTCTTCAGGAGATCGTGATACCGCCTTCGGTCACAACTATCAAGACCAAAGCCTTCGGCTATAAGGACAAGGATGGGAAGGATGTTATCAATACTGATCTGATCGTCTACGTTACCGAAGGGTCGAAAGCGGAGGAATATGCTTTGAACGCCGGGCTCACCTGCGATTACAGTATGTACGTGGGCGAGACAGGCGACGTGAGATATAGATATGACAAGAAGACGAATACCTTAAGGATATTCGGCAGCGGCAGGATGGCTGACTACAGCACCGGTCTGGAGCAGCCCTGGCATGACTACAGAGATCAGATCATTACCGTGATAGTTGAAGAGGGCGTTACGTCGGTGGGCGATCTGGCCTTCGCTGGGACAAAAGTGCTTGGCAAAGTAATCCTCCCGGAAGGACTGACTAAGATCGGAGACTACGCGTTCGCATCGGGCGACACTAAGAATAATCTATATAGATTGATGATCCCTGACAGCGTGACCACCATAGGCAAAAATATCATTAATTATTACGTAGGAGATCCTGATAAAGGAATCGACGGCGGTAACTGGATGTATGGCAGCGCGACGCTTTATACCATGAACGATGCAAGCCCCGCCTTCTCCTTCGCTGAAGGAAATGATCATGTAACGGCAGTCAAAGGCAGGATGGGCTACATGGACAACATGCCGTGGACTTTTGAATATGCGAGCGGCAGCCTGACCCTTGGCGGAATAGAGTTCCCAGAGCACGAGACCTATCCATGGAATGATTTTAAAGAGGAGATCCGGTCCATAGGAGTGGAGAGCAATGCTGCGTTCAATTCTATTCCGGACTACGCTTTCAGCGGTCTCCCATATCTTGAAAAAGTCACGTCTCTTGGCGTGAAAGACATCGGAAAGGGTGCCTTTGAGGATTGCACATCGCTTAGATCCGTAAAATTGCCTGATCTGTTAAAGGTAGTAAAAGAAGACACCTTCAGAGGATGTACATCCCTCAGTTCTATCGCGCTCGGAAGGTCTGTAAAGACAGTGGAAAAGAACGCTTTCCGAGACTGCGTAAGCCTGGCGTCAGTGGGCTTAGGCGAAAACATTGAAACCATCGAAGAAAGCGCTTTCGAAGGCTGCAGCAGTTTAAGCAAAGTTACACTGAACTATTTTATGACAACGATAGGAGACAGAGCATTTGCGAACTCCGGGGTCGCTGAGCTCACCACGAATAATAAACTCAGCAGCATAGGGAAGGAGGCTTTCTTCAATACCCCTCTTACGGCAGTCAGCCTCAGGAGATCAGTAGTCATCATCGGTGAACGTGCTTTGGGATATAAGGGAAGCTATGACTCACCTGTGGCATCGCCGGAGTTCACGATCTCCACGCCGCACGGCAGTGAGGCATACTACTATATTCAGGCCAATGGTCTGACCTGGTTCGATCCGAATTCCGGAGACCTTGGTGATATACACTGGAATTTCGATGATGCGACATTGACCTTAAGGATAAGCGGCTCGGGCGATCTGGAGCTCGACGGAGAGACCGCTCCCTGGAGCGAATTCAATTATATAATTGAGCGGATCATCATAGAAAACGGCATCACGAGCATAGGAGACAGAGTGTTCAAGGAGATGTCTCCTGATCCTCTGGATTCATATCCCGTCAAACTGGAGATCTCCGGAAGCGTAAACTCCATAGGAGAGGAGGCCTTTGACAAGACTCACCTGAAGGAGATCATCATACCTCTCGGCGTTGAATATATCGGGCCGCGAGCTTTCAGATATTCGAACGTAGGCATATCCGAGAATGGCTTCATTAAGATCAGCGCCTCCGTCAGAGAGATCGGTGAAGAGGCCTTCGTGGGCACCGGATATGATTATTGGGAGTACGATCCCGAATACGATACCGGAGATGATCACGAGTATACCGGATCCATCAAGATACCTCCTAATGTCAAGGCCATCGGAGATAAAGCCTTCGGCTATCAAAAAGGAGATGATGGCTATGATGGCGAACTCAAACTGATACCCTGGTATCTCATCGTAGGCGTGGAAGGAAGCGCAGCACAGGAATATGCTGAAGCCAACGAGGGCATCTACTTTGAAGCCTACGTTCCGGATCCCGGCGAGCACTATCACTTTATGGTCTACGTGGAAGGAAAGGATCCCACTACGACTGAGAAAGGCTATAAGCCATACTACTACTGCGAGGATTGCGGCGAGTGGTTCTGGGATGCTGCCGGAGAGGAGCCCATCGAGGATCATTCGGCTGTGGATCTTCCCATGAAGCCTTCCCTGAACTATTCAAAGAAGAGCCTTAAGGCGGGCAATACCGTGACCCTCAAGGTGAAGAACGGCACCGCCAAGTCCTGGAAGACGAGCGCTAAGGCTGTGGCCACCGTCACTTCCAAGGGCATGGTGACCACCCTTAAGAAAGGTACGGCTACCATAACAGCCACTCTGAAGGATGGCTCGACTCTTAAGTGCAAGATAACCGTCACTACCAGCCCGACCATCACCATTGGGGGCAAAAAATTCAAGGCCACCACCACCTACAAAGTAAAGAAGGGCAAATACCTGACTGTAAAGATTACAGGCAGAGCGGCATCGGTGGCAAATGTCTATTCCACATCAAAGAAGACAGTTGTCAAGGTGACCACCACCTCGAAGAATACCTCAACGGTCAAGATCAAAGGCCTTAAGGCCGGAAAGGCTAACGTCACTATAAAGGTGAACGGCGTAGCCTTTAAGATCAAGGTACAGGTCACCAAATAAGCCAACGCATTTGTTTGAATGATAAGTCTTTTACTAAACGAGGTAGCCAAAAAATGAACAAATAGTACAATTTTTTAAAATAATAGTTCTTGCCATTTTATGCGTCACTATGGTAAAATAACTATAATAAACAGATTGTTTTCCCTATGAGATAATGAGAGAGAGGGAATCATGAAGAAATGGCGTGTTCTGAACTATATAGCAGGAACTCAGACGAGGATTTTTTGATAATACAGGCATAGTTTGGTCCTTTTTAAGGCAGCTGTGCCTTTTTAATTTATAAAGATATTTTCCTTTTAGATATAACAAGGAGGTACCATCATGAAGAGCCTGAAGCGGATACTGGTCATATGCGTGTCGCTTTGTATGATCCTTACGTCCTTTGGGGCCATAGGACCATATGTAACTTCGGCTTCCGCGGCCAGCTATACCAATATTAACTTTGACTTTAACTATAATAAGAGCCCGGTGCAGACTATGCGGGATCTTATTGACTACAAAAATTCTGTAGTCAACGCAGACTTTTATAAAAGCAGCGATAATCGGTATCGATGGATACACCCCGGTGATACTGTGCAAGACTTAAGGGAGGTTATGGAGTCTCAGGATCCTGAAGACACCTATATTTCATTGACCAGAAGTATAGAGGCATATTATGGGAAGACAAATATGAAGCCCATAGTCATCAAGTCCGATAAGGTTCTGGATCTCAATGGAAGAAAGATATATATCCATGATGACAGCAATAAGGTCAATGGAGATTATAATTATGCTCAGACGCAACATACAGCTTTCCACTTTCACACCCTCTTTGAAATCGAAGATGGAGCTACCTTAACGATCATAGATTCCAGCGATACATATGGCGAGGGAACCGGCTTGATCAAATTCACAGCCAGGATGATCGACCCCTATGATGATGACGAGGGCAAGATACGCTATTATACAACCAGGGATATTTTCTGGGTAAATAATGGAAATCTGGTAATTTACGGAGGTAGATACCAGGCTGGTAGAAGCAAGGTTATGGACGATTCCGGATTCACTTGGTCCAACGTCAAGAAAGTTATCGGCCAGGCAGTGGAACTTGGCGTCAACATTGCCAGTTATGCCTCTGGCATAGATATAGCGACGGCTCAGTACAGTGACATCCAGGATAAGATATCCCAATCCATGGAAAAAGATTATGACAAGAACGGCGGATCGGATTCCATGACCAAACAGAGGACCGGAGAAGGAGCCAAGAAAGAAGAGAAAGTAAAGACCCCTACAGAAGCTGGTTCCGAAGATGGGAAGACGGGAAGAGAGAAGACTGTATCCGAGAAGCAGTCAGACAAGGATTCCACTGAATCCAATAGTTCGAATGGTGATTCCACAGCAAAAGACGATAAGAACACCCAACTCGCCAAGGGCCGTAAGGAGATAGTTGACAAGGCTTTGGATAAGACCGCCATCGAGAATATGGTGGATGGAGTCGTTGCTGTTTGCGAAGGTATCGCTAAGTTCTTCAGGGGAAGCGAAGAATCAAAGATCGTAGAGCAGGTATTCGGTACCTGCGTCCATGTTGGAGCAGATGGCACCTTCGTTTGCTACGACGGTAAATTCGAAGGTTATGGTTCGAGCCCCAATGTAAGAAATGCGGTAGTTGAACTTGTAAGAATGGGGGACAAAGTCGGTTCCAATGGCAAGTATCCCGGTGGCCTTGCCTATATCTATGGAGGTACTTTTGAAGGTAAAACCGGCGCTAATATATTCAATATAGTCCGTGCAAATAACAATCAGGAGAGACTTCAGACTAATGCTAAAAAGTCCGGTGCAACTATCGATAAGAGCGATCAATTGGTCACTCTGAACCGCAGTGAGACCGCAGGCTTAGAAGAAGTGCTGTTTGAGAAGAATGGAGATCCCATAGATACCAGAAACATCTCAGTACGTGCCGGTACCTTCAGGAACTATTATGAGTACAACATGCTGGCAATCATGGATGAAGGAGGAGACAGCAACTTCAAGACCTTTGTCGGAACACCCGGAACAGTCAATCTGGGAGTTACATCCTATGGAGTGGATATGATAAAGGATGGAAGAATCCAGATAACGGATACCTACGGCGATGGTTCTTTGGTACTCATGGATGAGAACAAGAGCAAAAATGATGAGATCTACCATTACAGATTGTTCTGCGGAGATAATGAACTGAGAGAAAAGACCTATCTTCAGGTTAGACCCAACACGCCAAGAACCCCTGCTTACTATTCATTCAGACTTAAGACTACTTATGACGATGAAAATGGCAACCAGGCAGAAGACCTGAACGTGGCTTTGGAGAGCGAAGGAGAGAACGTCAGAGACGGAGCCTTCAGCATGTCAGAGAAGATATTCACCTATCCTTTGGATCTGAGGACTACAAAGGGTTATTACGTGACTCCTTATCTGCCCGGAACAAATGTCTATGGAGATGGAATGTACTCCTCGGAGACCTGGTTCTACAGGACGCCGAAGGATACAAAAGGAAATGAAATAGACAATTTCAGGGTTGGTAACGCATCTATGTATTTCCGCTCCGGACAGCTATATATGCAGCAAAACCTTGAAAATGGCAGTTGGGAAAAAGTATTGGCTCAAAATGGCGCTTCCAACGCTTCCTATGCAGCATATAATCAAAACTACAAAGCAAATATGAAGTGGTTCACCTACAAAGTGTACAGGGTGGATCCGCTGACAAGAGAAAACATCAGCGAAGACAGCAGATATGGATCTAATAAGCCTCTTCTTGAAGCGGAGTACGGAGATAATAACGACGGCATCAAGGGAAGAATATATCTGTATAAGCTGGAACAGCAAATCAAAGAAAAAAATACCGGGTTCCCAGGTTTCCAGTCAGGAGATATGTACCGCATAGAGCTTGAGGTCAAGGAGTATATGAAATACGGCTATGACGTACGTGTCAACAAGTATGAACATGAAATGGAGCCTGCAGTATACAAGACATCCATGATCTTTGAGTGCTATAGCAAAGACGACCTTATCGATACCGGAGAAGAAACCCTGGTTGAAGGTTATACTCCACTTCAGTGGGTAGGCTTCCCTTATCCGGGAGTAGATGCATACGTTCAGCTCAAAAACGGACAGGCAGGCAAGGTTGACTTTGAATCTAATAAGATCTTCGACGTTTACTATCAGTGGTATGTGAAGAACGATAGCGGAGAAGATACGCTAATAGCCGGAACGACCAACGTGTATAAGGGCTCTGTGGCAAGAAAGAAGAATCACATCCCTGAACAATGGAAGATATACACGGATGGCCATGAATACAAGAATACCCTTCGTCCAAACGATCCGAAGAGAGAATGGACGACGGAAGACGGCGAATCCTACTATGATGAAAACATAGGACTTCCGAGAGATCCTTCAGAATGGACCGCAGAGATGATTCATATGTATTCCGGCGAGATGTATGCCAACAGAGACGACCTTAAACTGTCACCTAGCTATGATCTTGACATGGCTAATAACAGAACAGATGCCACAAGCATGGATAGATGCTACATACCGAAGGAACTTTCTGGAAAGACCATCTACTGCAAGGCGACAGTTGTCAACGTACGTTGGAAACAGGACTTCGACTTTGTGCAGGTATTCTACTCACGTCCTTATACCTTGCCGAAGATCCAGCTCAAGCTTGAAGGCACAATGACTGCCGAATATGACGGTGAATACATTACAAAAGATAATCCGCTTAAGATGAAGATCGATAGCATAAAAGGATTGTCGGATGATGAATATGTCAATGAAGTCGTATATTGCGCTTTCGACTACGGCATGTATCTTGAAGATCTGAACGTGAAATCTGCAAAAGATATTCCCGCCGTGGAATTCCCTAAGGACTTCTATCCTGAAGGATATGATCTTTCCAAGATTGACGCCAGACATGAGCATGAGACCTATGCATACATTTATACAAATAAGGGTCGCTGGATCAAAGTCGAAAGCGGACTGGAACCGTTAAACTATGAGGTAGAAGTACAGAAAGTCGACTTTAACAGAGAACAGGATGTCATAGAAATCGATAAGGATGAAGAGCACCCTGAGAAATACCTGACAGCTTATACGCTTCCTGCAAACGCCAGCGTTGGATGGCTGTATAAAGAAGGCGATACTTTCACAGCTACAGATCCGTCGATAGCAACTCTTAACGATAAGGGTGAACTGGTCATCGGAAATGAGGCAGGTTCAAGCAGCATAACCCTTAAGAGCCCTGATGGAAATAATCGCACCATCAGAGTAGAGGTGACTGCAAGGATCCCATACTTTGAAGTATTTGACATATCGCCTCCTGAGGTTGGAAAGACCTTCGATCTTTCTGCAAATGTACCCACCGATGCCAATTACTACGTGGATCAGGTATATTGGACCAAAGGAAAGAGCAGCGAGAAACTGTCCAGTTCGGCTACCTGTCAGGATATGACGGTCTACAATGTGAACGTAGTCCTCAAGGCAGATTCGAATTTCACCTTCCTGAGAGAGCCTGAATTCAGAATGACGGTAACTGAAGCTGATGGAAATCTGGTCAACGTTACCGACAAGGCTAACCACCTGAAGTTTGAGGATAACAACATACTTGATACAGTCACTCTTTCCTATAGATTCATGGCATCCGTCGGCATGACGAATCCCGCCATAGAAAAAGTCTATGTGGACTTCCCTGAGGTAGTAAGAGAAGGCGACGGCGTAGAAGATTGGGAAGATCAGGTAAGAGTTTACGCAGCTACCGGTGGAAACAAATTTGAGACCATCATCCGCGAGACCAAGGGTGCGGACGCGGTAGACATCGTAAAAGCTCTGGGTTATTCCAGTGTAAATTCAAACTATATACAGCAATTCATAAGAGGCGTTCAGACCGGACCTGAAGTGAGGATCTTCATACCAGATGGCTCGGCACAGTATTTTGCAGATGATGTGAAGCTCTATCTGAACGGAGAACTTGCCGGTGATGAGTGTATCGAAAGATATTCTGATGACAATAAGACCATAACTGTTACAGGATATGATCTTCTTACCATTCAAGATGGTGACTTTACGAACTCTCCTATCCCGAAGTACAATATCAAAGACTTCAATTTAGGCGTAGGTGACAAGATCTATATGAATGACCTTCTTGAGGGAGAGACTTCAAACGTAGAGCTCGTTGTCAATATGGAAGAGGGTAAGACCTATAACAGCGGTTACTACAGATTCGTTGAAGATGAAGAAAACGGCGATTACATCGAAGCTCTGAAGGCATCACCGAATACTGTACCTATCTATATTGAGGCCAGAGTTAATGTGGACAATGCCGGAAGAAATGGCATGCGCCAGATGCATAAGTTCGAGAAAAAGATCCAATCTTCACCTCAGGCACAGCCGTCCAACGGGCCGGTGAACGTCAGCTATAACCTCTACTATCCGGATGGCAAACGAGTTCAGGGCACTACAACAAGTGAAAATGGATATATAAGCCTTCCGACAGTTGAAGGAGCATTTTGGAGAGATGCTGCGGATAGCGATGGAAACTATTATGACATCACTCTGGGACCTGACAGGATCTATGTGGGGAACAACTTCCCAACAGATGCTTGGATGAATATACACACGATCTCTGCTGATACAACCGACATATATGCAAGCGACAAAAGCATAATCATAGATACTGATTGTGAAGGAATCATGGCTTCGGTCGATGGTGAGCACTGGACCGCAGGCCCAAGGATCTCCGGACTCAAGCCTGATACACAGTACACGGTTTACTACAGGCAGGGATTAAACGGCACTATATACTCTACTGGTGTTAAGACGTCGAAGAACGAACCGGATTTGTACGTGCGTAAAGTACCGGTAACAAGAGAGACGCCGGGCAATCTCGAAAAGAATGGCTGGGAGTATGATGCAGATACCAGAACGCTTACTATCGAAAATCTCAATCTTTATACCAGCGGTTTCAGAGATGATCTCGGCAACTATTGGGGAACTTCTTGGACAGAGGAAGCAGCCATCACTTCAAATGGTGATCTGACCATAAGGTTGGTTGGATCAAATGAGATAGACTGCGACTCCGAGAATACCCTTCAGTCTTACGGTATCTACTGCAAAGGCGATCTGACTCTTGAAGGAAACGGCGACCTCACCATAGCCATGATGGGCAACATTCTGGGAGTTCCCGTAGAGTGTGAGGGAAACATTTATCTTAAGCACACCGGAAATCTTGAGATCGATGATGCTATCATAGGCTTCCAATTCGATAACAAGAATCACACTATCTACTATGAGAACGGCGAAGTGGATTACAACGGATTCACTTCCATGGGACTGACCATCGGTAAACTGGTCAACAGTAGTAAGGTCACCTTCGACTTCAACAAGAAAGTCCATGATCTGAGCATCAAGGTAGAAGCGGATGAAAGCAGAACCATCGGAACAAGTGATTTTGCGACGGAGATAGCTAAGGACAACTTCATAGTTCATATCGATCCTCAGCATAATTACAACAATAATGACCCGAGAGCAGAGTGCCTTATCTCCGGCGATTGCGAGACTGGTGCTAAGTATTACTCGAGCTGCACCTGTGGACATATCGATTATGATAACACCTTTACAACTACAGCAGGAAGTCATAGCTACAAAGACTATGCAGCTAAGGCTGCGACATGCGTAGTCGATGGCTGGGAGGCATATAAGGTCTGCGAGAAGTGCGGCAAGAGCACCTTTAAGGAGATTAAAGCTACCGGACATAAATGGGTAGTCCACGATGAGATCAAGCCGACCTGCACGACGGATGGATACCCTGGATATGCCGTATGCAGCGTATGCGACACATCGACTGAAGAATCCGTCAGAGCACAGTTTAATGAAAATGCTTGGAAGGCTACAGGACACCATGTACACCACGTAGCAGCCAAGGCAGCCACCTGCACTAAGAACGGACATACGGACTACTATAAGTGCGATGACTGTGGTAAGTACTTCAAGGATGAAGACGCTATAGAACCGATTTCAGCCTCTGCAACAGAGATCCCCGCTATGGGCCACAAGTGGGATACCGGCGTAGTTACCAAGCAGCCTACAGCGACTAAGGCAGGAGAGATGACTTATACTTGCCAGCTCTGCGGTAAGACCAGAGTGGAAACGCTGAGTGTAAGCGGAGTCAAGAGCATAACGCCTAAGGTCACCTTGAGTGCTACATCCTATGTATATAACGGAAAACAGAGAAAGCCTACCGTTACCGTAAAGGATGGCACGAAGAAGCTTACAACATCAGATTATACCGTTAAGTACGCTTCCGGTAGAAAGAACGTGGGCAAGTACAGCGTCAAGGTCACTCTGAAGGGCAACTATGCAGGATCCAAGACCGTATACTTCAAGATCAATCCTAAGGGAACGACTCTTAAGAGCCTGACCGGAGTGAGCAAAGGAATAACTGTCAAGTGGAACAAGCAGTCGGGAAAGATGTCGACCACAAGGATCACTGGCTACGAGATCTGGCTTGCCACCAATTCCACCTTCACCAAGAACAAGAAGACAGTGACCGTGAAGGGATACTCAAACGTATCCAAGAAGGTCACCAAGCTCAAAGCTAAGACCAAGTATTACGTAAAGATAAGAACCTACAAGACGATAAATGGCACAAAATATTACTCCAAGTGGAGCAAAGCATTGACTGCCAAGACAAAAGCATAATTATTTGAATGAATCCATGGAGACCGGGCTGCCTCATGAGGCAGCCCGGGAATGAATAATTGGAGGTTCAAAGATGAAAAGTACTATTAAACGAATAACAGCAATACTTGTAGTCCTGGCTATGACGATATGTATGATACCGGCCTTCGGATCTGTCGCTTTTGCGGGGGGAATATATGAGGAATTGGAAGATTGCGGACAATACCTGTATACGCTATTAAGGATGGACGATCACGCCTTATTCATCGAGCCCAAGGACAATACCGAAGACATGTCCCATGAAATGTATAAGCAAAAGGATAGTGAAGAAGATGGCGATTATTATCCTTGGGCTACCTACCGTAACTCCATCGAAAAGATCTTCATGTGGAGCGGATGTCTGGATATATCGCCTTATGCTTTCTGGAATATGCCTAGGCTTGACTATATAATGATACCCAGATCTCTGTATTATGTATCCTGGGATGCCTTTTATAAGACCAATGTGGGAAGTGTATTCTATGGAGGAACCAAAGAAGAATTTGAAGCTCTGATTCCTGTCGTTTCAAGCAAAGAAGGTAACGAGACTTTCTTCAATGCAGATATAGTCTATATGGATCAGGGAGAACTTACCATCGACCTCAGCGGAGGATTGCGCACCTTTAATCTTTTGGATGGGGCGGCCATCTACGACTCCCTTTATTGGCTGGCAGACTACGGGTACGGATATACGGACTTCAAGGGAAATTTTGACATCGATACTGATGGTATCTTCGACGTCAATATTACTAATGATGGAAAAAAGTACACCGTGAAAAAATGCGAGGAAACCATGATCACCGCTGATATGTATTCCGTCGAACTCTCCAATGAACTCAGGGACAGTCTATATGATTATATCCTTGATACCAGAGATCTCAGCGAGGATAACTATCTTTACTACGGGAAACTTAATTTCATGTACAAAAAACTTCCTTTCAATACTGCGACGATCTCAAGTATCAGCGATAAAGTTTATACAGGAAGCGAGATTAAGCCCGCACCAACGGTAAAATACAATGGCAACAAACTGTTCAACGGTCTGGATTACACCATTTCATACAAGAACAATAAGAGCGTTGGCGAAGCTACGGTTACTTTTACGGGCAGAGGCATATATGAAGGGACCATAACCAAGACCTTCAGGATCAATCCGAAGGGAACTACTCTCAAGACTCCTGTCGCTGCAACAAAAGCTCTGACCGTCAAGTGGAATAAACAGTCCGCAAAGATGGCGACCACGAGGATCACCGGCTATCAGATCCAGCTTGCAACCAATTCCGCTTTCACCAAGAATGAGAAGAAGGTCAAGGTAAAAGGCTATTCAGTTTTATCAAAGAAAGTCACCAAACTAAAAGCCAAGACCAAATACTATGTAAGGATAAGAACATATAAGACGGTAAACGGTACAACGTACTACTCCAAGTGGAGTGGGTACAAGACAAAGAAAACAAATTAGTATCTGAAATTAAAAAGGTCCCCGGATTGGCAAAAAACTCAGTCCGGGGATCCTTTTTGACTAGAATGCCGAAGCGTAGGCATGAAAAAGGGCCCCTGGGGAGAGTTTTTTGCTCCACAGGGACCCAAATGGTGAAATTTTATCAAGCGGCTCTAGCATATCCCAGCTCGCCCAGAGTAACAGCTCTCTTGTGCTTGATCTGCTCCCAGGATCCGCCGCCTACGATCATGGCTGCGAAGCAAAGGGGCATCCATGAAAGAGTGAAGATGGGGAAGAGCAGAATGGATTTAGTCATCTGCTTCGTCCTATAGGGCGAAAGCATGCTCAAGATGAAGCCAAAGGCGACCACGCCGACGTAGGAGACCACCAAGCCTCCTGCCATGATGAGAAGTTCCATGCCCAGTGAGTTGTTCACAGCGCCGGATATCATGATCAGGGCTGTGGGTATCAGCGAGAGCACCTGCAGGTAGGGCATGATGAGTATCATGGCCATGTCGAAAAGCTGCATGGCGCGGGTGAAACGGCCGACGCCGGGCACGGTCAGACCGATTGCCGAACCGGACCTTGAGAAGTCCTCGCTTCCGGGCAGCGGCAGGCTGCCGCTGAACTCACCCTTAAGCTCGTAGAACAGGTCCGAAACACGCTCTTTTGCCACCGCCATAATGCCGCCGATCCAGCGTCTGCGCTGCTTGAGGGACACTTTGAAATTGTCCGGAGTCTCATCGTAGGTTATGGCGTCGGGTACCCAGGCGATCTTGCAGCCGGCCAGTACGCAATCCGCGTTGAATTCTGTGTCCTCGGCGATGGTGATTGTGTTCCATCCTCCCATGCTGAGGAGCACTTCACGGCGGATGCCGAGACCGGTACCGATGAGCTTAGGTGAGAGACCGAGACGTGATCTGGACTCGTTGAAAAAGTTGTTGAAAATGTTGTAGTACAATCCGTAGCAGCCGGATACCCAGGAATCGTAAGGATTCTTGGATTCGATCCTGGACTTGGTGACCTGAGCGCCTGCCATGAAAGCGTCGTTCATGGCGCTTAAATAGTTGCGATCCACGATATTGTCCGAATCGAAGATCATGAAGCAGTCTATATCCTCGCGGTGCATAAGGCTTCTTATGGCGTAGTGGAGAGCGTCGCCTTTGCTCCTGACCAGCTGGCGGATCTCGATGATCTCGGCGCCGGCAGCCTTGGCTGCACCTGCCGTATTGTCCGTGCAGTTGTTTGGAATTACATAGACTTCGATGAGGTCCGATGGATAGTTTTGATCCTTTAAGCTTCTGACCAGATTGCCGATGACGGCCTCTTCGTTTCTGGCGGCCACCAGGCAAGCGAATTTAAGTTTAGGTTCGTAGTGAGTGCGCGGCGCGGATTTTTTGCGGAAGAACAGGCACATCACCAAAAAATACAGACTGAAAACTTTTAAGATTACGCCCGAAACTAGGGCTAATTGATCCAAAAACATAATAAAACCCCCTGATATTTATCTCAAATTTAATTTCCCCTTAGTGGCTTCAGTTTAGCACTGGGATAAAGTCTTGTCAATAAATATCAATGAGGTTTAAGAATTGCTTAAGAAATTGTAATAGTTTCGATCGTTTTGATTATGGCGAGGATCATGTCACTTAAGTCCATACCCGGGGAATCGGCCGTGGCCTGCTCTCTGGTGAGGGGCAGGTGTATGAAGCCGATGGGCATGTCTTCCCTGTAATAATAGCGCAAAGAATAAAATAGATCGTTGCACACGAAGGTTCCGGCTGAGTATGAGACAGCGGATGGAATGCCTTGATCCTTGATGGCTTCTGACATTTCAAAGACCGGAAGGGTGGAGAAATATGCCGCTGGCCCTTGGTCATCTATGGCTTCCCGCTGGGGTGAATTTCCGCGGTTATCAGGTATGCGGGCGTTCCTGAGATTGATCGCAACCAATTCGGGTGTGACCTGGCTTCTGCTTGCAGCCTGACCCAGGGAGAGTATGGCATCGGGCTTTATTTCTTCTGCCTTGGCTATGACGGCCTCAGCAGCAAGGCCGAAGACGCAGGGAACTTCAAGCTTTATGAGCTCAAAGTCACCTATAGCATCCGGCAGAGCCAAAAGGGTCATGAGGGATGAATTTTTATCTTCGCCACCGAAGGGTTCGAAGGCGGTGATGAGGAGTTTTTTCATGTTTTAAATAAATTCTATGGCTACGTTTGAATCGTCAGTGAGGTACAGAAGAGCGGTGTAGCGGATCTCAAATTCCACCATGTCTCCGGGTTTGATGTCTCTGGGGCAGTCTTCGATATCTATGATGGTATGGTCTGAAGAGGCGCCAACCACCTCGATGCCGGGCTCTGTGGGTATCAGCTCTTCAGGGAAGGCGTAATCCAGTCGACCGATTCCGAGGAGGGCGCGGTTTCTGATGCCGCGGTCTACGTAGACCTGCTTGTGGCCGAAGGCGTCGGTGCAAAGATCACCTATTGGATGGGTGGGCTTCCTATGGACTTCCAAAACTTCAGCCTGAAGGTGCCAGGCGGTTCGATCCAGGAAGGGCGTCGGGCAGTCATAGAGATCTTCAAGGTCACGTCCGATCACCAAAATCTCGCCGAGACGCATGTTGTTGATGCGTTCCGGCATGGTGTGGTCAAGGACTCTCGGAAAGGCGGTTGTGTCTGCTCCTGACAAAACTTCCAGCTTGCGGCCTATGGCGGCTTCCACCAGTTCTGCCTTGTCCACCAGTTCCTGCATCTTATCTCTCGTAGCGGCAACTGAACCGTAGCAGCCGATATTCATTCCGAGGCCCAAAAGATACAGCCCCTGTGCATTCTCCACGAAGCGGGCGGCGTCCATCAGCTCGGTGTCCTCCCAGAAACCCTCTCGAAGGTCGCCGACTTCGGCCATGAGGATGACCTTGTGGGTGGTGTTTTTTGCTCTGGCTTCGGCGTCCAAGGCACGAAGAAGGGTCAAATCGCTTTCAAGCGATACGTCGCAATATTCGATGACTTCAGGCACTTCTGAGGGCATAGGCACCCTGATCAGCATGAAGGGTGCGGTGATGCCGGCCTTTCTCATCTTTTTGAACTGGTCCATGCGGGAGGTGGCTATCCAACGACAGCCGGCTTCCTCGAAGATGCGTGCGATCTCCGGCAGGCCGTTCACGCACTTCACCACAGCGGCCACATCGATGCCCGCTTTGGATGCGCGATCCATTACTTCTGATGTATTTTTGCGGACTATATCAAGGTCACAGGTGACCCTGGGGTAGTAGTTCTGTCGTACGTCTTTCCCTATGATGTCCATGGTAGAACTCCTTTCTGGCTATATTATATAGGCATTAAGATTTCAAATCAATATAACGCGGTGATTAATTATCGTGATTGACATTCGCATAAGATAGGTATATACTTATCTAAAAGGAGAACCTGAAAATGACAAGCAGAGCGAAGATTGAAGCGCAGGCTAGGTATGATAAAGAGAATACACAGTCTGTAATGATAAAACTTAATAAGAAGACGGATTCTGACATTTTAGCCAAGCTTTCGGAGGTACCTAATAAACAAGGTTACATTAAAGACCTTATAAGAGGAGATCTTAGGAGCGATGGTGATGTAGCAACCGTCGAATCTCTACGGCTTCTGCTTCTACCGGTCTTTAAGAAGTATGGTATAAAGAAGGCAAGGCTTTTTGGTTCCTATGCCAGAGGTGAAGCTAACAGTTCAAGCGATGTAGATATTGTAATCGATGGCGGTAAACTTGATGATCTTATCACCTATTTTGAGTTCACTGAAGCATGTAAAAAGGCTACAATGCGTGAGACAGATGTTCTTATGGAGGAAGCCATAAAAAGTGATAATAGCCGTGCATCCAGAAGATTGTGGGAGCACATACAAAGAGAAGGGGTAATTATCTATGAAAACGATAAGTGAGAGAGATGTAGATATCATATGTAGCATCTTGGATCACTGCGACAGGATTGCAGAAATAGTGAAAAGAATTGATAGTTCCTGGGAGAAGTATAGCAAAGATATTGTTTTTAGAGACGCTATCAAAATGAATATTTTTCAAATCGGGGAGCTGTCAAATCATTTGTCAGACGAATTTAAAGAATTAACAGCCGAAATTCCATGGCATAAAATATATGGGACTAGAAATATAATAGCGCATGGGTATATAATGATTGATGAGAGGATAATTTGGAATACAGTTCTAAAAGATATTCCTGAATTAAAAAACAAGTTGTTAGTTTTGCTGGAAGATTAGCATACATAAGGAGGACAACATGCAGCACGAGATAAAGACCAGACACGCACTCCTTGACGAACAGGGAAGACTTACAGAGCCGGGCTACGCCAAGAGCCTGATTCTGGAATATGACAGAAAAGCCATCAAAGCCAAGAGCAGGAGAATCAAAGAATGGGACTATTACCTGGTGACCTGCGATGATTTTGCGGTGGCCCTTACTATAGATGATAACTCTTACATGGGACTGGACAGCATCAGCCTCCTCAATTTCAAAGAGGACTGGGAAATCACCACCTCACCCATGCAGGTGCTGACCCGCGGCAAGAAGAATCTGCCTCCTTCATCGGAAGCAGGCGACACCATAACTCGCGGCAAGGGCTACGAGATCTGCTTCTATCATGGAGGCGACCACCGTATCCTCAAGTTCAGCATGGACAAATTCTATAAAGGCAAGCCCATCAAGGGCGAGATCCGCCTGGAGAATCCGGAGCAGGATTCCATGGTGATCGCCACTCCATATAGGGAAGATCCGCTGGCCTTCTATTACAACCAGAAGATCATCGCCATGCCAGCCACCGGTTGGTGCGAGTTTGACGGTAAGCGCTATGAGTTCCCCGAAGGTGCGTCCTTTGGTTTGCTGGACTGGGGAAGAGGTGTGTGGACATATAAGAACACCTGGTACTGGGGCGCTGCTCAGGGCATGGTGGACGGCCATAGATTCGGCTGGAACATCGGTTATGGCTTCGGTGATACCACCGCGGCTTCCGAAAACATGCTTTTCGTAGACGGCAAGGCCCACAAGCTGAGCCGAATCTCCTTCAACATCCCTCAGGTTCCTAAGATCTACAGGACTAAGGGCGGCTGCTGCATGCCTTCCGGAAAGGAGCTGGAGACTCTGGAGAAGGAAGATGACTTCATGAGTCCCTGGACCTTCAGTTCGGATGACGGGCGCTTCGAGATGCTCTTCATGCCCATCATGGACAGATATTCCAAGACGGATATCAAGCTGATCTGCTCGGACCAGCATCAGGTCTTCGGCAAGTTCAGCGGACGAGCGATCCTGGACGACGGCACGGTGATCAATGTGCAGGACTTCCTGGGCTTCGCAGAGAAGGTGTATAATAAATGGTAATGTAAGCGGTTGAGATGACCGTGTCAAAATTCTAATATTTTTCGAATTTTGACACGGATTTCGAATTGTTTTCGTGTCAAAATTGGAATGAAATATAAAAATTGACACTAAGAAGTCGCGATAGCTGATAATTCATCTAGTTTTGAGGATTATCCGTGTCAATTATTGAGATTAAACAAAAAACTGACACTAAATCAGAATAATTTCAGTGTCAGTTTTTAATTTTTTTGCTGTAATTGACACGCCAGTTAATCATTAAGGCGAGCGTTAAAGGGAAGCTACTTGAATTCCGCTATGATCGCCCTAATGGATTTGTGAAGATAGGGCTTGTAGCTCTCGAGACTGCAAGGCTTTTCCTCCAGGATAACAGAGTAGCAGGTGGAGCTCACCAACTCGAAGATGGTGTAAACCGCGATCTCCAGCTTCTCGGTGTCCTCCGGCGCTCCTATGATGGACATGAGAAAGGGCAGGTAATCGGAATCCGGCTTATCCACGGTCCTCCTGAAGACGCCCCAGTTGAGATTTTTGTAGATGAATTTAAGGGTCAGCTTCTCATCCTTAAGCTGATCGAGGATGTCGTCCACGATGGCGAGGATCTTGTCTTCGGCGCTCTCGCAGGCTTCATAACCTGAGTTCTTCACTGCGTGATCAAAGAGCTGCTCGGCCTTGTGAGCGATGAGCTTCTCCTGAAGGTCGTATTTATCTTTGAAATATAAATAGAAGGTTCCCTTGGCGATGCCTGCCTTTCTGGCGATGTCCTCTATGGTAGTTTTGACTATGCCCTGGCTCGTGTACAGATCATAAGCTGTATCCATGAGGCGGGTCTTTTTTTGCTGTTTGTTTTCTTCGATCTTTCCCATGATGTCGTACCTTCTTTTGCCCCTTTCGAGTACAATTCTAAATGCAAAAAACCAAAAAGTCAACACAAAATGAATTTTAGTCATTTTTTCTCAAAAAGATATTGACCAACGGTCATTTTAGTGCTACAATACACCATGGAAAATGACTGACGGTCAATTTAACAACGGACCGTTTAAATATAGGAGGCAATAAATGGAAAAGTTCGGAAAGACAGTTGTTAAACTGAGGATACCGATCCTGATCTTAGCTCTCATACTGCTGATTCCTTCAGTCCTGGGCATTCAGGCCACACGTATCAACTACGATATGCTGACCTACCTGCCCGAAGGCATAGACACCGTCGAGGGTCAGAACATCCTCATGGATGAGTTCGGCAAGGGAGCATTTAGTTTCATAATAGTTGAAGGCATGGAGGACAAGGAGGTAGCGGAGCTCCGTCAGGAAGTCGAAGCAGTACCTCACGTGGACAGCGCCATCTGGTACGACAGCATAGCGGACCTGAGCGTTCCCAAAGAATTCCTGCCCGACAAATTAAAGGACGTCTTCGTTAACGGAGATTCTACGGTAATAGCTGTCTTCTTCGACACATCGTCTTCTGCCGATGAGACAATTGAAGCCATCGAAAAGATAAGAGATATCACCGGCGAGCATTGCTACGTGTCCGGCATCTCAGCCCTGGTGGCAGACCTTAAGAACCTCTGCGAGAGGGAGGAGCCCATATACGTGGGAATGGCAGTTCTTTGCGCACTGGGTGCCATGCTCCTTCTCACGGACTCATGGCTGGTGCCCTTCGTATTCCTGGCAGGAATCGGCATCACCATCCTTTACAACTTAGGAACCAACGTTATTTTCGGAGAGATCTCATACATAACCAAGGCTTTGGCGGCAGTCCTTCAGCTGGCGGTCACCATGGACTATTCCATCTTCCTCTGGCACGCCTACTGCGCACAGAAGGAAACATACAAGGATAACAACGAAGCCATGGCACATGCCATCAAGGATACCATCGTATCCGTCACCGGAAGTTCCTTGACCACGGTGGCAGGCTTCCTGGCCATGTGCTTCATGAGCTACACCATGGGAATGGATCTGGGACTGGTTATGGCCAAGGGCTGCGTCATGGGAGTTATCGGATCCGTCACGATCCTTCCTTCCATGATACTTCTTCTGGATAAGCCCCTTACCAAGACCATGCACAGGAGCCTCATCCCCGACCTCAGGGGAGCGGCAGGTGCCATAACCAAGCACTACAGAGTGTTCATCGTGATCTTCCTGATCGTCCTGGTACCCGCAGCCATCGGCTATCACAATACGCCTGTGTATTACGATTTCACCAAGGTTTTGACCGGTGACCAGATGTCCGAAGAGACCGGCGAAGACTTCCTCTTCGCAACGGCTGAAGAGAAACTCAAGGCCAACTTCTCCACGGCAACCACGCATATGATTCTTTGCGACGCGGATCTGGAAAGAGAGAAAGCCAGCGAGATGACCAAGAAGATCGAAGCCCTCGACGGAGTGACCAACGTCCTTGGTCTGGATTCCATCTTAGATGCCGGCATCCCTGAGGACATGCTCCCAGATCGTTTGAGAGACGTGCTCAAGGACGAAAATTATCAGTTGATCATAATAAATTCCGAATACAGAGTATCCACCGACGAGTGCAATGACCAGATCGAAGCCATCAACTCCATCTTAAAGGAATACGACGAGGATGGCATGTTGATCGGCGAAGGCCCCTGCACCAAGGACCTCATTGAGATCACCGACAAGGATTTCAACGTGGTATCCCTGGTATCCATCGGCTTCGTTTTCCTGATCATCCTGCTTTCACTGAGATCCATATCCCTTCCAGTGTTGCTGGTAGCGGTCATCGAATTCGCTGTATTCATCAACCTGGGCATTCCGTACTACACCGGATTCACCATGCCCTTCATCGCACCCATCGCCATCTCGACCATCCAGCTGGGCTCCACCGTGGACTACGCCATACTCATGACCACGAGATACAAGCTAGAGAGGCTGGAGCACGATAAGAAGACAGCCATTACAGAAGCTCTCTCCTACAGCATGCCATCCATCCTGGTGAGCGCTCTGAGCTTCTTCGCAGCTACCTTCGGAGTGGGCATCTACTCCAACATCGACCTCATCAGCTCCATGTGCAACCTCCTTGCAAGAGGCGCCATGGTCAGCATGATGTCGGTAATCTTGGTACTGCCTTCCTTCATCATGCTCCTTGATCCCATCGTGATCCGCACGACAGTTGGCATGAAGGGTGCCAAAAATCAAAACCCCGCAAAAAATATTTTGCCCCACAAGAACGGCAAACTCGCATAAATACATTGATCTGGAGGTATTTAACAAAATGAAAAGAAGAGTAAACAAGCTTACAGCCTTACTCCTGAGCATCATGACCGTAGCGCTCATGATCGGCGGAGAACTCTGTGAGATCGTAAACGTAGACAAGGCCTACGCTGAGACATCCGATGAAGCGGATGAGCTCACGGAGGCGGCCAACTCCCTTTTGGGATCGGCCAAGGACACGTCCTCCAAGGAAGAGGGCAAGGAAGAGACTGTATACGTCATCGCTGAACCCGACGGAACTCCCAGAGAGACCATCGTCAGCGCATGGCTCAAGAACCCCGAAGGAAAAGATGTCTTAAAGGACGACACAGACCTTGAAAATATCGAAAACGTAAAGGGCGAAGAGACCTTCACCAAAGATAAGGACGGAAACATCATCTGGAACGCTGACGGCAAGGACATCTACTATCAGGGAAACACCAACAAGGAACTCCCCGTTACCACCTCCATTTCCTACGAACTGGACGGCAAAAAGATCTCAGCCGACAAAGCTGCAGGAGCCACAGGCCATCTCAAGATCACCTTCAACTATACTAACAACATCTCCTGCGAGAGACTTGTAAACGGCAGAAATGTCACCCTTTATGAGCCTTTCATGGTGATCTCCGGACTGCTTTTGGATAACAAAAAAGCAAGCGGCATCACCGTTTCAAACGGCAAGGTTATAAACACCGGCGACAAAACTGCTGTAGTCGGAATGGCCATGCCGGGACTTGAAGCCAGCCTTGGCCTTTCAGGAAATGGCAGTTTGCTTCCTATAGATATTCCTGAATCTGTTACCATAGAAGCCGACGTTACGGACTTCTCCATGATGACAGCCATGACCATCATCGAGAATTCTTTGCTTAATGAAGTTGACCTGGACGACGTGGAGACACTGGATGATCTGGAAGCAGCCCTTGATCAGCTGACCAATGCTTCCGGTAAGCTCACCGGTGGTTCCAGCCAGCTCTATGACGGAGTAGATAAGCTCTCCAATGGAACCGGCGCTCTCAAGGACGGCGCAGATAAGCTGGACGACGGAGCAAAGGCTCTTAAGGACGGAAATCAGCAGCTGGCCGATGGAACAAAGGAACTGGCCAAGGGAGCTGGCAAACTGGACAAGGGTGCAGGAACTCTCAAGGACGGAGCATCTCAGGTAGCACAGGGTGCATCAGATCTTAAGGACGGCACAAGCAAACTTAAGACCGGCGCAAAAGATGCCGAAGCCGGAGCTAAGGCCCTTGATCAGGGCGCATCAGACCTTTCAGACGGCATCGGACAGTTATCCAAGGGAGCTGACCAGCTTAAAGAAGGAAGCTCAAACCTTTCAGACGGTGCAGCTCAGGTAAACGAAGGAGCATCCGGTTTAAAGGACGGCACGGCAGCCCTTTCAGAAGGCGCATCCCAGGTATCCCAGGGAGCATCAAACTTGAGCGACGGAGTATCCGCTGTATCCCAGGGAGCACAGCAGATCTCAGACAATATGAACGACCTTTCGGATGGAATCGATTCCTTAAGTGAAGGTGCAAATAACGTTTCCACCGGTCTTTCCCAGATGAAGGATCAGGTATCCTCCCTTCCCGAAAGCGTAGGAGCCCTCTATGACGGAACTTCCCAGATCAAGTCCGCCATGGAAGGAGAGCTGGCTAATGGCGCAGGTGCTCTCAAGTCCGGCGCAGATAACCTGTCCGCAGGACTCGATACCGTTAATGGTGCAGCATCCGGCATCTCCACAGGAGCAGCAGGACTCGCTCAGGGTGCTCAGCAGATCTCAGGAGCAGCAGGCTCCATCGAGGATCTCCTTTCTAACATCCAGGGAGAAGAAAACGCAGAGACCGTAGCAGCCATCAGGCAGTATCTGGAAGGCATCAAGGGTGGCGCAGGTTCCATCGAACAGGGTGCTCAGCAGATCACAGGTGCCGCAAATCAGGTAGCACAGGCAACATCTTCATCCGGCGAACTTAAGCAGGGAGCAGCAGCCCTGGCATCTGGAGCGGATAACCTCCAGGCAGGTATCGGACAGGCAGCCAAGAGCCTTGGTTCAGTAGCAGGCGGACTTTCCCAGATGAAGGAAAGCTCCCAGGCCTTGGTATCCGGAGTAGGTCAGCTTTCCGAAGGAGCAGCAGCTCTTTCCCAGGGAGCAGGCTCTGCAGCTCAGGGAGCTAAGGCTTTAAAGGAAGGCGCATCAAGCCTTAAGGATGGAGCAGCATCAGCAGCGACCGGCGCCAGCGACCTGGCAACAGGAGCATCTCAGGTATCCGACGGAGCTAAGAGTGCAGCTACCGGTGCATCCCAGTTAGCAGAAGGCACCGACCAGCTTAAGGACGGAGCAGCAACCCTTAAAGAAGGAACCTCAGCTCTGGCAGACGGCGCATCCGAGACGCTTAAGGGAGCAGATGCTCTTAAGGAAGGCACAGGCAAACTCAAGGACGGCGCTAAAGCCCTTAAGACAGGCAGCGCCCAGCTGGATGAAGGAGCAGGAGCTCTCAAGGATGGAGCTTCCCAGGTATCCGGAGGAGCTGCAAGCTTAAAGGACGGAACCAAGGAACTTAAATCCGGAGCAGATGCCCTTAATGAAGGTGCCGGCAAGGCAGCTGAAGGAGCCTCCGACTTAAAGGACGGCACCGCAAAACTTAAATCCGGAACCGACGAACTGGCAGAAGGCGTCCAGGCTTTGCTTGACGGAGCCAGACAGCTTAGAGACGGCATGGCACAGTTCGACAGAGAAGGCATCCACAAGCTCACAGGTCTTCTCGAAGACAACGGCCGCGACCTCATCGACAGGGCTAAGGCCTTAAAGGAACTCAGCGAAGAATATACATCCTTCGGCGGAACTTCTGAGAAAGGCGCAGGCACTGTACGCTTCATTATGAGGACCGACGCCATAGGAGACG
This sequence comes from Bacillota bacterium, assembly GCA_017394515.1. Taxonomy (GTDB): domain Bacteria; phylum Bacillota; class Clostridia; order Peptostreptococcales; family Anaerovoracaceae; genus RUG754. Next base: position 10,335 of record JAFPXY010000006.1, on the reverse strand, counting down.
AAGAGTAAAGAATTAATACATTTACAACCTTCAAATCAATTGCAAAACATGCTCCCCTGTAGTAAAATAAAAGTTACTATGGGGGAGTTTTTGGTGTACAAAAAATTCGCGCTCTGATCAGCGCGGGGCAAGGAGAAATTATGGATCTTGATCTTAAGAGACTTCAGAACGGTTCGGACATCAGAGGCGTGTCCATGGAAGGCGTACCCGGCGAGGAAATAACCCTGGGCTCCAACGAGGCGAAGGCCTTAACGAGAGGTTTCATCCTCTGGCTCCAGGAGAAGACCGGCAAGCACACAGCGGACATGAGAGTGTCCGTGGGACACGATTCCAGACTGAGCGCCGACGCTTTGAAGGAAACTTTGATATATACCCTTATGGAGGCGGGCATCACCGTCTTCGACTGTGGCCTGGCATCGACGCCTGCCATGTTCATGTCCACCATGTTCAAAGAATACCAGTGCGATGGAGCCATCATGATCACGGCTTCTCACCTGCCTTTCAACAGAAACGGATTCAAGTACTTCAGTAAGGACGGCGGCCTGGACAAGAAGGACATCAAAAGGATCATCGATCTGGGTGAGGCTGAGCTCATTCCCGAGGCGGTAACTCTCGGATCCGTCACAGAGAGTGATCTCATCCAGGTGTACAGCGACTATCTTAAGGAAAAGATCGTAAGAGAAGTGGCCCATCCGGACCATCCTGCGAAACCTTTGGAAGGCCTTAAGATCGTGGTGGATGCAGGTAACGGCGCGGGAGGATTTTTTGCGACAAGGATATTGGAACCCCTGGGAGCGGACATTACCGGATCCCAGTTCCTGAACCCTGACGGCAACTTCCCCAACCATCAGCCGAACCCGGAGAACAAGGAAGCCATGGCATCCATCTCCAAGGCGGTCCTGGACAATAACGCTGACCTGGGCCTCATCTTCGACACGGACGTGGACAGATCCGCAGCCGTCGACAAGGACGGAAAGGAGATCGCCAGAAACGGCATCGTAGCTCTGGCTGCAGCCCTTATCGCTGTGGAGCATCCGGGTACTACCGTTGTAACGGACTCCATCACCTCCGACCAGCTCACCACATACCTGGAAGATTGCCTGGGCCTCAAGCACTTAAGATTCAAGAGAGGCTACAGAAACGTTATCAATAAATCCATTGAGCTGAACGAGGCGGGCATCGACTCTCAGCTTGCCATCGAGACCTCCGGCCACGCGGCCTACAAGGAGAACTTCTGGCTGGACGACGGAGCCTATCTCGCTACCAAGATCGTCATCAAGGAAGCTCAGCTCATGCAGAAGGGCGTGGATATCAGCGTCATGATCTCCAGCCTGGAAGAGCCTAAGGAAGCCATCGAAGTGAGACTTCCCATTGAAGGTTCCGATTTCAGCGTTTACGGAGATCAGATCCTGGAGGGCCTCAAGGTCTGGGTCAAGGCCAAGGAAGACAAGGGCCTGAGCCTGGTAGAGCCCAACTACGAGGGCGTCAGGATCAACTTCGACCTTCCGGAAGTCAAGGGCTGGTGCCTGCTCCGGAAATCTCTCCACGACCCAATCATGCCGCTAAATGCAGAGGTCACTGAAGGCAGCTGTGAGACCATATTAGAGATAATGGCAGCCTTCCTGGACGGATATTCCAGGGTAGGCGTACCTAATAAGAGCAAAAAATAAAATGAGAAACATCAGAGACAGATTATACATAGCGACGTTTTGCGAGAAATATAAAGACGCCATCAAGGACTACAAGGTGGGCATGGAGATAAATCACACCTGCATATCCCATCTTTTGGACGAGGAAAAAAGAGACAAGCTCCTGTCCAATATAACCCGCGACATCAAGGCTTCCGAGGCTGAACGTGTCATGATCCACGGGCCTTTCACCGAGATCATACCTGCCTCTATCGACTACAAGATGAGAGAGGCAGGCATGGCAAGGATCCAGCAGGCCTTCGACGTGGCTCAGCACTTCGGCTTAAAGAAGATGGTGGTCCACACGGGCTGGATGCCTTTCATGTACTTCAAGTCATATCAGGCCCAGAAGGGCGCTGAGTTCTGGCAGGAAGCCATGGAGGGAAAGCCCGATGACTTCGTCCTTGCCGTGGAGAACGTCCTGGAGGACGAGCCATATATGATGAAAGAGATGATGGAAAAGGTAGAAGACCCCAGGATAAAGATATGTCTGGATGTGGGTCACGCCAATGCCATGACCGTGAAAGATGTGGACATCATGGAGTGGCTCAAGGTGCTGGGACCGTATATCACTCACTTCCATCTTCACAATAACGATGGCACAGGTGACAGCCATAGTGCCTTTGATGAGGGCACAATGGATATGAAGGAAGTGCTTTTGGCCATCGAAGACTACTGTCCCGAAGACGTGACATATACCATAGAAGCCAGAAAGGCGTTGGACTGCCTTCAGTGGCTGGAAGAGAAAAGTTTCATTTAGAAAGGAAAGACCATAATGGATGACAGAATACTTAAGATACTAAATGATATAGAAGAGAAGGGCGACCTGGACAAGGAAGCTATCGAAGCTGCTGAGGCACGCCAGGAGCAGCTTGCCAAGCCCACTGGAGCCTTAGGCGACCTAGAGGCCATGACGGTGCAGCTTGCGGGCATCACGGGCCAGGTCAAGAACGAAGTGAAGAAGCAGGCCATTGCCATCTTCAGCGCCGATAATGGCGTGTGTGAGGAAGGCGTAGCCTCCGCTCCCCAGTCCGTAACCTTCTCTCAGACAATCAATTTCACCAGAGGCTTGACCGGCGTGAGCTCCATGGCCAAGTACTGGGGGATCGATCTTCTGGTTTGCGATATGGGAGTTGCCATGGATCTTCCTGAGGACCTGCTCACAGACCATATGACCTGTCCTGGTTTCGAAGATCATTCCGGCATGTCCTGCATGAAGACCCTTACGAAGAAGATCGTAAACCGCAGGCTCGGAAGGGGCACAGCCAATCTGGCCAAGGGCCCGGCCATGACCGAAGAACAGTTTACTAAAGCATTTCTTACAGGTGTTGAGGCGGCCAAGACTTTCAAAGAACTGGGCTACCAGGTCTTCGGAGTAGGCGAGATGGGTATCGGTAACACCACCACATCAGCCTGTGTCCTGGCGGCTCTAACCGACAAGAAGGCTTGCGACGTAGTAGGAAGAGGCGGCGGACTCACCGACGAAGGCCTTAACAAAAAACTTCAGATCGTAGACGAAGCAGTTGCCCGCGTCAAGGACCAGGATGTCATGAAGATCCTTCAGGAAGTCGGAGGATTCGACATAGCAGCCATGGCCGGAGCCTACGTGGGCGCAGCATATTACAAGCTTCCCGTAGTTATAGACGGATATATCTCAGCAGTGGCAGCTCTGGCAGCAGCCAGGATCCAGCCCAAGTGCGTGAACTACATGTTCGCTTCCCACAAGTCTAAGGAGCCCGGCTACGTGCTGGCCATGGAAGCCCTTGGAGTGAAGCCCATCTTCGATCTGGGAATGCGTCTTGGAGAGGGTTCGGGATGCCCCATCACCTTTAAGATAATGGAGACTGCCTGTGCCACCATGAACGGCATGGCCACCTACGCAGAAGGAGCCATCGACGCAGATTATCTGGATCAGAGAAAGGAAGGTAATTTCTTCTGATGAACGTATTTATTTCAGGCGGAGCCAAGAACGGCAAGTCCACCTATGCCCAGAACTTGGCTGTACAGATGGCTAAGGAGCGCAAATGTCCGCTCTACTATATAGCCACCATGATTCCTCATGACGAGGAAGACAGAGCCAGAATAGAGAGACATCGCTGGGATCGTCAAGGCCTGGGATTCAAAACCATCGAATGCGGACGCGATATCGACCGTGAGATAGATGGCAGAGAGGGTGTTTTCTTGATCGATTCCGTGACGGCCCTTCTCTCAAACGAGATGTTCAGACCTAACGGAAAGGTGGATGCAGAGGCTTCCATCAGAATCGCTGAAAGGCTCAGCGCTCTCACCAAGACCCACGACGGGCTCATCTTCGTATCAGACTACATCTATGGCGACGGTGTGGAGTACGATGAACTGACCGACGGCTATATCAGAGGTCTGGCCATAATCGACAGAGCTCTCGCCAAGGCCTGCGACAGGGTGGTGGAACTTTACTACGGCTTCCCCATCGACTACAAGGAGGTCCCTGAGAAATGAAAAAGCTACTCACGGGCTTCTGTATGAGCTGGGGGATGTTTTGCTACATTCCGGGGCCCAAAAAATGGGATGAAGAGGCTCGACCCTACATGCTGGCCTGGCTTCCCACGGTGGGAGCCGTCATGGGCATCATCTGGGCGGCCTTAATGGCAGGACTTAACTTAATATCCTTCCCGGCCACGGCCTTCGGGGCTATAGCCACCTGGCTTCCCTTCGTCCTTTCAGGCTTCATGCATGTGGACGGCTATATGGACGTGAACGACGCGGTCATGTCCAGGGGAACCCTTGAAAAGAAGCGCGCCATCCTTAAGGACAGCCGCTGCGGCACCTTTGCCATAGTGAGCTTTATCTTTCTGGTGCTGGTGGAATTCGGAGTTTTGTCATCGGCGGCCTACTATCTGGAAAGCTTTACGGCCCTTACGAGGGCGGTGCTCATCATGATCGTGCCGAGAGCCATGAGCGGCCTTATGATGATGACCTTAAAGCCCATGGACACCAGCCAATATCAGGAGATGAAGAGGGATAAGAAGGCTGAAGCCTTCCTGCTTATCCAGCTGGTTTTCTGGATCATTCTGGCAGCAGTTGTTATGGGAAAGGATTTCAATTACCTATTGATGACGGTCTCGGCTTGCATCTTAGGCACTTTGGTATCGATATTTTTTGCAAAGAATGAGCTTCAGGGCATGAACGGCGACATCGCCGGATACGGCATCCTCTGGGGCGAACTCATGGGAATTGTAAGTTTAGCTATATATTTTGGATGATCAGGAGGAACAATGGTACTTTTGATAGGCGGAGCGTATCAGGGAAAAGTTGATTACGCGTGCGAAAAATTCAATCTTTCAAGGAAAGACATGTACACCTGCTCCAGAGACAAGGTAGAAATGCCTGACGGAGCAGCCATCATAAACAACGTAGAAGATTTGGTCTGGGCCTGCCTGGCCAACGGCCGCGACCCTTTGAAATATCTGTCTGCCAGAAAGAGCAGATGGGCTAAATCCGTCATGATCGTGAACGAGATCAGCTGCGGACTGGTGCCCATGGATAAGGACGACAGAGCCTTCAGAGAGGCTGTCGGCAGGACCACCACGTACCTGGCTCAGGAAGCCATCGCGGTGACCAGAGTATTCGCGGGAATAGGAAAAAGATTAAAATAATGAAATCATACATTTTACTTATTAGACATGGAATTACCGAGGGCATCCAGAGGAGATGGTACTACGGATGGGCAGATCTGCCCATAGTCCAGGAGGGCTATGAGCAGCTGGAGCAGTACAAGAAGGAAGGGGCTTACCCTGAACTTCCCGAGGACACAAAATATTACACCACGGGTTTCGTGAGAACCACCCAGACCCTTCACGCGCTCTTTGGAGACGTGCCTCATACGGTGATTCCGGATATGAAAGAAATAAACTTCGGTGAGTGGGAGTGCCAGACCTTCGATGAACTTTCCAAGAAGGAAGGGGCAGCGGAGTGGCTGTCTGATGCCAACGGAACATTTACCTTCCCCGGCGGCGAGTGCATGAACGATTACATGGAGCGCATCAAGCGAGGAAACAAGGAACTCATTGGCTACCACAGGATGCAGGAGCTGGCCCACAGGCATAGCGGGCGCGATGCCTGCTCCGTCATGGTCTGCCATGGAGGAAGCATCTCGGCGACCATGATGAACTGGTTCCCCGGCGAGAGAGAGACCTTCTGGGACTGGGTCCCGGTGGTTGGCCTGGGTTACATCGTATACTTCGAAAACGGTGAACCTGCTAGCTATGAAGCCCTGACCTGCGAGTCCGCTAAAGGCAAAGTTTGGAGAGAGTCACAGTAAGTTAGAACAAAAAAACGATAGATATTTCGAGATATAGTTGCAAGTATTTATGGTTTTGTTGTACAATTGTACAAAAGAAGCCTTCGATATTTAGATGCCGCGATAATGCGGGCGACTCCAAGTTGCTATATACTTAAGGTACCAAAGGGGAACTGATCTTGAAACTGAGAGATATAATGAAACTGCCGGAGCTTTCGGGCTTCAAGCTCATATCGGGCTCCGGTGGCCTTGATAAATACGTGGATGCCACGGAGATCATAGACTTCGAATTTGCCGATGGCATTGAGTTCACCAGAGAGGAGATGTTCTACGGACACAGCGTGGGCATCACGAGCCTCATGTTCGCCAGACACAAACCTGAGCTCATATTGGACGCGGTGAAGCAGCTGGATGGAATGGGCGTCACATGCCTTTGCTACAAGCCCATCTTTTTCAAAAAACTGCCGTCGGAGGTCATCGAATACTCTGAAGAACACGACTTCCCGATCTTTGAGATCACAGATGACGCCTTCTTCGAGGATATAGTTCTAGCCATCAAAAAAGAAGTAGGGCAGGACATGACGGAGTCGGAGATAGAGGGAGCTCTGGAAGCGCTCATCGTGGATGAGCTCAGCAACAAGGACGCGGAACGCCTGAGAAATCGCATACTTCCAGCCATGAGAAAAAACGTGGAGGTAATGTGTTTTGCACCGGTCAAGGGACATGAGGAGGAGTTCGACAGGGAGCACATTATAAGGTACTCCAGGAGAATCGCCTTGAATTCCAGGTTCGGCGACAGAGTAGCCCTCGTAAGGTTCAGACAGGGAGGCTTCCTGGTACTGAGCAGGGATGAGGGCGGAGACATGGAAGTCCTCATGAGAGACGTATTTATCGCATCAGGCCTTCCTGAAGGAAACGTTTACTGGGGCATGAGCCGTGTCTTAAGGCGAGAGACGGGCTTCGCCCAGGCGGTGAAGGAAGCCTACTGGGCTTTAAGGGTCTGCCAGATCGAGGACGACCACGCCAGAGGATATGGAGAGATCGGTATTTACCGATTGATCGCTCCCGAGATGGAATCCAAGACTCTGGTGGCCAATGCTCACGATTATCTGAAGCCGATCATGGAAGACGATGAGGACGGCAGCCTCATGGAGACCGCGGTAGCCTACGTGCTTTCAGGCTGCGACCTGAACCGCACTTCCGAAAAGCTATATTGCCATAAAAATACCGTAAGGTATCGCATAAAGAAAATACACGATATGATAGAACCCGGCTCTTCTGAGGAGAGCTTTAGGGAAAGTCTGAATCTGGCGGTCAGAGTGCTCCTTTTGGAAGGAGAACACAAGACAGCTAATTGATCTGATAAGGAGAGAACACCATGTCAAAGAAAATGAAAGCCAACTTACTGCTATTCATAGCAGCCTTTATCTGGGGTACCGCCTTTGTAGCACAAAAAAGCGGCGGAGCCATCGGCTCCTTCACCTTCAACGGCATCCGTACCTTCATAGGCGGATTGGTACTGCTTCCCCTGGTTTTCAAAAACCGAGAGGATAAGACACAGCCGGTATTCACCAAACAAGAACTCATAGGCGGCATCGTCTGCGGATTTTTCCTCTTCGTAGCAGCCTCCCTTCAGCAGTTCGGTCTGGCTTACACCACCGCCGGCAAGGCAGCTTTCATCACGACCCTTTACGTGGTATTCTGCCCGATCCTGTCACTCATAGTCCATAAGAAAAAGACCCGCCCCCTGGTGTGGCTCTGCGTAGTGCTGGATGTCATCGGCCTTTACCTGCTGTGCATGACGGATGCATCTTTCAGCATCCAGATCGGCGACACGCTGGTAATTCTTTGCGCAGTTGCCTTCGCAGCTCAGATGGTTTCCGTGGACAACTTCATCGATAGGATTGACGGAATCAAGCTCTCCTGCATCCAGTTCCTTTTCTCAGGGCTTCTGGGAATCATTTGCATGTTCATCTTTGAGAGCCCCGTAAGCCTGTCCAACATCATGACAGCCTGGTTCCCCATCCTGTACGCCGGCGTTATCAGCTGCGGCATCGCCTACACCTTCCAGGTGCTGGGCCAGAAGGAAGCTACACCGACCATTGCAGCGCTGATCCTTTGCTTGGAATCCGTGTTCGGAGTTCTGGCAGGAGCGGTGATCCTGGGCGAGAGCATGACAACGAGAGAGATCTTCGGCTGCATCATAATGTTCGCTGCGGTAGTAATCTCCAACCTGCCCGAAAAGACCCAAACCACCAACTGATCTTTCGGGGAATGGATAAATAAGAATAAGTACGCCAGGGATCCTTACGAAATCTTTGTAGGGGTCGTTGGCGTTTAGTCATAATTTATAAAATCAAAAGAAAGGCAAGATCATGATTACAAGAGACGAAGCATACGAATTACTGAAGAAGTATAACAAGGACGACTTCCATCTTCACCACGGAAGAATGGTAGAAGGCGCCATGAGGTATTTTGCTAAAAAGCTGGGCTATGCCGATGAAGAGGAATACTGGGCAATAGTCGGCCTCCTCCACGACATCGACTTCGAAATGTGGCCCGAGGAGCACTGCATCAAAGCTCCGGAGCTCTTAAGAGAAGGCGGCGTGCCTGAAGACATGATCCACGCCATCTGCTCCCACGGCTACGGCGAATGCTGCGACGTGGAGCCTACCCGCGAAATGGAGAAAGTGCTTTTCGCCTGCGACGAACTCACCGGACTTATCGGAGCAGCTGCTCTCATGAGACCTTCCAAGTCTGTTCAGGACATGGAACTCAAGTCCCTCAAGAAGAAATTCAAGGACAAAAGATTCGCAGCCGGCTGTGACCGCGAAGTCATCAAGCGCGGTGCCGAAATGCTGGGCTGGGAGCTGGACGAGCTCTTGAACGAGACTCTCGAAGCTATGAAAACTTGCGAAGAGCCCGTAGAAGAGGCGGAGTAATGATCCGTCCTGATATATATTTAAAAAAGGGGAAGTTTTGAGATATGGGAAGTTTTATTTATAAGGACAGGCTGGTCTACTATCACGAATTTTCAGAAGATGTCAAAAACAGAAAAAGAATCATCATCCTGAAATCTTCAGGTGAGTTTGAGTACTTCAAACACAATACGGCATCTGAGCTGGGATATTACAGTTCGGACGGACCTGCATATAACGTGATGTGGATGGAATACGGCATGCAGGAGGGCAAGACCGTCAGCAATGATCCGGTGGATACAGCCGCTGAAATCGCCGGTTTGATAGAACATCTTGGAGAAAGCGCCATGGATTTCATTATAGGCGATGAGGAGGGGGCTGAGATATTCGGAGCATTTAATGAGCAATACCCGGATCTTACAGGTAAGGTGTATGTACCCGAAGTGGTCAGAGAGTGTTTTGAAAACGCTGTAAAAGATAATTACAAGAAAGCTGATACAGTATTCTTTTATTATGACAAACCCGAGAATTTCTCATTAAGACTCAGGGCGGCAGTTTACGGACTGGATAAGGAATGTCCATTCTGTGGAGGTGTGATGGAGATGGGCTATCTTTATGGAGCACAGTCACAGTCAGCATACTGGACAGAAAACATATCGCTTGTGGGATCGACCAATGAATTTGGTCTCCCGGAAGGCGTTTACCCGCTGAGAAATAGATACAGCAATAAGTTTAGTCTTTCAGAGCATCTGACGGGAGTGTCTGCTGACGATAATGCCAGAGGATATCTTTGCAGGAAATGCGGCAAGATGATGCTCGACATGGCGCGGATGCTGGTATATTATGAGGACCCGGTATATCTTAAGGAAAACGAAGGCAACATCGATCCTGAACTTGCCAGAAAGTCTGACAAGAAGGAAAGCGTACTGAAGAGATATTTAAGCTCGCTGGGGAAATCGCCTGAAAGGGATGAAACGAAGCCCGCCAAACAGAAGGCAAAGAAGAGTAAGTACAAAGACGATGAGCCCGCACGTCGTGGCTTTTTCGGACGTGGGCCTAAGGTAGAATAAAACATGGATTATACAAAAGGGGCTGTCTCATTGATATGCTACCTTAATTAAGAGTTTTATCCTAGGTACGGCCTAAAAGGACAATAAATCGTAAGTGGGCCGTGTGGATTTTTTTGGTGACGGCCTAAAGTGCTGAAATCAAGGTGTAAGGCCGTGGGATCTGAAGGCAGCTTTAAAAGGTAAATTGTCAACATAAGAGAAAAAACTCTCTTTAGGATTGTTTCGCACAGTAAAAATCAATTAAAGGGAGTTTTTTGAATGGGAAAAGCAAAACGCGGCCTGAAATTGCAGTAAGATCCTTAGTCTGCAAAAAACAAATGACGGCCTAGGATTATGGAAACAAGGATTTAGGCCGTGCGAGTTTTTTGCATGACGGCCTA
>JAFPXY010000005.1 GCA_017394515.1 Bacillota bacterium | reverse complement strand
GTTCAAGCTGCGGAAAGAAGGAACCAAAGGTAAAAGATCTGTCAGTGAGAAGATGGAAGTGCTCTGCATGCGGAGCGATACATGACAGAGACGTAAATGCAGCAATAAATATACTTAGGAAAGGAAAAGAGATCCTGGCATCATAGATCCGGGATCCCTGAAAGTACCGTGGGTCGCATGGGAATTAAAGCCTGTGGAGAGAATGTAAGACGGAGTCCCCGAGGGGACACGCAGATCTCGAAGAAGCAGGAATCCCCCACTTCAAATTCACGAAAAGTGAATTAAGTGGTGGGAGCGTTCAAGCTCTCATCAACCGAAGATATCTCCGATGTTTTCGGCGAACTCCGTAAGTCCTCCGGAGAGGGCATCCACTATTTCATCAGTGCTTGAGATATCCTTTACCAGCCATCTGCCATTTATCATGACAAGCTTTACTGGTACTGAAACGACCCGCTCCTTCTTAGCTATCTTGGCATACTCCTCGAACTTTTCAGTCATAATCTCATTGATTTCCTTTTCAAGCTCCTCGGGACTAAGTCCCATAATAGCAAATGTTTTAAAATCAGTAGCCATACTAGAAAAGATATCTGTTAATATCCCGCCGATATCATAGGTTGTGAAATTCACATCCACCGTGGCGGTCTTGCCGTCGATCTTCTCGTTGGACAGGGCATAGTCGAAGTCCAAAAGCTTCTCCATCATTTTGTCCATGAGACCTGCAAGGGCAGGATCCTCCAGATCCTTCCAAAATATCAGATCATCGGATTCTCCCTCGTAGAACTCGTTGAGCTTGTCCGCATCCCTTGCCTTAAAAGCCTTGAGAAAAGCATCCAAAGTTTGGGTGGGAGACATTATCTCTTCTTCGTCGGTATTTTGAACAGACGGTTTATTGCCGCAGGCAGCCATGGTGAAGACCATAGCGACTATCAATAATATGCAAAAAATTTTCTTCATCATTTAACTCATTTCACCCCCTTTTAGTTTTACGAATACAGTATATATGAATTATAACATAAACACTATGTATCTTGCTAGTAAAGTACAAAAAAGAATACATAGGAAATGCCATTTTTCGGTTGATATTTATGCCGTTTAGAGGTAAAATATTATAGGGTATTGTTTCTTTTTTAACAAACCCCCGAGACGACGTTTTTTGCTGATGCGCTTTAAAGAAGCACTTAAAGGCGCAACCTTAAGGATGAAAAATCATGTATAAAGTATCACAGCTGGAGAAAGAGTATAAGAAGAAACTCATAACGGCTGATCAAGCAGCTGCCTATGTCAGAAACGGCATGCGTATCCATTTCGGCACAGGCTGCGGAGCAGTCGTTGATATCGATAAAGCCCTGGCTAAGAGAGCAGATGAACTGGAAGACGTTAACATCATTTCCACGGTGGCCATCAGAGAAGAACCTTTCGAGGTTTTCAAGGCGACTAGTTCCAACGATCAGGTCAGATTCTCATCTGCGCATTTCTCCGCCCAGGACAGAGTTATGAACAAGGAAGGCCGTTGCTGGTACATCCCCATGATGTTCAGTGAGCTGCCATTCCTTTGGGTCAATAACAACAACGAAGTGGATATCGCTTATTTCCAGGTAGCACCCATGGATGAGCATGGAAACTTCAACATCGGCCCTCAGGTAGCCGATATGTGGGGCGTTCTCAAATCCGCCAAGATGCGTATCGTTGAAGTAAACAAGAACATGCCCATCGCTCACGGATACCAGACTCAGATCAATCTTTACGGTGTAGACTACGTAGTCGAGGGAAGCAATACGCCTCTCGTGGAGCTCCCCGAGAAACCGCCTTCAGAGATCGATAAGAAGATCGCTGCCCACGTGGTGAAAAACATCAAGTCCCACTGTACAGTACAGTTGGGAATCGGAAGCCTTCCCACCTACATCGGTAAGATGATCGCCGAATCCGACATCAGAAACGTTGAAGGCCATACGGAGATGATGACCGACGCCTACAGATACCTCTTTGAGGCTGGTAAGCTCACGGGAAACAAGCCCGTTGACCGAGGCAAACTGGTATATACCTTCGCCGGCGGTTCCAAGGCTTTGTACGATTTCATAGACGACAATCCCATCTGCTGCTCGGCACCGGTGGACTACGTCAATAACTACACCACCATCTCCCAGATACCGAACTTCATTTCGGTCAACAGCTGTATCGGTGTTGACCTCTACGGTCAGGTCTGTGCTGAGTCCGACGGACACCGCCAGATTTCAGGTACCGGCGGACAGCTGGACTTCGTAATGGGAGCTTTCGGATCCGAAGGCGGCAACAGCTTCCTTTGCACTCCATCCACCAAGACCTCCAAGAGCGGCAACGTATACTCTCTGATCACCCCGGTACTGAAGGAAGGCGCCATCGTAACTACGCCCAGAATGTGTACCGACTTCATCGTAACCGAGTACGGCGCGGTGCAGCTCAAGGGTAAATCCACCTGGCAGAGAGCAGAGCTTCTGATCTCCATCGCACATCCCGATTTCAGAGAAGATCTGATCAAGGAAGCTGAAAAGATGGGTATCTGGAGAAACACATCCAAATTGCTGTAATTAAATATCAAAAATTAGCGGAAGTTGAACGGACTTCCGCTTTTTATTTGCGCTAAATACTTGATAAAACATACTGAAAAATGGTATAATTAATCGTTTAATGAAGATGGGGCAATATGCCCTGAAGTAGTCAGCTTAAAAAACAATCATTAGGGTAAAGTATGTCTAAATACAGCGTTAAAAAGCCCCTGACGGTAATCGTTGTGGTCATAATCATCATCGCATTGGGTATCGTATCCTTGATAAGGATGACACCCGATCTTTTGCCGTCCATAGATTTACCTTATATGGTCGTCTTTACCACCTATCCGGGAGCAACTCCTGAAGAGGTGGCGGAGGAGGTAACCAAACCTCTGGAGCAGAATTTGGCCACCCTGGAGAACCTAAAAACCATTCAATCGGTCTCCGGCGCCAACTACTCGCTGATATTCATGGAATTCGAGAACGGATCATCCATGGATACGGCTATGGTCAACACCTTGCAAAACGTTGACCTGGTGGAAGGCAGCTGGGGAGACACCATTGGTTCACCCTATATCATGAAGATCAATCCGACCATGTTACCCATCATGGTTGCAGCGGTCAACATGGAAGGCAAGGATACCGAATCCCTATCCAACTTCGTAAACGAGACTCTCATGAACGATCTGGAAGGAACCACCGGCGTGGCTTCCGTACAGGCAGGAGGACTGCTCAGATCTCAGATCAATGTTCTTTTGGAACCCGAAAAGATCGAGAAACTGAACAACAAGCTCATCAAGAAGATAAATAAAGAGATGGCGAAAGCCAGAGCACAGATAGATGAAGGTATCGCTCAGGTAGACGCAGGTCTGGCAGAGATAGCCAAGCAAAAGAAGCAGATCCAGGCCGCCAAGCAGCAGGCCATCGGCCAGATCGACAACGCCGTGGATCGCGCTTACAACGAAGCAAAGAACGTTCAGCGTCAGGCACAGAGCGTCATCAACGACCTTCAGGACGCAGCCATGAACATGCAGGACATAGATCTGGATGACATAGACGTTCAGAACTTTGATCCAAACAATATCAGCCCTCAGGATATGGCAAATCTGGAAGAGACCATGGGAGCTGTGGAGGATACTTTGGACGATCTTTCCAAGATCGACCCGACCAAGATCAAACTGCCCAGCCTTCCGAGTTCAAGCCAGATAAAGAATTCCTACAGAGGACTCATTCAGGGCGTTGACACCATGCAGCAGGCCGAGACCCAGCTGGCCGTGGCAGAGGCTCAGCTTCAGGCCACCAAGGCTCAGCTTGAAAGCGCCAAGGTTGAGTTGGACGCTCAGGCAGAAGAAGCCCTCAAGCAGGCCAACCTGGGCTCCATGATCAACATGGAAATGGTAGCAGGCGTACTCAAAGGACAGAACTTCGACATGCCCGCCGGCTACATCCAGAAAAAGAACGGCACCCGCTACCTTGTCTCCGTAGGCGACAAGTTTGAAGATGAGAAGGAGATCGAGAATCTCTATCTCTTCAATGTGGAAGGTCTGGGAGATGTATACCTTTATCAGGTAGCTTCCATCTTCAAGACCGACAACAGCGGTAACATATACGCCTCCATCAACGGCAACCCCGGCGTGCTCCTTACCTTCTCCAAGCAGAGCAACTACGCTACAGCGACTACTTCAGAAAACATCAAGGAGAAGTTCGAGACCTTAGAGAAAAAGTATGACGGTCTGGAGTTCAGCGTCCTTATGGACCAGGGCGATTACATCTACCTGATCATAGAAGCTATCGGCGAGAGCTTGCTCTACGGAGCCCTCTTCGCCATTCTGGTGCTGCTTCTCTTCTTAAGGGATCTGAAACCCACCTTTATAACCCTTTTGAGCATACCCATCAGCTTGACCTTCGCCATAGTGCTTATGTATTTTTCGGGAGTGACCATCAACCTCATTTCCCTGTCAGGTCTGGCGGTAGCCGTAGGTATGCTGGTGGATAACTCCATCGTAGTTATCGAGAACATCTTCAGACTGAGGCGCTCAGGAGTCGATCCTAAGAGAGCAGCCGTAGCCGGAGCCAAGGAAGTCGGCGCAGCCATCATTTCCTCGACCCTGACCACCGTCTGCGTATTCGCCCCCATCGTCTTCGTGCAGGGCATCACCAGACAGCTGTTCAGCGATATGGCGCTGACCATTGCATACTCCTTAGGCGCAAGCCTTGTGATCGCCATGACTCTGGTGCCCGCACTGGCATCCAGGATGTTCAAAAAAGATCCCAAGCCCGAAGGCAGGATCTTCAATGGCGTAAGCAACGTTTACAAGAGAGTCCTCAACTGGAACCTCAACCATAAATTCCTCATACTGATCGTCGTTATCATCCTTTTGGTATTCAGCGTTCAGACCACCCTTGAAAAGGGCTTCATTTTCATCCCGGATATGTCCACACCGCAGATGACGGGTACACTTACCATGGATGATGAAGACGCCACCATCGAGGAGACCTCCGAAGTGGCAGACAAGGCCTTA
Organism: Bacillota bacterium; assembly: GCA_017394515.1. Lineage (GTDB taxonomy): Bacteria > Bacillota > Clostridia > Peptostreptococcales > Anaerovoracaceae > RUG754. The sequence goes on along the minus strand of JAFPXY010000005.1, from coordinate 15,091 downwards.
AGGATCATGGAAAAGATTGACGGCGTGGAGACTGCCGGAGGCATGCTTTCCACCAACTCCGGAATCGGAAGCATCACCGGAGAGGTATCCGACACCATCGTAAGCCTTTATGTGGTTTTGAGAGAAGATACCGAACGCACCAGCAAAGATATCGCAGATGAGATCGTGAAGAAGACTAAGAAGCTCCCCTGCAAGGTGGAGATCCTGAGCTCTTCATCCATCACCGAATACACCACTGCCCTGGGCGGAGAGGGAGTTACAGTTGAACTCTACTCCACCGACAATGATAAGCTTCAGGTGGCTGCCCAGCTGGTAGGAGATAAACTGGAAAAGGTCAAAGGCGTTAAATCCGTGGATAACGGCTTGTCGGAAGCCCAGCCCGAATACCACTTCAAGGTGAACAAGGCCAAGGCTATGAAGCATGGACTTACCGTAGCCCAGATATTCATGGAGGTATCCAAGGCCCTTCAGTATGAGACCACGGCCACCTCAATGACCGTAGGAAACGACAGCTATGACGTAGTGGTAGCCTCCGGTAAGGTAACCACCATGACCCTTAAGAAGTTAAAGAACCTGGAGCTGGCAGAAGGCGTCAAACTCAAAGACGTGGCCGAAGTAGAGGACACCGAAAGCCTTCCTTCCATCAGCCGCAAAGACCAGCAGACCCTGATCACCGTATCCGCCAAGGCTGAAGAGGGCAATAACATCACCCTCCTTACGGAGAAGTGCAAAACAGCCCTTACCAAGGTGGAACTCCCTGAGGGCGTCCGCTACGAATTCAGCGGTGAAAACGAGATGATCATGGACGCCATGGGCGACCTCAGCACCATGATGGCCTTGGGCGTGCTCCTGGTTTACCTGATTATGGTAGCCCAGTTCCAAAGTTTCAAGTCGCCCTTTATCGTAATGTTTACCATACCGCTGGCCTTTACGGGAGGCTTCCTTGCCTTGATAATCTCCGGCAAAGAACTCTCCATCATCGCCATGATCGGTCTGATCATCTTAAACGGTGTAGTAGTAAATAACGGTATCGTACTGGTAGACTTCACAAACCAGCTTCGTGCCCGCGGCATGAACAAACGAGCTGCCATCATAACAGCAGGTGCTACTCGTATGAGGCCGGTACTCATGACATCCATCACCACCATCCTGGGACTCATCGTCCTGGCCATGGGCAAGACGGCGGGAACTGACATGATGCAGCCGGTAGCTCTGGTCTGCATCGGCGGCTTGATATACGCCACGCTGCTAACGCTACTGGTAGTACCTGTAATATATGATATTTTCAATGGCGAGAAGTTCCACTACGTAAGGAATCAGGATATTGACGTATCAGATCTAATTGTGCAGTAGTGCGTGTTAAAAGAGGTGGGATTTATGACAGTACTTAAGATGTATACAGATGGGGCGTGTTCCAATAATCAAGGGGATGTGAACTTTGGCGGTTGGGGCTCGATCCTGGAGTTCGGTGAGCACACCAAGGAGCTCTACGGGGGCGAGGCCAACACCACCAACAATCGCATGGAACTCACGGCGGTCATCGAAGGCTTCAGAGCTCTGAAGCGCGATGGCCTGGAGATTCAGGTCTTCAGCGATTCCTCCTATGTCATGAACTGCTTCCGTGATAAGTGGTACGTGAACTGGCAAAAGAATGGCTGGAAGAACTCCAAGAAGCAGCCCGTAGAAAACCGCGAGCTCTGGGAAGAGCTTCTGGCGCTGGTCGCGCATCATAAGGTGAGCTTCTACCGGGTCAAAGGACACGTAAGCGTGGAGAAGTCCACAGATGCCGCTCTTAGAAAGCTCTACGACAAATTCGTAGAGTGGAACGGAGAGAGTTTCACCTATGATGACTTCCTCTACGTGACAGACCGAAACAACAGAGCCGATGAACTGGCAAATCTGGGCATCGACCAGGTAAGAGAATAAAAGATAAAGGCTATCTAACAAAATTCTTTGTGAGATAGCCTTTTTTATCGTAGAAAGTCCAATACAAAAGCAAGCCGACGCATTGCACGCCAGCTCGCTTTATGGTGGAAATAGAATAATAGGAAACAAATGGATCTTAGCGATTCTTGAACTGGGCGATGGCGTTAGCCAAGTCACCCTTAGCAAGAATGCTTAATTTTTCTATAATTTCTTTGGGATCATCTTGCATGTCATCTTCGATCCAGTTCAAGAGGATTCCAAGAAAAGCATGCTTGTAATAAGATGCAATAATTTTTTTATCCTTATTATTCAGGGAACTATCGAGATCACGTTCCTCGATGATCCTGATAAAAATTGCCTCTGATACGCGATATATATATTGTTCCAGATAGTCCTTACTGACGGATTGATATATGTTGGTGACGAAGGCCTTGTTGTTTAGAACCTTTGCAAATATTTGCAAAAGGGCTTCTTCCCAACTGGAGCTGGAACGCTGCTCCTCGATCTCTCTTTCGGCATCTTTGAGGCAGACCCATTCGAGCAGATCAAAGATATCGTGAAAATGATAATAGAAAGTCATGCGGTTAACGCCGCAGTCTTCTACAATCTCAGTAACTGTGATCTTGTTCAAAGGTTTCTTTAAAAGGAGCTTTTTAAGGGATTCGCCAAGGGCGTTTTTAGTGTGTTTTGACATTTTTTCTCCCCCCTCCACCGTCATTAGTATAACACAACGGTTGTTAAAAGATAATAAACAATAATAAAAAAGTGATAAAAAGCGTAGATCTATATAAATAATTAATCGAAAAAAGATTAGCGCAAAATTATTCCTTCCAAAAGTGGATTTTTGCAGAATTCATGGTATAATAATGGGTTGTAGAAGTATTTTTTAGGAGATCATATGAATTTAGGCTTTTGCTCTCTGGCGAGCGGCAGTTCCGGGAACTGTTATCTCATCAAGAGCGACACCACAAATCTCATACTGGACACGGGCATAAGCTGCAAGGCCATCAAGACGGGCCTGGAGAGTCTGGGCATCAGTCTTTTGGACCTGGATGGCATCTTGATCACCCACGATCACATCGATCATGTCAAGGGGCTTAAGACCCTTCTGAAGAAGTCCGAATGTCCGGTTTACGCCTCTTATGGCACCCTGGAAGCTCTGACTAAGAAGATAGACACGCTTCCCTGGGACAGACTCATCGAAGTGGAGGCGGGAGATGAATTCGACCTGGGAGACTTTCATATCAAGGTCTTCAACCTGTCCCACGACGCCCATGGGCCGGTGAGCTACGTTTTCACCAGAGACGGCTACAAGGCGGCGGTGGTGACGGATACGGGCTATGTCACTCAGGAGATCTTCGAAAACGTCAGAGATGCGGACATCTTAGCTTTGGAAGCAAACCACGAAAGGAATATTTTGCTCTACGGAAGCTATCCGTATCCCCTCAAACTGAGGATCCTGTCGGATCTGGGGCACCTCTCCAACGAGGCCTGCGCCCACGCTCTGATAGCGATGCTTAGGACGGGCAGCAGGAAGTCCGGGACTCTGCCTAAGATCTTTTTGGCTCACTTGAGCCAGGAGAATAACACTCCGGAGCAGGCCATGATCACAGTAAGGAACTTCCTGGAGGAGGAAGGCTTCCTGGTGGGAAGGGACCTGGAACTCAGGGTACTTGAACGGGATAAGCGTTCCCAGTTCTTTACCATATAAGGAGAAAACTTATGGACAAAAAACAGAAAAAAACGATGTTGATCATCTTTGGGGTGATCGCGGCAGTACTGCTTGCGGGCATCTTTCTGACCAGCGGAAACGGCGGGGAGGAAGAGTCCGTTCAGGTGGTTATGAGAGACGCGGTGCTCCACGATGTGAACAAGGTGAACTTCTTAGGCATGGAGGTCAATCCCGGACTTGTGGCAGGCTTCGTCACATCCGGCATTCTGATCATCGCTGCCATTCTGATCCGTATCTTCGTGATCCCGAAGTTTACCATGGTACCGGGCAAATTCCAGATGGTACTGGAGACCCTGGTGGGCTATTTCACCAACCTGGGCAAGACCAACAGCCCGCATTTGAATAGGCTCATGGGCGGATATATTTTTGCGGCTGGCGCGTATATATTCACGGGAACCATGCTGGAGCTCTTCGGAATTCAGGTGGTGACCACCGGCGGCCACTCAGTATCCATGCCCGCACCGCTCTCGGACATAAACGGAGCCATAATGATGGGCTGCACATCCTACCTGTTCATTTTGACAGGCGGTATCGCTGCCCACGGTCTTAAGGGAATACTCAAGACTCTCAAGGAGTTCTCACTTCCCATTTCCATGAGCTTCCGTCTTTTCGGAGCTCTCCTGTCAGGCGCTCTGGTCACGGAGCTGGTTTACTACTATACGGCATTAAGCTATGTGGTACCTGTCATAGTAGGCGTGCTCTTCACCTGTCTGCACGCACTTATTCAGGCCTACGTACTTACAATGCTGGTATCCATCTTCTATGGAGAGGTATCCGAGCCTGACGTGCCCAAGTTAAAAACTAAAAAAGTAAAAGCAGTTAAAGCGTAAATAATTTTTCGGAGGAAAATTAAAATGAATAGAACAAAGAGATTCTTATCTATCTTAACACTGGTATTCGTAGTTGCACTGCTCGTCATGAGCATGACAAGCGTTGCTTTCGCTGATGACGGAGACGCAGCTGCAGGCGGCGGACTGAACAAGGCTATCGCGTCAGCTGTCGCTATCGGAGTCGCTGCATGCGGAGGTGCTGTTGCCATGGGTATCGCCACAGGAAAGTCTTCTGAAGCGATTTCCCGTCAGCCTGAAGCAGAAGGCAAGATCAGATCCACATTCATGCTGGGTCTGGTATTCATCGAGACAGCTATCATCTACGCTCTGCTCGTAGTAATCCTTATTATCTTCGTACTGTAAAGGAGACAGAAGATGAGTAATTTACCGCTTAACATAAATTTCGCTCAGATCTTCATGCATCTCCTGAACTTCCTTATCTTATTTGCGATCCTGTATTTCGTGCTGTATAAGCCCGTTAGAAATTTCATGGAGAATCGCGAAAAGACCTATAGGGATATGGACGATGAGGCCAGGGACAATCTCAGAGCATCCGAAGAGACCAAGGCTCAGTATGAGACCAAGATCTCCGAAGCAGAATCCGAGATCTCTCAGATGAAGCAGAAGTCCCGCCAGGAGATCGAGAAGAACAGAGACAGCCAGCTACAGGCAGCAAAAGATGAGGCCGAGAGGATCATCAGGGAAGCCAAGGCAGAAGCTACTCGTGAGAAGGATAGGATCATTTCAGAGGCTCAGGCGGAGATCTCCGAGATGGTCACCGACGCCACGGAGAAGCTGGCCCTTCAGGCTACCGCAGGAGAGGCCTTCGACCAGTTCCTGGATGCTGTAGATCTGGCTGAAGAGAGGGGATCAAAGCATGAACAGTAATGAAATGAAAAAAACTGCCATCCTCTATTCCCTCGAAGCCCCCAACGAGGAGCAGGAAAGACGATTCAAGAATTTCATAGCTACCCGCTACGGTGAAGGTTATGATTTCATCTGGGAGAAGAGCGAAGCCTTCCCCGGAGGATTCAGACTTGAAGTGGGCAAGGAAGTCTACGACTGGTCAGTAGGCGGACGTTTCCAGCAGTTGAGAGATACCCTTGTAAAGGTACCCACCAGAAACGGAAACATCATCCCCCTCATCAAAGAGACCATTAAGGCATGGACTCCGGAAGCTCTGGCCCAGGAGGTCGGAGTGGTCACTACCGTCGGTGACGGTATCGCCACCGTTGAAGGCTTGGACAACGCCACCTACGGCGAGATCCTGGTGTTCAAAGGCGGTGCCAGAGGTATGGTGCAGGATATCAGAGAAAATGAGATCGGCTGCATTCTTTTCGATGGAGATGAAGAGGTTTCCGAAGGAAGCTCCGTTCACAGAACCGCAAAGACCGCCGGTGTTCCGGTAGGTAACGGTTTCCTGGGACGTGTAGTTGACCCTTTGGGAGTTCCCATCGACGGCCTGGGAGAGATCAAGGAGGATGACTACTATCCCGTAGAGAGCCCCGCTCCCGGAATCATCGAGAGACAGCCTGTAAATACACCTCTTGAGACTGGTATTCTTTCAATAGATGCCATGTTCCCCATAGGAAGAGGACAGCGTGAGCTCATAATCGGCGACCGTCAGACCGGTAAGACCGCCATCGCTCTGGACGCCATCATCAACCAGAAGGGCAAGAACTGCATCTGTGTTTACGTTGCCATCGGTCAGAAGACCAGCTCCGTAGTGCAGATCTCAGAGACCCTTAAGAAGCACGGTTCCATGGAATACACCATCATAGTGGACGCATCTGCCTCCGACAGTGCGCCGCTCCAGTATATCGCGCCTTATTCAGGCTGCGCCATGGCTGAATATTTCATGAGACAGGGCAAGGATGTTTTGATCGTCTATGACGACCTTTCCAAGCACGCCGTGGCTTACCGTACTCTGAGCTTGCTCCTTGACAGGTCTCCCGGACGTGAGGCCTATCCCGGCGACGTATTCTATCTCCATTCAAGACTTCTGGAGAGAGCAGCCAGACTTTCCGATGAGATCGGCGGCGGTTCCATCACAGCCCTTCCTATCGTAGAGACCCAGGCAGGCGATGTAAGTGCCTACATTCCTACGAACATCATTTCCATTACAGACGGTCAGATCTTCCTGGAGAGCGACCTGTTCTTCTCAGGACAGCGCCCGGCTGTTAACGTTGGACTTTCCGTTTCCCGTGTAGGAGGAGACGCACAGACCAAGGCCATGAAGAAGGCCGTAGGTACCCTTAAACTCGACCTGGCTCAGTACCGTGAGATGGAGGTCTTCAGTCAGTTCGCATCCGATTTGGACGAGCAGACAAAGAACCAGCTGATCTACGGTCAGGGACTCATGAGGATGCTCCGTCAGCCTCAGTATCACCCCTGGAAACAGGAAGAGCAGGTTATCATGCTGGTATCTGCCATGGCTTATACCATGATGGAAATAGATATCGACGAGATACCCACCTTTATCAAAAAACTCTTGGCAGTCTTTGAGGAAGAGCATCCCGAGATCGGTCAGGAAATCAGAACCACCGGAAAGCTTTCCGATGAACTTAAAGAAGAAATAATTAAAATAGCACAGAAATTCGCTGATGGCTACAACCAAAGAAATTAAAAACAGAATAAAGAGCGTCAAGGATACTCAGAAGATCACCAACGCCATGTACCTGATCTCCTCCACCAAGATGACCAAGGCTAAGAAGGAGCTGGACAACACCAGACCCTACTTTGAGATGCTCAAAAAGCAGATCATCACCATGATCCAGATGAAGGAGAGCGCCGGCAACCTGTATTTCAGGGAAGTACCGGTGCTGGGAACCGATGGCGGAGAAGTTCCGGAGGCAGCTGTTAATGAAAAGGAGTCCGTAGCCTTCCTGGTAATAACTGCGGACAAAGGTTTAGCAGGTGCCTACAACCAGAACATCATCAAGGAGGCCATGAGTCTCATCAAGAAATATCCGTCATATAAGCTCTACGTAGTGGGAGAGTACGGGCGCAGGTATTTTGAGGGAAGAGGAATGAACATAGACCAAAGTTTCCTCTACACCGCTCAGAACCCCACCCTGGAAAGAGCCAGAGAGATCACCCGTATCATTACCAAGCAGTATATTGATGGGACTATTTCCAAGGTCTTCATAGTGTACACGGATTTCAGGAACGGCCTCATGGGAGGGGACGTAGTCTCCGAGGAACTGCTTCCCTTTGATAGGGAGGACTTCCAGCTGGATCCTGAGGAAGCCGAGATGCTCAAGGATTCTAATATCGAATACATGCCGGACGTCATGTCGGTACTTAACAATATCGTACCCAGCTACGTAGCCGGCTACATCTACAGTGCCCTGGTGGACAGCTTCTGCTCAGAGCAAAGCGCCAGAATGTCCGCCATGGACGCCGCAAACAACAACGCAGAAGAGCTTTTGGAAACTCTCAATCTGGAGTACAACCACGTTAGACAGAGCGCCATCACCCAGGAGATCACCGAGGTGTCCGCCGGTTCCCGCGGCCAGAAAAAGAGCAAAAAGAAGCGTGAATCTAGAGAGGAGGGGTTGAACTAAATGACAGGAAGGATCGTACAGATTTCAGGTTCCGTAATCGACGTTAAGTTCGAGCAGGGACAGCTTCCGGCTATCAAAGAGGCCCTGAAAGTTAAAACAGAAGATGGTACAAGAGTCATGGAAGTGGCTCAGCATATAGGCCGTGACATGGTGCGCTGCATCATGCTGGCTTCATCAGATGGCATGTCCAAAGGAATGGAAGTGGAGCGTACAGAAGGCTCCATCCGTGTTCCCGTAGGCCCGAAGGTTCTGGGCAGGATGTTCAACGTTCTGGGAGACCCCATCGACGGCGGAGAGCCTGTACCCGAGGATGAACCTCATTGGCAGATCCACCGCAAAGCCCCGGCTTTCAGCCAGCAGTCTCCTTCCGTAGAGATCCTGGAGACCGGCATCAAGGTTATCGACCTTCTGGAGCCCTATCCCAAGGGCGGTAAGATCGGTCTTTTCGGCGGTGCCGGAGTAGGTAAGACCGTACTCATCCAGGAGCTGATCCACAACGTCGCCATGGAGCACGGCGGCTACTCCATATTTACCGGAGTAGGCGAGCGTTCCAGGGAAGGCAACGACCTTTGGAAGGAAATGCATGAGGCAGGCGTTATGGACAAGACCGCCATGGTCTTCGGTCAGATGAACGAGGCCCCCGGTGTTCGTATGAGAGTAGGACTCTCAGGACTCACCATGGCAGAATATTTCAGAGATGAAATGAACAAGGACGTGCTCCTTTTCATAGATAATATTTTCAGATTCGTACAGGCTGGTTCCGAAGTATCCACCCTGCTGGGCCGTATGCCTTCAGCCGTAGGCTATCAGCCGACCCTGGCTCAGGAGATGGGCGCGCTGCAGGAGAGGATCACCTCCACCAAGGCAGGATCCATCACCTCCGTACAGGCCGTATACGTGCCTGCGGACGACCTGACCGACCCGGCCCCGGCAACCACCTTCACCCATCTGGATGCTACTACGGTACTCTCCCGTAAGATCGCGGAGCAGGGACTCTATCCTGCCGTGGATCCTTTGGAATCCAACTCCAGAATCCTTGAAGCGGATATCGTAGGCGAAGAGCATTACTACGTAGCTCGTAAGGTCCAGGAAATCCTGCAAAAATATTCCGAGCTCCAGGACATCATCGCCATCCTCGGTATGGAAGAACTGGGCGAAGAGGACAAGCTCACCGTATGGCGTGCTCGTAAGATCCAGAGATTCCTGGCCCAGCCCACCTTCGTAGCTGAGAAGTTCACCGGCTTGAAGGGCGTTTACGTGCCCATCAAGGAAACCGTCAGAGGCTTCAAAGCCATCATCGAAGGAGAGATGGACGAATATCCCGAAGCAGCCTTCTATAACGTAGGAACCATAGATGACGCCATTGCCAAGGCGGCAACGCTCAGATAAAAAGAGGTGACGGGATGAATACATTCGAACTGCACATCCTGGCCGCCGAGCGAAGCTTCTATGAAGGCCCCTGCGAATCCCTGATCCTGCCTTTGACAGAAGGTATGTACGGCATTCAGGCCAACCACGTTAACATGATCGCAGGAGTCGTGCCCGGGGAACTCACCTACCGCGTACCCGGCGGAGTGGACGAACACGCCGCCTGCTCCAGAGGCATGGTAAAGGTTGAAAACAACGAAGTTACCGTGTTGGTGGATACGGTGGAGCGCCCCGAAGAGATCGACGTTAACCGCGCCCAGCGCGCTGCCGACGAAGCCAAAGAAGAATTGCTCAAAAAACGCAGCCGCCAGGAATACATGAAGGCCCAGATGGAACTGGCCCGTGCCATGTCCAGACTCAGGGTGTCAAAGTTGAAGAAACCCAGGTAAATCTGATTCTTGGGATGGTGGCATCGCTTAATTGCGATGGTAGACTAAAAAGAGCATATTTTGCACTTTTAGCCGGAAAAATCGCGCCGTTATTGCCGCCCGCCACATCAAATGTAGGCTAAAAAATTCAAAATCCAAACATCTTAGCCTACAATTTGCTTTGATTCCCAGGAAAAGGCCAGAAATCGCCCCGGATTTTCCGACTAAGAAACCTATTTTTTCAAATCTTAGCCTACGGCCGAAATTAAGACTATCTGCGCAAAGAATCAAACCTTTAACTTTTATGGTTAAGAGACATGAGTAAGAACGAAACCTACGAAAAAATCAATTCACTTGATAATAAGAATGATCTTGTAGCATTCCTTCAGGGGTGCATGACAGAAAACTTAAATCATGCCAGACATATAGAAACCGAGATCCATACATTCACAGGCATCTATATGGCTGTAGTCGCCGGAGTATTGGGGTTTGGTTTTTCAATTAGCAAAGACTGGCTTTCTGATATAGACGCGGAAGGAACATCAGGGTTAATTGTAAATATTTTGCCTATATTGATGTATGGAATACTATTAGGAGGAGGCTGGATTTCATTAAACCTGCTTAACAGATGGTATGAAGCCTTCGACAGACACATGGTTTATGCTGAAAAGGCCTACTATATGTTAGAAGCGTTGCTTATGCGTGGAAAAGAAGTAAGCGACGTTGTTGAAATATGGAATTGGTCCAAGGACGAATTGGCAGAATTAGCGGACTTAGATCCGATCTTCGCCTTTAACCATCCCAAAAAGCCTAAAGTGATAAGCACAAGAAAGCTTGTTAAAGGGTTCCATATGGTGATTTTTGTTGTAATGTTAATCGTTTTTATCTCTTCACTTATTTCAGTAATTGTAAGTGCTTGATGCAAATAATTTAAATAAAAACAATGTTTAAACTTATCGCTACAGACCTTGACCATACTTTGCTGAATTTGGATGGTTTGGTACCTGAAGGAACAAAAGAATATATAAGAAAAGCCGTAGAGCGAGGCATGTTTTTTGCCATCTCCACAGGCAGATCCATTAAGTCAGCTCAAGGAGTTGCAGATTCCATAGGGGCAGCCTACATGGCAATCTGTTATAATGGGGCGCTAGTCATAGACCCTGTGAATAATGTGACTATTTATGAAAACTACCTTGAAGAGGATATAGTAAAAACAATCGTGGAGTATGCTCATAATCACGATCTGTACATTCAGATGTACGATGAGGGAACTATAGTCGTTGAGAAACTTCGTTTGGATAGACATCCTGACCCAGACCTGAGATACGCAGACTATAGAGAGATTGGCGACTTTTCAAGCTATCATTTCTTCAAAACCCCGAAGATCCTTTTGGCATGTGATCCGGAAAGGGTTCCTATTGAGCAAGCAAGGTTGCAGGAACTTTTGGGAGATAGGGTTTATATGGCTCAGTCTGATGCTCATCTTATTGAAGTAGTTTCCGGAGGTGTAGATAAGGGAATCGCATTAGAACAGCTAGCGGGATATCTTCAAGTGACCAAGGAAGACATTGTCGCCTTTGGTGATAACACCAACGATCTTCCACTTCTTAAAGCAGCAGGGACTTCTGTCGCTGTTGCAAATGCTGTACCTTCAGTCAAGGAATGGGCAAGTTATGTTGCATCTCAAGAACGAAGCAAAGGCTTCATGGAAGGATTATTGCATTACAGCGCGGAGATAATAGTTGATGATCTATATGACTTTATAATTGAATACGGAAGCAAAAAATATGGATGTAAAGACATCAACATTATAAACCGTTACATTCACTCTCTGAAGATTAAAGCGGATAGAATAATCGTGGTCTGGCAGGGAGAGGATCATATTCTTAATAAATATGATTATAGGACTTATTACTATACCAATAATGTAACAAGTACTATTAATAACACGGAATATCAGAGGAGATGGAAAATACTGCAGATAATAGCAAATAAAGCTTGTGTTAGAGTTTTTTGCAAAGATTGTGCAGGCAAAAAAGAAGAAGAATGCTTCATATTTGATTTTGCAAAAAGAATGAACGAATATACCGAGAAAAAAGAAGAGTGCTTTAAACTCGGATTTGAAAAAAGGTTATTTGAGTTCTGCTCAAAAGACGAAAGAAGCAAAATCAAAGACAAAGAGTGCGATAAAACAGAAGGAAATAGAAATAAAACAAATATTAAGATAAAAGAATTTTGTCGTCCCATTGTTGCAAGTGACAGCAAGAGCGGTCATTTATACGATATCGTAGCAGATTATTTGTGTACTAAAGATGTCGAAGTCAAAGAGGGATACGAAATTATTAATTTAAACTATATAAAAAAAGATCCACAAAATGATTGGTAGGATTATGTAGATGAAACAAAAAACCCTCGGCCCCGAGGGTTTGATTTTTAAAAAGTATAATTAGTCCACCGTGAACTTCTTGGCGGCAGCCACGTACTGCATGAGAAGGCCGATGTTTACGAAGTAGTAGCTGAACTTCTCTTTCTTCTTGGAGACCACCAGGCCGGAGGAGGTCAGCTTTTTCATGTGCTGTGAGATGGTGGCCTGAGCGTAGCCGAATTCCTCTACCAGATCCTTGGTGCAGACCTGCTGCATGGCCCTGTTCTGGGTCATAATGTATTTAAGCAATTTGACTCTTAAGGGGTGGGCCAGAGCGTCTGATACGTCCGCAATAAGCACTATCTCATCCTCAAGGAGTTCATTGTTTTCTTTTCTGATTCTCATAGATCCTATCCTTCGATTCTTTCCTATTATAATCAGAGCCATTACCCTGACCAATTAATAATAACACAGACTATACTTAAAAAATAGGGTGCAAAATATTTTGCACTGTGGTATAATGACAGGGAGAGATAAAGTGTTATGAGGAAAGAATCATGAACGTAGAACAGTATAAGAAATTAGTAGACGAGCTCATCGAGCTTTTGGACGAGGGCGTGTATATCGTGGACAAGGCCGGAGTCGGCATCCACTATAATAGTGCCATGGCTCGCACGGAGAAACTGGATGCGGGCGAAGTTCTGGGTAAGAAGTTCCACGAGGTCTTCCCGGAGTTCAAGAGAGGTGAGAGTACCATCTACAAGGCTCTCATAAAGAATCAGAGGACCAGAACTGATCAGCAGACCTACAAGAACATATACGGCAAGGAGATCACCACCGAAAACGATACCATTCCCGTAGTGGTCGACGGCGAGACCGTAGCTGCCATCGAGGTTTCCAAGGATATCACTGAGATCAGATCCATGTCCGATACCCTGCTGAAACTCAGAGAGGAAGCCCTTAAGCAGGAAACCCCTGTGCAGGCCGTACCCGGCATCAGATCCTACACCTTTGAGGATATCTATGGGGAGAACGAACAGTTTGAGGCCGTTGTGAACCGTGCTAAGAAGGCATCTTCCAACGATGCTTCCGTCTTCATCTATGGCGAGACCGGTACCGGCAAAGAACTATTTGCCCAGAGTATTCATAACATGGGAAAGCGCTCGGGCAAGCCTTTCCTTGCTCAGAACTGCGCGGCCATCCCTGAGAGCTTACTTGAAGGCTTGCTTTTCGGCACCACCAAGGGCGCCTTCACCGGAGCCGTGGACAGGGCTGGTTTCTTCGAGCAAGCCAACGGCGGGACTCTCCTTCTGGATGAAATCTCCGCTATGCCTTACGACCTCCAGTCCAAGCTCCTTCGAGTACTGCAGGAGTCATATATCAGAAGGGTCGGCGGCTCCAAGGACATCCCCGTGGATGTCAGGATCATCGCCACTGTAAACGAAGCGCCTGAAGAGCTCATGGCCAAGGGACTCCTGAGACGAGACCTGTACTATCGTCTAAATGTAATAAACATTTCGATCCCGCCCTTAAGGGAGAGGAAGGACGATATCGAGCTCATGGCCGAGAAATTCATGGAAAAGTCCAACAAACGCTTTGAAAAGCAGGTCTGGATGATCTCCGACAAGGCTCTCAAGAAGCTTAAAGCCTACGACTATCCCGGCAACGTCCGTGAACTTGAGAATATCATAGAGCAGGCCGTGTCCATGGCGGACAATGAGCACGTCCTGACGGAGAAACTTCTCAACATGCCTGACACCAGGATCAAGGGCGAGCCGCCTATTAGATACAGCGAGGGCATGGCTTTGGACGAGTATTTGGGCTCTTTGGAGGAGAAGATCATTGCCGACGAGATGCTCAAGGCAAACGGCAATATCTCCAAGGCAGCTGAGTCTCTTAAGATAAGGCGTCAGACTCTCCAGCATAAATTGAAAAAATATGGCATAAAATAGAAAAAACAAGGGCGGAAGGTGCATTAGTGCCAAATAATTTGCACATAAAACGCCAATAAATTTGCACTTAATCCCCGGCGCAAAAAATCAAATTTGGGCAATTGTTCGAAAAATTGTACAATCCACCATTTAAATTCGAAGAACTGCGGATTTTTTGTGAAATATCACAAAAAACTGAGCTTTGTGTATACATTATTATGTTTAAAAGGTGGCACGAGATTTGCTTAATAAATAGATGCTTCACAAAAAGCATCTAATTTCACTTAAATCATATAAAGAAAAGGAGAAATAATATGGAAAACGTAAAAGTAATTATTTGGGGTTTAGGCTCAATGGGCGGCGGAATGGCTGACATGCTTCTTCATAAGAAGGGCGTTGAGATCGTAGGCGTTGTTGGAAGAAACAAGAAGATCGGAACTTCCATGTATGACTACATCAAGACTCCTAGAGGAGACAGACCTGACGTCATCATCCAGGACGAATCCATCATCAAGCCCGGTGCTGCTGATATCGTTCTTCTCTGCACAGACTCCTTCACTAAGGAAGCATTCCCTAAGATGAAGTACATCCTTGAGCAGAAGATCAACTGCATCACCTCCGCAGAAGAGATGGCATTCCCTGCAGCTCAGAATCCTGAACTCGCAGCTGAACTTGACAAGATCGCTAAGGAAAACGGCGTTTCCATCCTTGGAACAGGCGTTAACCCCGGTCACATCATGGACCTCCTCGTTCTTGTTTGGACAGGCGTTCTTACTGACGTTGAAGAGATCACTTCCAGAAGAGTTAACTCTCTTTCACCTTTCGGACCTCTCGTAATGCATGAGCAGGGCATTGGTATCCCCGTAGAGGAATTCCTTGAGAGAAAGGCTAACCACACCATGTCCGGTCACGTTGGATTCGCAGAATCCGTTGGCATGATGGCAG
>JAFPXY010000043.1 GCA_017394515.1 Bacillota bacterium | reverse complement strand
ACAGTACCTGGCACAGAGTCAGGGGAGTATATCTTCTCTGACCGGGTCGCAGTCAGCCGGCCCTGATGTGACGGCAGCCGCAGGTGCGGTAACAAACATGGGAGGCATTATGCCGACCACCATGGGTCAGTCACAAGCTCCCGCTTCAAGGTCTTGACCTAAGCGGTGGGTAGTTGACCGTCATTCTCCGCTTTATTACTAAGCAATTCTACCTTATCAAGTTCCATGAGCAAATAACAAACGAGCAAAATTATGGCAGATCCCCAGATGGTCATTTCCCTCATCATAGGTGTAAGCGTAGCTCCCAGTCCAGCACCTAAGCCGAACACAAAAATAACTGCGAAGTATTCCCCTGCCTTCTTCAGTTCAGGGATCTTATGGTATAGTACAAATCTGGAGAACGCGTGGGTTCCGCTCCTGACGTTACCTATGATCATTGTGCTGGCATAAGCATTTCCCAGGAAGAACCTGAAGGTCTCCACCTGCATAGCGCAGGCCAGTGATACCATACAGTTTGCCACTTTATCGTATTCCACCGGAAGAACTCCTACGATCACCATTATGATGATCTCTGCCATGATGATCATCTGTCTCCAGTGGACGATCTGAGCGTTTTTCATGTGATGCTCTACGAGATCCGCGATCACTATGCCTGCAATGAACGCCAAAAGCGGCAGAAAGTATCTGAAGAACTCATCGATGTCTTTGTCCAGGATCGATGCGCTCATGAGCACCACATTTCCTGTCTGAGCGTTGGCAAATACTCGTCCCCTCTCAATGAAGGTATAAGCATCCTGAAAGCCACCGCTTAAAGCCAGGAGAAGGCTCAGTATCAGGGATTCTGACATCTGCCCTTGTTTTGTTATCTTTTTTCTAAGAAAATGCAAAAAATCCAATTGCTTACCTCAAATCCTCAATGGTATTTAATATTATTTTTGCAGACTTTTCAGCAGCCTTCTTTTCAAAGGCATCGTAGGAATCCTCTGCTCCGTTGTCTGCCAGGTCTGATATGCATCTGATTATGGCAAATGGCACTTCGTTTACATAACATGCGTGTGCCACCGCACAGCCTTCCATTTCTACAGCGAGAGCTTCAGGGAAACTTTCCTTCAGTTCTTTCCAACGTTCCTTTGAAGTGATGAACTGATCTCCTGTAATGATGGGGCCGATCATGGAACCCTTGGCATTCACGCGGATGAGATTGGACAGTTCCTCATCGGTGTAGAACCAGATCTGGTTCGGGAAGCAGAATTCCAGCTGGTGCGGATTCACATCGTGGAAGGTCAGCTTGTCCGCAACAACCAGATCCATCTGCTTGATGGATCTATCCATGCTTCCGGCGACTCCGGTGAACAAGATGCCATCCGGTTTGAAATGGTCGATCATGATCTGTGTAAAGAGCGCAGCGTTGACCTTGCTCACTCCGCAGGTGGCCAGAACCGCTTCCTTACCATGGATAAGGCCTTTGGTAAAGGTCATGCCGGCAATGACAGAGACCTTTTTATCGGTCATTTTTTTCAGAATAATATTGCTCTCCACTTCAAGAGCGGAAAGAATGCCAATCACCTTATACTCTCTCATGGGTCATCCCTCTATGAACTGTACCTTAACGCCTGCCGGATCCGTCACATAAAAGAATTTAACGTGAGGATTCGGAGATATCATCCTCGTGGGTTTCAGGCCCCTGTCGATGAAATCCTGACGAAGACCTTCCGCATCAGTCGTGGAGAAACCGATGGACAGGTTCTCATTACCTGCATCGCCTGCTTCAGGATCTCCTATGATCTCCACTCTGGTGCCGCCTTCAATAAAGGCCAGAAATACCAGATCCATCTGAGGTCTCATGTCCTGATTGATGACCAGTTCAGCGAAGTCTTCATAGAATTTGATCTCTTCATCAAAATTAGCGGTTTTAATGGTTACATGTGCCATCTTCATTTTTTGCTGCCTCCTATACCGTAATCAAAATGCAAAAAACTTAAAGCTGAGCCATTTCCTTTTCCAGAATGTCCATGGCGTATCCTGTGGCTCTCTCTACAGCACCCTCTTCGAAGGGAACTGACAGGTTAGCGCACTTAAGGATCTCCAGATAGCTCCTAGATCCGCCTACGTCCGTCAGGGCCAGATAATCCTTCCAGGCCTTCTCAGGGTCTTCGGCGTATTTCTTCTTGAACTCCATGGCACCCATGGTGGTCAAGGTGTAATTGATATAGTAGAAAGGATAGAGATAGATGTGGAGTTTATGGTACCAGTATCCGCCTCTTTCCATGAACTCGTCGTTATCGTAGGTGCGCCATGGCATATACTTCTCTTCCAGCTTATGCCACTCATAGGTCCTCTCCTTGGGCGTGAGCTCAGGATGCTCATAGCAGATGTGCTGGAACTCGTCTACAGCCACACCGAAAGGAACGAAGGTCAGAGCCTCCTGAAGGTGGGCGAAACGATACTTGTCAGCGTCATCTCCAAAAAATCTCTCCGCATAACCATAGGTGAACTGCTCCATGGACATGGAGTGGATCTCAGCGATGTCTGTGGATGCGAAGAAGTAATCCTGAACGGGCTGCTTGCGACAAGCTCTGTATCCCGCAAAAGCATGGCCCAGCTCGTGGGTCAGCACCTGCATGTCAAAGATGGTTCCGTTGAAGCAGGAGAACACGAAAGGAGCCTTTAATGAAGGAAGAAGCGTCATATATCCTGTGGAAGCCTTACCCGGCTTGTTCTTCAGATCCATGAGTTCGTGATCGATCATGAAGTCGATGAACTCAGCTGTTTCAGGGCTCAGTTCGTGATACATCTTCTGCGCTTCACTGATCATGAAATCATCATCTCCGATGGGATGAGCGTTTCCGTCCGGGAAGACCTTCTTCTCATCAAAGACGTAGAGTTTATCGTAGCCAAGACGCTCAGCCTGTGCCTTGTAAAGCTTCTCGCAGAAAGGCACCAGAACGGTTCTCACCTGCTCTCTGAATGAAGCAACTTCATCCCTTCCGTAATCGGTCCTTCCCTGGTTCATATATCCCACGGGTACGTAGTTCTCATAACCCAAGTTGCGACCCATCTCGTTTCTGATCTTGATGAGTTCGTCCCAGATCTCCTCGAGTCTCTTTTCATTATCATGATAGAAATTTGAATAAGCTTTGAAAGCTGCCCTTCTCACTTCTCTGTCATCATCTTCAAAGAACTTCTGAAGGCCGTAGAGGTTTCTCTTCTCACCCATGAATTCCACCTGGCACTGAGCCATAATGGACTGATACTCATCGGTAAGCTTGGCTTCAGCTTGCATGAGAGGAATATTGGCTTCGCAGAAGGTCTTCTTCTGAAGTTCCATCTCCACAAAATACTGTTTGCCGAGTTTCTCTTCAACGTATGATCTGTAGGGGCTTTCCTCGATAGCAGCGTTCAACTGAAGCATCTTTGGCATCATAGTGGGATAAACTTCGTTGAGCCAGTTGTTCTCGTCCTCATAGAATTTATCGCCAGTGTCCAGAGTGTGTCTGATGGTCACTATCTGAAACTGGGTGGCCATTTCATTGCTGGTCTCCTCGTTCTTCATCATTATGTCCAGTACTTCTTCTCCGGACTTGGCGTTATGGATGGCCTCGATGGCTTCATCGATCTTTTTCGTGATCTCATCCACGTCAAAGCGCTTATATTCAAGTTCGCTGAATTTCCACATATACAAAATATCTCCTTTTAAATTTTATTTTTTAACTATGGCGTTTTTTGCGTCCTTTAATTTTTTCACGTCGTCAGATGGCGACCCCATAGCTCCGAAAAACTGCCTGATAAGCATCAAAAACAGCAGGAGCACCACCACAGGGATAACACAGGTGGTAACTATGAGAACGGCCACGGCGTCTATAAAGTTCGACAGGATGTTTTCGAACTTTTTAAGCTGTCCGGACACTCCGCCCTTCACCTTGTTGAAGAACTCTTCCAGGGCGTTGGTGTTTTCGCTGTCATTGTTCTCGTTTATTTCATCCGAGGCGTTATTAGCCTCATCGATGGTCTGCTGGATGGAGTACTCGTGAGTTTTCTCGATGAGATTGGACAGTCCCACGCTGGAAGGTATCAGAAGTACGATAATAAGGCCAAAAGTCAGAAGCCTTATGGCAAGCCTCTTTACCATTTCATTTCCAAAGAAACGGTTGACCCCCAATCCCAGAAGCGCCAACGGAATTATATATCTGAAGGTTATATAGCCTGCTATGGTCGTCAGGAACTTCTCCAGATATATGGCAGAGAATATGAGAACGAAATATCCGCTCAAATCCACCAGCTTCTCGGCTATAGGCGTGCCTATGTCGTTTGGAAGAAGCGTGATGGCAGCTGAAGCCGCCGTAGATGCAGCCGTAAGCTCAGCCACGGTGGTCTTCTTGGCGTCCAGACTCTCTATGGTCTTAGAGAAGGTGGCGGGATCTGCCATAACAGGAGCTACAGCAAAAAAACTCACCAAGGCCAGTACGATCAAGACGCACAGAATTATTATGTTTTTTCTCTTTTCGTCAGTCATGGCAGTATACCTTAGAATGCTCTTCCGGTGCTCTTTTCTTTCTGACCTTTATAGGAGTTGATGCCTCCTATATTGGTTACGTTGGTGAAGCCTTTGGACTTAAGGATAGATGCTGCCTGCCCTGCTCTTCCCCCTGATACGCAGTAAAGGAAGATGGGAGTGCTCTTGTCCTTGATCTCAGCTGATCTCGCTTCGATGACGCCAAGGGGCATATTTACAGCCCCGGGGATATGGCCAAGACCATACTCCTTAGGATCTCTCACGTCGATCAGCATAGCTCCCTTGGTGGAATTGAAGACCTTAAGGCTTTCATTGATGTCAGTGCCCTTCATAAAAGTTGAAAAAATACCCATGTTGATCTCCTTTCTTTATAAACGGAAAACATATATTCTAAACTCTCCTCTCGAAGGAGAATCCTCTTCCGTGAACTTCATTTACTTCAGATATGGTCCAGAAAGCCATGGGGTCTGTCTCCTGGATCATCTGACACATATCATATACCTTACGGCGAGGTATCAAGCACATGATGGCCTTGCTCTCTTCTCCGGTATAACCCTTCTCGATCTTAAAGAGGGTCGCTCCAGCGTCTTCCTGGCCCAGGATCTTTTCCCTTACTTCATCGACTTTCGATGTGAAGATCATGAGCTGGGCCTGAGTCTTACCCATGATCATGATCTTGTTCATGGTAAGTGTGAGAAGCGCCATCAGGAAGATTCCAAGCATGACCTGCTCTCTATTGGAGAACATGAGCTGCAGAGCCATTATGACTCCGTCGACCAGATAAAGGAGGACTGACAGATTGATATGAGTATATTTATTGATGGCTACAGCTATTACGTCCGTTCCTCCCGTGGATCCTCCGGTCTTAAGGATAAGGCCGATGCCGATACCCATGAGAACACCAGAGAATACGCAAGCAAGCATGGGATCTTCGGTGAGCTTTCCCAAAATAATGAAAGTTTCGAATACGTACATTATGACGGGATATAGAATTGAATTCGCCAGAGTCGATATGGCGAATTTTTTGCCCATGAATATGAAGGCTATGGCAAGAAGAACGATGTTTATGAACATCACGACTACCGAAAGCTTCATGTTAACATAATGTGTAATCAGTAAACCAAGTCCTGTAGCCCCTCCGAGTATGATACCATGGGGCCTGATGAACCCTGTTACGGCTATAGCGAAAAGTATATTGCTGAAAACCATGATAGCCAGGTTCTTTGCTTTATCTTTTGCTTCGCTTTTCACTTAATACCTCCATTTATTTAGCTATGATCAATGAAAAATATCCGCTGTCGTCGGGTATCTCATCCGTACTGCTATATACCCTCTCATCTTTCATGCCGCAGTTCATGACCATTCTGGCCTCACGGCCGCTGGATCTAATCATATCTTTGACTTCACCCATATGAGAGCCCGTCTTCATGATCACGTAATTTCCTTCATATTCCAGCTCATTACCCAGATTGTGGGCGGCAGGCAAAATGTGGATCGGCTCCTCCCATTCGGCTATTGGAATGTTCAGCCTGGCAGCTGCGGCGCAGAAAGAAGTAATGCCGCTTATGAACTCCGTTTCATAACCATCTTTATTTAAGATCGTCTGAAGATATGTGAAGGTGCAGTAGATGGTGGGATCTCCTATGGTAAGGAAACAAGCGTCCCTTCCCTTGTCCAGATAGCTTTCTATGAGTTCGGCACCTTTCCTGTGAGCCTCTTTAAGGATCTCCTGATCCTTTGTCATGGGCATATCGATGGCTACCAGCTCCTTATCTTCAAGTTCCGGCACAGACTGTACCGCTATTCTGTAGGCTATGGTATCCTTGGGCTCTTTACCGGGAAGCAGGATGATATCCTTCTCCTTTATAAGGCGAACGGCCTTGAGAGTCATGAGCTCCGGATCTCCGGGACCGACTCCTATGCAAAAAACTTTACCTCTCATTCTTTGATGCACTCCTCCATTCCCACAGCTTTCAGGAATCTTATCATACCTTCAGGTACGTCAGTCTGGTCTAAACATCCTGTGTCTCCTAAGACTACCAACTTGTTCCTGCCGTGATAATCGCTTCCGGCGGTGACGTAGAGGTCGTATTGTTTTGCGAAGCCTAACATCTCAGCCGTTAATTTCTCATTGAATCCGGAATAAAAGGCTTCAACTCCCTGAAGGCCGAAGTCCATGAGACGCTTCAGTCTCTCATCCATCTCTTCTCCTACGATGATCTGGTCGCCGCTGCCGTAGGAAGGATGCGCCAGTACAGGTATGCCACCTGCCTTTAAAATATATTCTATGGCTTCTTCAGGACGTACATATTCCAGGTTGAAACGAAGGCCGTCGATATATTCTCTAATGGCCTGTCTTCTGTCCTTAGCATAGCCATATTTGACCATGAGATTACCTATATGAGGCTTTCCCGGGTTATCCAGGCTAAGAAGCTCATCGATATCTTCCTTACTGAAAACGAATCCAAACTTGTCCTTGATGTACTCCAGCCTTGCCTTTACCTTGGTCATGCGGTAGGTGTGGCCCAGTTTGATAAGGTCCTTTATTCCCCATGAATTCTGGTCGTAATTAAAGCCGAGGATATGATACTTGCCGTATTTATCCTTGCATGAGAACTCGGCGCCGTTGATGAATAAAGGGTCGCCTTCTTTAAGGTTTTGTCTTACTATACTGCATCCCTTGACAGCGTCATGATCGGTCACCGAAAACAGTCCGATTCCTGCCTCGCGGACGCGGTCGATTATCTCTTCCGGTCTGTCAGATCCATCAGAAACTGTGGTATGCATATGAAAGTCTATTTTAAGATTCAATTCCATTTGATTTAACCTCTTATAAAACTATATATCCTGACCTTGAATAATACCATAAAATCGGCAAAAAATCAACTCATCTATGACTTTGTGTCCAGCCTGTAAGCCCTGTAGAGAATGATTCCCGCTATGGCTGCGAGGACTCCTGTGAGAGCCCAGCCATTTCCGTATGTCCTTCCCACCAGGAAATATCCCATGGTGACCGGCCCTATCATTCTTCCGGCACCATTGGTGAATTCATAAAGTGACTGATATCTTGCTCTATAATGCTCCTCCGCTCTGGAACCCAGAAGGATGCTGTTATGCACGGAGAGTATGACCTCTCCTGCTGTCCACACAGGAGTCATTACCAGTATGAGCCAGGCGAGAGACGCTCTGTTTATAAGGGCAAAACTTCCCATGCCGATCATGAAAAGTATGGCAGCCCACATGATGACCTTGAACTCGTTCTTGTTCTTTGTAAGCTTAAGTATCACAGGCGACCATACGATACAAAATACTGAGTTCACGATCCAGAGTGCCGCCACCCACTTGGAGCCGGTCTCCGGTCCGAAGAAGGAGGCGTACTGAAGAGGCATCATGTAACTCACCTGCATGTAGGCGTAGCCCGTGAAGATGGTGGCTATTAGAAACAGCACCAGAGGTTTGTCCTTCAGAATGAGAGACAGGAGATTCTGCCTGTTTTTTGCTGAATTTTCGGATATGGCCTTCTGTTCAGGCACATAATTATCTTCAATGAGGAAGCCCATGATGAGCATCATAAGAAGCGTCGCTATCCCCTGACCCCAGAAGATCCACTCCGTGTAGTTATAGAAGATGAGGCCGGCGATGACCTGTCCCAGAGCAAAGCCCACGTTTACGCAAAGAAACAGCAGCGAAAAGCTCTCTTCCCTCTTGCCCTCCTGGGTCTTGTCGGTGATCAAGGCCCCAATAATAGGAAAAAACATGCTGAAGCAGAACATAACCACGCATTCGCATAGGATTATCCAGTAGGTTCTGACATAGTATCCGCCGAAGGCAAGAGCAATGAGCTCAATGGCCATGACTGTCATGAGGACCCTCTTGCGGCCGTATCTGTCGGATAGCTTACCTCCGATCAAGGAGCCCACTATATCGCAGATCGCAAGAAGGACCATGATGTATCCGGTCATGACTTCGCTTAAGCCCAGGATGGATGTCATGAGGAGAGAGTTCATGGAGAACATGAAGGCTCCCATGGCGGTAATGATCCTCGCAAAGCAGATTATATATACTTGTCTCGGTAAACCCAGGTACTGCTTTAACATGTTTTTATCTTTAAGATAACAAGGGCTGACGAGCAGCCCCTGTGAAATATATTATTTGTCCTGATACGCAATGAATTCTCCGGCTCTGTCGTCGATTATCTCATTGTCCTTCAAGGCTATCTCACCGTTTACGATGACATAGTCGATACCCTTGTTTGGAAGGGTTATATCCTGGAAGGTAGGTCCGTCTATTATGGTTTCAGGATCGAAAATGGTGATATCGGCATCAGCTCCTACGTGGATGTCGCCCTTTCTGTGCTCCATGTCCAGCCTCTTGGCGGGCTCCAGGGTTATCTTGCGGAGAGCTGTCACAAGGTCAACCACCTTGTCTTCTCTCACGTACTTGCCAAGGACTCTCGGGAAGGTACCCGCGGCTCTCGGATGGCCGTTTCCGTTGGAGATGATGCCGTCTGATGCCACCATACCGTTGAGATTTGCTATTGCCTCAGCAATCTCGTCTTCATTCATTACGATAGCAACCACCAGCATGTCAGGATAGTTCTCTCTGGCATCCTCAAAGCTTTCCTTGGTTGCCGGCTGATTCTTGTATGGATCTCCCTGAAGGAGAAGATCGCTGTAATCCTTGTGCCATGCTTCCAGGCATCCTGGTTCGAATACGGTGGAACCTATATATGTAGAGAATGCATTATATGGATATGTATCGTAGTTCAGCCTCGGATCCTTCTCCATATAGCTGTTTATGACATCCAGAGATTCCTTCATGGTTCCCATGGCTGAGCAGGAACTCAAATGAGAGATCTGGAAACGCTTGCCTATCTTGGACTGTATGTCAGCCATCTCTTCGATGGCTGCGATGCTGTTAGCCCCGTCAGCTCTGTAGTGAGCAGCCACAAGAAGGTCGTCATCATCATTCATGTTAGCCGCTTCGATTATCTCCTCTTCTGTGATGCCGGGATCATATTCTATTCCAAATGATATTCCGATGGCACCGGCCTCAAGGTCTTCTTTCATCTTTTCCTGAATGATCTTTCTCTGTTCAGGAGTGGACTTATCCAGATGACCCAGGCCCAGCGCTGTCCAGTAGTGGTTGTATCCTGAGAGCATCATATAGTTTATGGGGGAGCCGCCCAGTTCATCGATGGTGTCTCTGAACTCTCTTACGGTCTGGTTCATGACTCCGCAGTTTCCTCCAACAGCCAGAGTAACGCCCTGCTTAAGCATCATTTCAGCTATGCAGTAGTGCTTGCCTTCGGCGAAGTTCTCCTCATGCATATGGATATCTATGAAACCGGGAGCAACGACTCTGCCATCAGCATCGATAACCTTTGATGCCTCCGGTTCATCATCTCCGATATACTCTATCCTGCCGCCCTCAAGACCGATATTTGCTTTTTTGAGCACGCCTTCTTTATAATCAGGATAACTACCATTCTTAATCAAAATGTCTAACATAACAAGCCTCCAAAGAATTAATAGCCGAAAGTATCGGCAACTTTATGCGTTTGCTTTCTCGAAATCAGCCTTAAGCGCTGCGATCTTCTCTTCGTCGGAGAATATTTTTGCGATATCACAAGCGATGAGCTTAGCACCAAGTGCGATAGCATCATGAGCTCTGTCAGTCTTAACAGCTTCAACGAAACCTTTGGTATGGATAGGAATTCCCCTGTCTACGATCTGAAGAGTCGGATGGAACGCAGGACATTCGAAGGAAACGTTACCGATATCTGATGATCCGAAGAGAGCATCAGGATCCGCATTCTCTTCGATTCCAAGCTCATCAAAAACTTCTCTGATGGCAGCGATACCCGTAGCATTGTTCACCAGGTTATCGTAGGACTGAGCCGTAGGATACATATCCCAGGTGCAGCCTGTCATAAGGCAGGCACCCTCAGCCATCTTGACTACCTTTTCGTTGAGACCGTTAAGATATCTTCTGTCAGCTGATCTGGTATAGAGCTCATATGACGCTTCGTCGGGAACTACGTTGGGAGCAGCTCCGCCGTTTCTGTAAATGCCGTGCATCCTTACATCGGGAGTCACGTGCTGTCTCATGCAGTCAACAGCGTGAACGAAGAGCTGGGCTGCATTGAGAGCGTTGATGCCTTCCCAAGGAGCAGCAGCGCCGTGAGCAGCTTTACCATGGAAGTTGAACATGTATGAGTCAAGAGCCAAAAGCGTGCAGTAAGGCTTGTTGCTGTCATCCATGTGGACCATCATGGCTATGTCGTAACCCTTGAATACGCCCTGTTTTACCATGGTGCACTTGGCTCCATCTTCCTCCTCATTAGGAGTTCCGATGATGTGAACGTCCATGTCCAGCTCATCCTGAATGTCCTTCATGGAAAGACCTGCAAGGATGGAGATGGATGCTGATACGCAGTGTCCGCAGGCATGTCCGATCTCAGGGAGAGCATCGTACTCCGTAAGGATCGCAGCCTTATATTTATGATCGTTGGAGCCATAAACAGCTTTGAATGAGGTCTCTATTCCGGCGAAGGGATATTCCACTTCATAGCCGTGTCCTCTTAAGAGTTCCACAAGTTTCTGAGATGATCTGAATTCGTGAGCAGATACCTCGGGATGGTCAGCCAGATCATCGTTACAAGCGATCATCTCAGGATGATGCTCTTCAATAGCTTTAAAAATCTTTTCTTTCAGAACTTCATAGTTTGCCATTTCTTGCCTCCATTTCTCTTCTTATGCGTCTGATTATGATCATTGTGTTTAAGTGATGAGCTTCATAGGGATGAAGGAGTTCCTTCTCGGGATTCCAGTAAAAGATGTCATGGACATCGGAAACTTCCTCATCTGTCATTCCCTTTGAGATGCACTTTCTGATGAGCATCCACTCCCACTGAGCTTCTTTGATATACAGATCGAAGTATTCTTCGTTGTAGTCCTTGGGTAAGATACCGTAGTGCATGGAGATAATGCGCTCCGGCTTCAGGTTTGCCATTCTCTTTGCAGATTCAATTGACTGCGCAAAAGATTTAAGACAGGATGTTGCCACCGATCCCGGTCTCTCGAACTGCCCTATGCTCTCACTTAAGAAAAGTATCTTCTCAGGAAGGAGCATATATGATGCTGAACAATCCGTATGTCCCTTGGACTCGTAGAAGACCACCTTATGGTCTCCCAGATTTACCTCATCTCCATCTTTAAGCACCTTATCTATCCTTAAGCCATCGGTGCTCACCGAACCGAAATGGGTCTCGTATAGGCTGTCAGCGTTATTTCCGAGCTCTCTCATGGTCTCCTTGGCTTCTTCGGAGCTGAAGACCTGAATAGCTTTCTTAGCCCCATGAACTACAGCATCCGGCCATTCCTTAAGGATGTATGGCAAAGCTCCTATGTGGTCGTAGTGAGTGTGGGACATGAGCACGTAGTCCAGTTTTCTCCCCAAAGGATCCAGTATCTCATGTATGTTAGAAATCAGTTCCCTTGAAAAGCATGCCATGCCGCAGTCATAGAGAGCGGCTTTCTCTGAACCGACTATGAGATATGATTCTCCGCCGTAACCTCCGGTTACCCTATATAAAGGTTCAGGGACATCGAATCTGTCGTGTCCCTGAAAATTATTGTAATATCCGTTATCTTTTGGTATTATCATACACTTCTTCGGTTACTCGGCTTCTTCGTCTTCGTTCTGGGTCTTGTATGCCAGGCTTCTGATCTCTTCACGGTTCTCTGTAAGCGTATCGTTTATAGCCGTGAAGGTGTGCTCCAGATTGGTATACATCTCGCCGAAGTATTTCATGTTGAGCTCGTCCATCTTTTGCTGCATTCCATAGAGCATACGATCGACGTAATCGTAGGTCTTCATCTTAAGGACCTTGGACTGGATCCTTGAATCCTTGATGATGTCCTCGCCCTTCTTCATGGCGCGGCGTGTTATCTCATCGGAATCCACCAGGAAGTCAGCCTGCTTCTTGGCTTCTCTGAGCATTCTCTCATACTCGGACTTGCCTTCCATGAGGATCCTGTCTCTCTCGTCTATTATCCACTTGGCCTGCTGCATGTCGTCGGGCAGAGCCAATCTGATATCCTTGATAATTCCAAAGATATCCTCAGTTTCAAGTACTATTTTATTTGTAAGAGGAACTGATGTCGCTCCTTCAAGGAGATCTTCAAGTTCATCGAGCAGATCTAAAACTTTCGTCGTGTCTTCCATAATAACTGACTTTCCTTTCGCCCTAATTAAATCAGCAGATTTATTCAAATCCAAGTTTCTTTCTCATAGTGTCAAGCACGTATTCCGGAACCAACATGGAGCCGTCGCCTCCGAGGGAAACGACCTGTCTTGCCATGGTGGAACTGATGAAGGAAAACTCGTCCTTGGCAGTTATGTAGATGGTCTCAGCATTTTTGTAAAGATGCTTATGCAGCTGATCCATGGACATCTCATCATCGAAATCCATGGTGTTTCTCAAACCTCTTACGACTACGTTGAAGCCGTTATTGTTTACGAAATCAGCAAGGAGTCCTTCACATTTATCCACCGTAACGTTGGGCATATCCTTGGTTACTTCCTTGATCATATCCATCCTCTCTTCAAAGGTGAACATGGTCTTCTTCTCAAGATTAACCGTCACTCCGATGACAAGTTCATCGAAGATTTTGGCCGCTCTTCTTATGATATCCAGATGTCCCAAAGTCATAGGATCGAAGGATCCCGCATAAAGCGCTTTAGTATGCATGACATACCTCCATAATCCATATTATTTTATCATATGGGTGAGGTTTTGTAAATGGATAAAAACGAAATGTTTACATACTTGTTGCAAGGCATAATGCATTTACGTCGTTTCATTTATTCTTTTTATACCGACATTATTGCTCCTATCATCAATGCGAATAAGAGAATGCCCCACACAAGCAGAACTATAAGCCAAGTCGAAGATACAATGAGGCAAAATGAAGACGTGGTTGTAATGGAATCATATTTTGTATTCCACAGTTCTTTTTCAAAAGCTTTGTTCATGTTCCTCTTATATGTCAGCGTTGACACGATTGGAACTACACACAAAACAAGAAGCAAGAGCAATATGGGGATATCTTCAGGATAAATATTGTCATTATCATAGCAAAGATATGTTACCACAACAGGCAAAAATGCTCCAAATACAATCAGGGAGAATTTGCTAGCAGACATCACATTGGTCTCATTGATATTATCTCCAAATTCCATAATCAGTCTGTTATAATTTTTTATGTAAAGCAAAACAGCCACCGTCGGAACCGTACACAACGATAATAATCGAACTATGAAAAAAGCAGTGTATCCTAATTCCGAGTAATTCATCAGCAATGTTATTACTATTGCAATTATAATGCATATCTTCGTGATATAAGCTATCTCTATATGTTTAGAGAAATGCTTTGGAGTACTATTATTCGTCTTCTTTATCCACATAAGATCCGGTCGATCTTTAAAAGTGAAATACAATAAAAGTGGATATACTAAAGTAGAAGCCAATGCTCCTATAAAAGTAACAATAAAGAATTCTGTATAACCATCCATTTGATACCTCCGTTAGTATCTTCATTTTTGCTTTCTCAACCTATTAAATACACTATTGTAGTTAAAACAACAAAAACAATCAGTACAATGCTAAACAATATAGCATTTGTTCTATTTAAAGCGGATATACCAGGATCTTCAACTTTATCTCGTCTTTTATATATGATCCCCATAATAATATCGACAAGGATAAAAGCGATCAATCCCATAGAATAGTCTTCTTTAAAGATCAGATATATTGCAACGCATAGTATAATACCGTAGGCAAATATATACCCAAAGATCACTTCAATTCTATTACGTATTTTGTGATTTGAAATAAAAAGATCATTGCTTAATACTCCGATAATAATCGCAGGCATTAATAATAGTAGAATCGAAGCGATATCTTTACTATCTAAGGAAAAAATGATAAACAGCTCCGATGCTATAGCAAATAGTATAAAAGCAATAATAAATATTGAAATTTTCTTATTGGCATTGTCTTTCATATTTCTATCTATTCATATACCGACAGCGTTATCGTGCCATAATGTCTGTCCTTGAGTTTGGTGAAACCGGACATTTCATTTGGGAATTCATCATCTCTCTTGTGCTCCGCAACGATAAGGCCTCCTTCTGCCAGAAGGTCCAGTTCGTCGATAAGTTCGAAACATCTGTCGTACAGGCCTTTCTTGTATGGCGGATCGATGATAAATACATCCACCTTCTCTCCCCTTTCGCTTATCCTCATGAGGCACTTCTCGTAGTCACCAGGTATAAGTACAGACCACTCCTCTGCCCTGCAGTTTGCAATATTTCTTTTGATAAGTTCAATACTTGATCTGTTATTATCGCAGAAATAGCACTTCTCAGCACCTCTTGAGAGGGCTTCAAGACCGAGATTGCCTGTTCCTGAGAACAGATCGACTGCCACAGCATCATAGATCACTGAACCTATAATGCTGAACATGGCTTCCTTGACCTTCTCGGTGGTTGGCCTGATGTCGTAGCCCACGGGCATCTCTATCTTTCTTCCTTTGAAATCACCTGCTATTATTCTCATCTCTATAATTGAAGCGATATGTTCTCGCCGAACATATGCTTTATCCTTTCTTTTAATTCCAGATTCTCCGGTTCTCCAAGCTTCGGATCTTTGTCTATTATATCCTCAGCAATTCCCCTTACCTTATTTAGGACATCCACATTCTTCACAAGATCAGCCACCCCCAGCTCCGGTATTCCGTGCTGGCGTGTGCCGAAGATCTCGCCAGGACCTCTCAGTTTAAGATCCTCTTCGGCTATTACGAAGCCGTCCGATGTGGATACCATGATATTATTTCTTTGCTCCGCTATCTCAGCCTTGGAGCCGCTTATCAGAATGCAGTAGGACTGGTCTTTGCCTCTTCCTACACGTCCTCTTAACTGATGGAGTTGTGCCAGGCCAAATCTCTCGCAGTTCTCGATCACCATGACGGTGGCGTTTGGAACGTCGATCCCTACCTCGATCACAACGGTTGATACCAGGATGTCGATCTTTCCATCCTTGAAGTCCAGCATGATGGCATCCTTCTCAGCTTGTTTCATGGCACCATGAACAAGGCCGACTCTTAAGTCTGAATACCTTGATGAGAGTTCTTTGTGGATCTCATCGGCGGATCTCACCTTGATAGCATCGGACTCCTCGATTAATGGTGCCACCACGTAGGCCTGATTGCCGGCCTTCACCTTGTCATGTACGAAATCATAGATCTTGCCCCTGCTCTCCTCATATCTGAGGAAGGTCCTGATGGGCTTTCGTCCCTTCGGCAAAGTGTCTATGATAGATATATCGAGGTCTCCAAAAAGTATTACTGCAAGGGTCCTCGGTATTGGTGTCGCTGTCATTACAAGCACGTTGGGGTTCTTTCCTTTACCTACCAGGAGGTTTCTCTGGTTTACTCCGAATCTGTGCTGTTCGTCGGTGACAACGAGCCCCAGGTCATGGAATTCCACGTCAGGCTGGATGATAGCATGGGTACCAACCAGAATCTGTATAGCACCCGTCTTAAGATCTTCAAGAAGCTCCCTTCTCTCCTTGGCTTTCATGCTGCCTGAGAGCAGTTCGCACCTTACCCCTAAAGGCTCAAAATCCTTCTTTAAGGTGGCTATGTGCTGTTTGGCGAGTAATTCAGTTGGCGCCATCATTACCGCCTGATAACCGCATTTAACGGTCTTAAACATGGCAAGTTCCGAGACTACCGTCTTACCGGATCCTACGTCTCCCTGGACCAGTCTGTTCATAGGGCGCTGATCTTCCAGATCATGCTCTATCTCTTCGAAAGCGCGCTTCTGTCCTGATGTCAGCTCGAATTTCATGTTGTCGAGAAACTCCCGGACACCCTCTTTGGAGCTGAGCTTAACGCCCTTCTCTCCGGACTTGATTCCCTTCTTGATATAGAAAAGTCCCGTCTGAAGTATCAGAAGTTCCTCGAAGATCAGTCTGTATCTGCCTTCCAGAACTCTTCTCTCCTCCTTTGGGAAGTGTATATTTGTCACAGCATATGACGGCGGGCAAAGCCTGTTATCGTCCACTATATCAGGAGGCAGCCATTCTGTAATGAGCCCGTGATATGGCAGAGCCTGCAGTTCCAGGGATCTCATCTGATTCTGGCTGATACCTTCCGTCAGCGGATATACCGGGAACAACCCTCTTATGTCATCCTTGTCTCCAGTCTTATGGAACTCAGGATGAATCATCTGACGTCTGCCGTTATTCAAGGTGATCTTGCCGTAAAGGGTCAGCTCCTGTCCCTGATAAAAATACCCCGCGATGTACCTGGCATTAAAGAACACCAGCTCCAGGTTCCCTGTGCTGTCTTCAACTAGGACCTTCAGGGGAGCCTTCTTGTTATATGGCGAGCCCTGGAGTTTTTTGCTGACTACGACCACTTCAAGAAGCACCTCTTCGTCAAAGGGTGCTGTCATGATGGCCGACACGGTCCTCCTGTCTTCGTACTTTCTCGGGAAGGTATAGATGAGGTCCCTGACAGTCCGTATGTTCATCCTTTCCAGGATCTCTTTTCGCTTGCCGCCTACGCCTTTAAGGCTGGTGATCGGGTCAGAAAGATTCACTTGACTGTCCTTTCAAATACCAGGTCTCTTTTCTGGGTCCTTCTGGCTCTGATGGCTACCACCTTCATGGTGACCCTGACGGGTTTCTTGAGGCCCAGAGCCTGAATACGCTTCTCCATATGATCCAGGACCGCCTTGGATGATACTCTTAGGCTGGTGCCGAACATGTGGATCACATGGAACTCCAGGTGGAGTTCTTCGTGATTGCCTTCCACTATGATGCTCTTCTTGCCTTCAGCCAGTTCATCCCTTCCCTCGGTCAGGGTAAGAGCGTCCTTGATCATCTTCTCGAAGACCACATCTGCTATTTTGATTTTTCCGTAATCCGTAGTCTTTTCCATGGTTTGATTATATCATAGATTGGTAAGTTTGTATAAGTTTATTTAAAATATGAGAAATTGGCGGATTAGGCCGTATGATGAGCCGTCTGCCTGTTGGTGTTTTCGAAGATAAGACGAGATGCTCCATTTAAGCGTTTTCGTCCTACTGCAAAAAATTCTCTATAGGACGAAACTCCTGATTTCGCTGTCTTGATCCTATGTTATTTTTTTAAAGAAGCTTGCAAAACCTTGAATTCTTACTC
Organism: Bacillota bacterium; assembly: GCA_017394515.1. GTDB lineage: Bacteria > Bacillota > Clostridia > Peptostreptococcales > Anaerovoracaceae > RUG754. The sequence continues at coordinate 10,753 of JAFPXY010000043.1, read as the reverse complement.
CAAATTGCCCAATTATTTCCAAATATGGTTGTTAGCGGTTGCTCACTCCGTGATTTCTACCCAAATTTCGCCATTATTCTACACTAGAACAGTCTCCTGGTCTCATGTGCCCTGAAGAAACATAGGATGAAAATGGCAAAAGTGCCGGTTTTGTCCTATGGGCTATTCAACCGCGTAGGACACAAATGACTATAACAGGGTTTTCGTCCTATTTTGCAGCGAAGCTCATTCTCAAACCCACAAACCAAAAAGGACTGTCTCGTTTTGAGACAGTCCCCTAGGATAATATAAATTATTGTAGTGCGCTCTCATTGAGGTTGAGCTTCTCCTCGGAGAAGTTAGGTATGCTGTAAAGTACCAGCACATCGTCGTACTCTCCATCAAGAGCCAGATCCTTGACGGACTCTCTATAGTATCTGGTGTCAATCAGGGTTATCTCCCTGAAGTCTCCCAGGATGAAAGGCACGAAGGAGTTGGCATAGGAATCCTTGATGATCATGAGTTTGGGAAGTGCTCTCGCTCCGTCTTCCTTGTTCACTATGTCCACTCTGTCATAGTTTCCGCCTAAGAACACCTCATACTTGTCCTTGTTTTCAAGTCTGTCCATGAAGTAGATGGAATCGTACTTCTCATCTTCTATGGTGACTTCCACCTTGATATCTTTGGATTCTTCCGGGATTTCTATGCGGTCTCTTACTTTCTTGGTAAGGAGAACCTTGGAATAGAGAGTTCCCATGAAATCTTCTGAAAGGGTCTCCGATGTACACTTAGAGAGCTTCTTTCCGATGCTCTTCATGTATGCTTTGGCACCCTTCTCAGCGCCTTGATAGTTCCAGTGGTGGTCCGTCAGATAGTAATATCCGCGGGATCCTTCATCCTCAGGCATCAGAGAATTTCTGAACTTGATAAGAGTATCTCCCAGAACTTCCTTGGCCTGATCCATGGCAGCCACTTCATCGAAGTTTGTAGAGGCGTTGAACTTCTCCCTGTAGGAATACGCTGCCGTTGGGACCAGAAGCATTCTGACTTCAGTGCCGCCTTCGCTTACTTCGTCTCTGAATTCAGCCACATTCTCCAGATTTCTCCTGAATCTCTTGGCGTTGAACTCTGCTTCGGTCTTTCTCTCTATAAGTCTTCCGTCCTTAAGTACGTAGACTCCGTTCACATCGGTCATTCCGATGCTGGTGGAGACGGTTGACATAATTTTTATCCAGTTCTCTCTCCCGGGGATCTGATCTGAGAGGTATTCCTCAAGCTGTGACTCGAATTTGCCCTCAAGGATATTGCTTATATCGAACTTGGGAGCCTGGGTCAGATAACGGTTTTCGTTATCTGACTTTTCCTTGTCAGGTACGATGAGCTGTCCTAAGGAAAGAGCCACTACCACCAGGCAGATGACGAAGATAAGGAAGATATCTATATGCTTCCCGTCTTCAGTCCTGTCCAGGGGTCTTTTTCTGTTATCGATGTTTTTTATGTTTTTTGATTTTATATCGTGCTTAGCCATGACCGTCCCTCCTTAAAACCTGAAATACAGGAACGGATTGTAGCTTCCGCTCACAAGAAATGCGATGCTCATCAGGAACAGGATAAGGAGAACGAAGGTCTCCAGCATGTCCCTCATGGTGTTGAACATTATGCGTGAATTGAGTTTCATAAAGGCTTTGTTCACAAGAGGTGTGGAGGCTATAGCTGCTGCAATCAGAATAGTTCCTCTGGACTTAAGGTAGTATGCGGTGATGTCCAGATTCTCGGTTCCGCCGCCGAACATACACTTAAGATATTCGCCAAGTATGCTGAAATCGGTGATGTTGAAGATCACCCACCCTACTATGACAAAAAACAGTGCATAGATATGTCTTATGAATCTCAGTTTTTCCGGTATCCTGTCTAAGATCTTCAAGAGGAACATCTTCTCGATAATCAGGAGGATGCCGTAGTAAACGCCCCAAAGAACGAAGTTCCATGATGCGCCGTGCCAGAGTCCGGTGAGCGCCCAAACGATGGCGATGTTTATAAGCTGGCGCAGGAGTCCTTTGCGGTTTCCTCCGAGAGGAATGTACACGTACTCCTTGAACCAGGATGAAAGGCTCATGTGCCATCTTCTCCAGAACTCTGTTATGGTCTGGGAGATGTAAGGATAGTTGAAGTTCTCCAGATAGTCGAAGCCCAGGATCTTACCGAGGCCGATGGCCATGTCGGAATATCCGCTGAAATCGAAGTAGATCTGGAAGGTGAAAGCCAAAGCTCCGATCCAGGTAAGTGATGCTCCCGGATGGCTTCCCATTTCCACCATGGCGTAGATCTCTTCCCAGATGACTGCCATCTGATTGGCGATGAGGATCTTTTTGGCAAAGCCCATGATGAAGCGTCTGATGCCTGTGGCGATCCTGCCCTTGTCGGAAATCCTGTCCTTAAGCTGGATCTCCACATCGGAGTATCTGACGATGGGGCCTGCGATGAGCTGAGGGAACAGGGTTATGTATGCTCCCAGGGTTATGATGTTCTTCTGGCTCTTGACCTTACCTCTATATACGTCTATTACGTAGGACATGGTCTGGAAGGTGTAGAAGCTGATTCCGATGGGAAGAGCCACACCGATCAAGCCCAGACCTGCTCCTGTAAGGCTGTTCACGGTCTCAATTATGAAGTCCGTATACTTGAAAAATCCCAGAAGTCCCAGGTTCACTATAACATCAAGGATGAGCATAAGGCGTGCCCCATGCTCATTCCCCTGTTCTTTATTCTTTCCGATAATTATGGCCAGCACATAGTTTATAACTATGGATAAAAGCATAACCAAAATGTACTTCGGTTCACCCCAGCCGTAGAATATAAGGCTGGCGATGAGAAGCACCGTGTTTCTGGCCATAATGAACCTACCCGGCACTATGAAGTAGATCAATAGTGTTAGCGGTAAAAATGCAAATAGAAATACTGAACTTGAAAATAACAATTTATTCTCCTTTATCTTCCAGCGGCTCTGCCACTGGCGGTGGTAACATAGTTACCGTTATCATCGTAATAGCCATCAAAGGTGATATCGCTTGTGGTTACTCCTTCATTGGCCTTATCGATCTTCGAAGACAGTTTCTCCATGATCTCATCCGGGATCGAATCCCCTTCACCGTTTTCGGACCAGTCGTAGATCTGATATACCAGAACTGTCTTACCCTCTACAGAATATACGCCGGTGTATGACACTTCACCGTTAGGAACCACGATGGAATTAGCGATATACTGGGCGATGTTGCCTGTAAGTCCCTTGGTGTCCTTAAGAATGATGGCGCAGTTAGCTTCCTTGGCGTCTCTTGCCTTGGCAATAGCTCCGGGGATGCCGTACATATCTTTCGCTTCCTTGGCATTCATGAAAAGATAACAATACTTGGTACCTTTGCAGGCAGGGATCTCTTCATGATCGTAAGGCCAGGTTCCGTCATCCTTCATGGAATCAGGCACGTTGAAGTTCGAATAGTTCGGTTCATTATCTCCACCATCGAAGGTCACGTCCACGTGATACCATTCATCATCCAGCTGTACCACGTCCCAGGCGTGCTCTCCTGACTGAGTAGAGTGAATGATCTTACAAGGTATCTCCATAGCGTCCATCATGAGTTTGAAGGTGGTGGCATTACCCACGCAGATGGCGCTGTGATTCTTTATGACGTCATAAGGTTTATAGCACTCCTGGTTGCTGTTTCCGCCATTCATGGGATTAAGGCTGTCTTCATTGAAATGAGTGAGTCCGAATACCCAGTCGTAAGCCGCCTTTTCCTTCTCGTAATCCGTCATGCCGTCCTTGATGATCTCGGGAATGGTTTCCTTAAGAGTATCATACAGGAATGCTTCCTCCTCATCAAGTCCATCTTTGGAATCTTTTTTGTAAGCTTCGATGACTTTGGTGTCATCGTAAACCTCATGCACTGTACCTTCGTTATCGCTTAAGATCTTATTCATCTTTTCGATCATGCCGCTGTTCTGCCAGAAAAGTCCTCCGAACAGTCCCAGGATAACGATAAAACCTAAAATCCCCTTACTTTTGTTCCAAAATCCATTCTTTTTTTCCATTTTATTTACCCTTTTTAATTATTCACTTAAATTTGAGATAGCGTTTCTGATCTCAACTTCCAGCATGGCCGGATCTTCCCCGATCAGAAGAGCTATATAGTTTCCCTGAACCATGACAGTAGCATTGTCCAGCTTATACACTTCTTCAGGCTTATAACCGTTGAACTGGTTTCTTCTCTCTTCGATACGTTCCTGGAGTTTCTCTTTGGCTATGCTGATGTCTCCCTGATCCTTGATATGCATCAGTGAGATCTCATCTGCCAGTCCGCCCTTTTCAGTGTAAAGGATACCTCCGTCATCGATCATGTCCCACATAACAGCGTACATATGGCTGAAATTATCCTGATATTCGCTGTCTTCGTAGGTGTAAACCTTGTCGAAACCATCCTCTGTAGCGTCTTTTACGGAATTTAAAATATCCGCGCAGGAAGGCCCTTTAGAAGTGTCATTGGAGCCGCAGCCCGACACAGTTAAAGCCAGTAACGCGAATAATAAAACGCATGCAAAAAATCTCTTCATTATTTTGTCCCCTTTCGTAAAAAATAATCCAAATTCGAGAAATAATATATCACTTGCGGTAATAAATATCAATAGATTTTTTGTCATATCGGTAAAGAAATGTTAAAAGACCGCTTTCGGGTATTTTACATACCTGAAAGCGGTCCTTTTAGAAGTATTTTATGAATTTCTTCCCAGTAAAAATGCTCTCTTGTTCATCTCAAGGAACTTCTCGGGAACGGACTTCTCGATGGTCCCGATCCACTCGTCTTCAGGGAAATCGAAGTGTTTGGAAAGCCTTCCCATGAGTACCAGATTTACCGCCTTGGAGGAACCCGCTTCCTCAGCCAGGCTGAGAGCATCAAAAGCGTCGATTGAGAAACCTTCGTCTTTGATTTTTTGCGCAAGGTTTTCGGGATAAACGGTCTTGCCGGCAACTACCGGCATGGGATTGATCTCCTGAAGATTGGTGATGATCCTGCCGTCAGCCTTAAGGAAGTCCATGGCTCTGGCAGCTTCCAGTATCTCGAAGCTTATAACGTAATCAGCCTCTCCCTTATCGATGATGGGGCTGTAGACCTTCTCTCCCACTCTTACGTATGTGAGTACGGAGCCGCCTCTCTGGCTCATGCCGTGGACCTCGGATACCTTTACATCGTAATCGTTATCAAGAAAGATCCTTCCAAGGAGTTTGGAAGCTAAGAGCGATCCCTGACCGCCTACTCCGACGATCATGATATTGATGTTTTCTTTCATTTTGACGCCTCCTTTTCTCCAAGAGCTCCGAAATGGCAGAGTTCGGTGCATACGCCGCAGCCTACGCAGAGTGTGTGATCGATCTCAACGCCCTTATCCGTCACCATGATGGCGGGACAGCCGATCTTCATGCACATCCTGCACTTGGTGCACTTGTCCTTATCGGGAACGATGGCCGGTTTATGCTTGACATATTTGAGAAGCGCGCAGGGACGTCTGGAGATGACCACGGATGAGCAAGGTTTAGCCAGCTCTTCCTTGATGACCTTTTCGGTCTCCTTGAGATCATAAGGATCCACCACCCTGACGGAGGCGATGCCTACAGCATGGCAAAGGGCTTCCAGATCCACCGCAAGAGCAGGATCTCCCTTTAAGTTCATGCCTGTGGTGGGATTCTGCTGGTGACCGGTCATACCTGTTATGGAGTTATCCAGAATGATGACCGTGGAATTTGAATCGTTATATGCTATGTTCACAAGGCCTGTGATACCGGAGTGCATGAAGGTTGAGTCTCCGATGACTGCAACGGTCTTTGCTTCTTTCTTATCTTCGGTGAAGGATGATGCCTTGTTGAAACCATGGATACCGGATACGGACGCTCCCATGCAGATGGTGGTGTCTATGGCGTTTAAAGGCTCTATGGCGCCTAAAGTGTAGCAACCGATATCTCCAATGACATTCAGCTTAAGCTTGCTCAAAACGTAGAATAAGCCTCTGTGAGGGCATCCTGCGCACATGACAGGAGGTCTGGCAGGAATATCGTAATCTCTCTCTTTCTGAGGGATCTCAGGAGCGAGCTTCGGTTCATTGAGCGCCTTTGAAAGTCCCTCTCTGACCTTGTTCTGGGAGAGTTCATCTATAGGTGAAAAGAATTCCTTACCCACGCATTCGATTCCCAGAGCCTTGACCATGCCTTCGATGAAGCCGTCCAGTTCTTCGACTATGACGACGTTCTCTCTTCCTTCTGTGAAATCCTTTAAGAGCTTATCGGAAACGGGCCAGATCAGTCCCAGTTTCAGAATGTCGAAGCGATCTCCCAAAATCTCCTTAACGTACTGATAGGAAGTGGAATCGGTGATTATGGCTGTGGCCTTTTCTTTTCCCTCCTCGATCCTGTTCAAAGGACTGGTCTCAGAGAGTTTCATGAGGTCGAGAGTTCTTTGCTCTACCAGGGGATGACGGAGTTTGGCCTGACGCGGCATCATAATGTACTTATCGCCGTCCTTCTTATATGGCTTAGGCTCAATCTCTACCCTGTCGGAGGGTTCCACAACACTCTGAGAGTGTGATACTCTGGTGCACATCTTGAGGAGCACAGGTGTGTCGTACTTCTCGGAGATATCATAGGCCAGTTTCACGAATTCGATGGCTTCTCTTGAATCTGAAGGTTCTACCATGGGAATCTTGGAGGCTCTGGCATAATGCCTGGAGTCCTGCTCGTTCTGTGAGCTGTGCATGCCGGGATCGTCAGCCACACCGATGATCATACCGCCGTTAACGCCGGTGTATGAGATGGTGAAAAGCGGATCAGCTGCCACGTTAAGTCCCACGTGCTTCATGCCGCAGAACGTCCTCTGACCCGTCAGGCAGGCTCCGAAGGCAGATTCCATGGCTACCTTTTCGTTGGGTGCCCACTCAGCATATATCTCGTCATATTTGGCTGCAAATTCCGTGATCTCCGTGGAGGGAGTTCCCGGATAACTTGAAACGAAGGTGCAGCCGGCCTCATAGAGGCCTCTGGCGGCCGCCTCATTTCCTAACATGAGTTTTTTCATAACATTTATCTCCTTTATAGGTCATTAGGACCTTGTCTGAGCTTCGACGAGGTTCGTCGAGCAGAATTTCTTTCTTAAAGCAGGTTTTTCTATCTTACCTGTAGCGTTTCTGGGTACCTTGTCGAAGATGATTTTCTTAGGTCTCTTGTATCTCGGAAGAGTCTCGCAGAATTCGTTGATCTCTTCTTCTGTAGCGGTCTCGCCATCTTTAAGGCTGATGATGGCCGCGCAGATCTCGCCCAGTCTCTCGTCAGGAAGTCCGATGACTGCCACATCTCTGATCTTCGGATATGCGCTTAAGAAGTCCTCGATCTGTACAGGATAGATGTTCTCTCCTCCGGAGATTACAACGTCTTTCTTACGGTCTACCAGATAGATGAAACCGTCTTCCATCTTGGCCATGTCTCCTGTCCAGAGCCAGCCGTCGTGGAGGGACTCTTCGCTTGCTTCACGGTTCTTATAGTATTCGAGCATGACTCCGTCGCCTTTAACGGCAAGTTCGCCTACGTCTCCGTCCTTGACCTTGTTACCCTGTTCGTCGATGATCTTGCATTCCCAGCCATATCCAGGAACACCTATAGCTCCCACGTGATCCACGTTCTCTACACCCAGATGTACGCAGCCTGGTCCCAGGGACTCTGAAAGTCCGTAGTTGGTGTCGTACTGGTGGTGCGGGAATATTTTGAGCCAGCGCTCTACAAGGCTCTGAGGTACGGGCTGAGCTCCGATATGCATGAGCCTCCACTGATCAAGCAGATAATCGTTGAGATTCACCTTGCCGGACTCAATGTCAAGAAGGATGTCCTGAGCCCAGGGCACCAGAAGCCACACGATGGTGCACTTCTCTTCGGTGACGACTCTTAAGATCCATTCGGGCTTCACGCCTCTTAAGATGACCGCCTTGCTTCCTGAAATAAGGGAGCCGAACCAGTGCATCTTGGCGCCTGTGTGATACAGAGGAGGAATGCAAAGGAATACGTCATCCCTGGTCTGTCCGTGATGCTTCTGTTCCACTACGCAGGCGTTCACCAGTGCCTTGTGATTGTGAAGGATGGCCTTGGGGAAGCCGGTGGTGCCGGATGAGAAGTAAATCGCAGCATGATCCTCAGGCTCATTGAGAACCGGAGGAGCCTCCTTGGAGCAGTAGTTCACGAGCTCGTTGTAGCTCTCTGCCCACTCGGGGATGTCCTTTCTTCCTACGAAGAAAAAGTATTTGACCTCTCTGAGATTCTTTAAAACCAGCTCGATACGGTCGATGAATTCAGGTCCGAATACCAGAACTTCGATATCGGCCAGATCAAGGCAATACTCGATCTCATCGGAGGAATATCTGAAATTGAGAGGAACCGCTATGGCGCCGCTCTTAAGTATTCCAAAGTAAATGGGAAGCCACTCAAGGCAGTTCATCATGAGGATGCCTACCTTCTGGCCCTTCTTGATTCCTCTGGAGAGAAGAAGATTGGCGAAGCGGTTTGCTCTCTTGTCAAACTGTGTCCAAGACATCTCTCTTCTGTAAGGTGTATCGCTGGATGTCTCACCGAGAAGGCTCAGGTCTCTCCAGGTTACCGCTGCATCTCTCTCCTCAGAGGGATTGATCTCAACTAAAGCTGTCTCATCAGGCCAAAGCCTGGCGTTTCTTTCCAAAAAATCTGTAATAACCATTGTGTACCTCATTAAATTGCATAGACTGTCTACTATTCTAACACAAAAAAATATAAATACAAGTAGTTATTTGTAAATTTTCAGAAAATTCTGAAAAGTACTATTTTGAACATCAAAAAAACGCACACCGAAGTTTTGATTCGACGCGCGTTTCGATCATTACAGGAGCTTTGACGCCTCAAGCCAGATGGCGCACTCCATTCTTTTTTTGAAAAGTCTGCAGCCCTTCTCGTAGATGCCGCCTACGCTTCCTGTTGAATGGTAAGCGTTGGCTGCACAGCCGCCGGAGCAGTACAGTCTCGCCCAGCAGTCTCTGCATTCAGGTCTCGTGTACACATTGCAGGATCTGAATTCATCGGTCATTTCCCCGTTGGTCACACCCTTCCAAATGTCTCCCAGTTTAAACTTGTCTTCTCCGACGAACTGGTGACATGGATAAAGGTCTCCCCAGGGAGTGACTGCCATATACTCCGTGCCTGAGCCGCAGCCCGAGATTCTCTTATAAACGCAGGGACCGCCTTCAAGGTCTATCATATAGTGATAGAAAGTAAAAGGTCTTCCCTCTTTATGGCGCTTGAGCATGAATTCTGCGAGTTTCTCGTACTGATCCATGACCACAGGAAGATCGGCCTCCGTAAGGGCAGCAGGATCATCATCCGAAGCAACTACCGGCTCCATGCTGAGCTCTGTAAATCCCAGATCCAGCATGGTCTCGATATCCTTAAGGAAGTCAGGATTCTCATGAGTGAAGGTGCCTCTCATGTAGTAATTCCTGTCTCCTCTTTCGGACACGAACTTCTGGAACTTCGGAACAATCCTGTCCCAGCTGCCTCTTCCCTCATAGTCCACTCTGTATCTGTCATGGACCTCACGTCTTCCGTCAAGGCTCAGGACCACGTTTGACATTTCGCGGTTGGAGAAATCTATCACATCATCATCTATAAGCATTCCATTGGTGGTCAAAGTGAAGCGGAAATTCTTATTGTGCTCCTTCTCGATGGATCTCGCATAGTTCACCAGATCCTTTACCACCTGCCAGTTCATCAGAGGCTCGCCGCCGAAGAAGTCGACTTCGAGATTCCTTCTGGTGCCGGAATTCTCGATCAAAAAATCCAGAGCGCGTTTGCCCGTCTCGAAGCTCATAAGGGCTCTTTCTCCCTGATACTTACCCTGACTTGCGAAACAGTACTCACAGTTCAGATTGCAGCTGTGAGCCACATGGAGGCAGAGGGCTTTGATTATTCCTTCCGATCTCTGCTTGAGTTCTCCTGAAAGTGGTTCGAAGCTGTCTTCAGTGAAGAGTTTGCCGCTTTCTTTAAGCTCATCTACCTGCTCCAGGCACTCTGCTACTTCCTCGCGCTCGATCCCGTACATTTTGGAGAGCTTATCAATGATGTTTTCTTTGGATTCACCCTCATAGAGAGCGATTATATCGTAGGCCAGATCATCAACCACATGGATGCTTCCGGAGAATACGTCCAGGACGATGTTGAGACCTCCCATTTTATACTGATGAATCATTTTTTCCCTTTCCATAAAAATACCGCCGGTTCTAGGCGGTATCCTTAGCTGTATTATTATGCCTGCTTATTTTCGTTCTCACACTGCTGATTGGCAATACCGCAGCTTGTCTTGCAAGCGGACTGACATGATGTCTGGCATTCTCCGCATCCGCCGTTCTTAGCAGATTCACAGAGGTCGCGTGTCTTTAAAGTCTTGATGTGTTCCATTTCCCTACTCCTTTCAAAAAATAAATGGTGCCCAGTTCCGGAATCGAACCAGAGACACGGGGATTTTCAGTCCCCTGCTCTACCTACTGAGCTAACTGGGCACGTGCATTTGTTTATGATTTTTAAAATGGTGGGCCTCCAGGGATTTGAACCCGGGACCTGCCGGTTATGAGCCGGATGCTCTAACCACTGAGCTAGAGGCCCAAAGTTCTGTGGTCGGGGTGGCAGGATTTGAACCCGCGGCCCACTGGTCCCAAACCAGTT
>JAFPXY010000042.1 GCA_017394515.1 Bacillota bacterium | reverse complement strand
TGCCTCGTCAGATAATAAACCACAAGCGCAAAATATGCCATTTGAGGTTTACCCTAAATTTTATGCTTTGAGTGTATAATAAACCACATTCCTGCAATTCAGGCTGTTAGGTTTACTAGTATGGCTAAATCCATCACATTGTGAAATAATACACAAAGCAAGAGTAAACCACAACCCATAAAAACCATGCATTGAGGTTTACCTCGCACCAAGTAAGCCATATTGCGATAAACCACAACCCATAAAAACCATGCATTGAGGTTTACCTCGCACCAAGGAAGCCAAATAGCAGTAAACCACAAATGCTTTAAACAGAAGATTAGGTTTACACACCATTTACAACACTTTATTATCTTAACTAAAAAAGGAGCCATCTCATTGTGAGACAGCCCCTTTTCTTCGATATAAAATCAATAATTCTCGCAGTTTACTTCGAAGTAAGCCTGAGGGTGATCGCAGGTAGGGCATACGTCAGGAGCCTTGGTGCCGACCACGATGTGTCCGCAGTTTCTGCATTCCCATATCTTGACTTCGCTCTTCTCAAAGACGGTCTTAGCTTCTACGTTCTGAAGGAGAGCTCTGTATCTTTCTTCGTGATGCTTCTCGATGGCAGCAACCTTTCTGAACTTGTCAGCCAGTTCAGGGAAACCTTCTTCTTCAGCTGTCTTGGCAAAGCCCTCATACATATCTGTCCATTCGAAGTTCTCACCATCTGCAGCAGCCTTCAGGTTAGCAGCTGTATCGCCGATACCTTCCAGTTCCTTGAACCACATTTTAGCGTGCTCTTTTTCGTTCTCAGCGGTTTTAAGGAATAAAGCAGAAATCTGCTCATAGCCTTCCTTCTTAGCCTTAGAAGCGAAATATGTGTATTTGTTGCGGGCCTGAGACTCTCCAGCGAATGCTTCCCATAAGTTCTTCTCGGTCTGTGTTCCTGCGTATTTGCTCATTTCAATACCTCCTGATTATTATTCTCATAGATACAAACATTATACCACAAATCATAAATATTAAAAGAAATATTATTTTATTTTAAGTCTCATGTGATATAATGTTTTTATGAAAAAAATCATCGCTGTATTTCCCGTCCTGGCCGGCATCTGCTGGGGAAGCGCAGGGATCTTCGTCAGAGACCTCCTGAGCGCAGGACTTTCAAACTTCACAATCATATTCGGAAGACTTCTCATGACGGTGATCATGGTGGGACTTTGGATGCTTATCAAGGATAAGTCCCTGTTCAGGATCAACAAGAAGGACATTCCGCTTCTGGCTTTCACAGGCATGATAGGCTTCAGCCTGATGAACGTCTTTTATAACTATTCCATCCAGGAGCTGAGCCTTTCACTGGCGGCAGTTCTTCTTTGTACTGCGCCCGTGTATGTCATAATCTTCGGTGCCATCTTTTTTAAGGAAAAGATCACACCACTTAAGGTGATCTGCATGCTGGCTGTGGTCTTCGGCTGCCTGCTTCTTAGTGGAGTGGTGGATTCCGGTAAACTCCAGTGGAGCGTCTTTGGCCTTGCTATGGGAGTTTTTTGCTCGCTCTCAAACGCTGTTTGCACCTTAGGAAGTAATGAAGCATCAGGGGTGAGGGGAATACATCCTGTGACGCTTCTCTTCTACAACAGCTTATTTGCCATTATTCCCATGGCTTTTCTTGCGGACTATTCTCAGCTTTCTGCTTTCATCGGGGAGGCGCCGGCTTATGGCATCGGCATCTTCGCCCTGAACGGCCTTATCACATCGCTTCTGCCGAATCTTTTCTTTAACTATTCCTTCATCCACATGGAATCGGGAGTGGTATCCATTCTGGCATCCGGCGCGGAGCCTACGGCAGCCCTGGTTTTCGGCATACTGGTATTCAGTGAGATACCGACAGTAGCAGGTTTTTTGGGAATGGTCATAGTCATCGTATCCATTATCATTCTCACAGCTTCAAAAAATGAGAAGAAGACCGCAAAAAATAATCCATAAAGGGTTTGAATTCTATTACCAAAAGTAGTATAATATCTTTTCAGCAATAATAAAGGATAGCACTTAAGTTATCCTTTTTTAGTGAAATAAAAAAGAGGAGGAAGGCATAAGAATCGCCTTAAAATAACATGTTAACAGGAAAACAGAGAAGCTATTTAAAGAGCCTGGCTCAGAAGGAAGACGCAGTGGTCTTCATCGGCCGCGACGGGCTCACGGAGAACGTTATCAAAGAGATGGACAACTATCTGGAAGCCCACGAATTGGTTAAGGTCAAGATCCAGGAAGGCTGTGAACTCGATCCTAAGGAGACTGCCAACGGACTGCTTGAGACCCTTGGTGCTGAATTCGTCCAGGCTATCGGACACAAATTCACCCTTTACAGAAGGGCAAAGGAAAAGGAGAAGAGACAGATCGTTCTGCCCAGATAAAACGCCATATGGCAAGAGAGATAGAGGTCAAAAATAAAACCAAAAAATATGAAATAGATATGACCAACGGTCCTATCATTAAAAAGATGCTGAAGTTCGCCATTCCCGTAATGCTTTCGGGACTGCTTCAGCTGCTTTTCAATGCTGCGGACATCATAGTCGTCGGACGTTTTGCAGGAGATGAGGCGCTGGCAGCAGTAGGCGCATCCAGTTCACCTGTAAACCTCATAGTGACTCTTCTGATTGGTCTTTCCACCGGCGTAAACGTAACCGTTGCCAAGGCATATGGCGCGGGAAGAGAAAAGGACATTTCCGATTCAGTCCATACAGCCATCCTGCTTGCCATCATCGGCGGCGCCCTCATGGCTGTAACAGGATTGCTTTCATGTTCCTGGCTCTTAAGGATCACCGGAACACCGGAGGAGATCGTGCCACTTTCAAGTCAGTACATGAATATCCTCTTCATCGGTATTCCTGTAATGGCCTTGTACAACTTCGGTTCAGGTATCTTCAGAGCCAGAGGTGACACGAGAAGGCCGCTGTACTTTCTGGCGGCAGCCGGCGTACTGAACGTATGCCTGAATCTGGTATTCGTGATCGTATTCCATCTGGCAGTAGTAGGCGTCGCTTTGGCCACAGTAATATCTCAGATCCTGAGCATGAGTCTCATCATAGGAACCCTCATGAAAGAGAAGGGAGCCTTCAGACTGGAAATCAGAAAACTCAGACTCCACAAGTCCAAGATGAAGCCCATACTGATAATAGGCGTGCCTGCCGGCATCCAGGGAATGCTGTTCTCCATATCCAATATGGCCATCCAGTCATCCATCAACTCCTTTGGAAAGATCTACATGGCAGGATCATCGGCGTCTGCCAGCCTTGAGGGCTTCACCTTCGTTGCCATGGATGCCTTCACCCAGTCCACCGTATCCTTTACTTCACAGAATATCGGAGCGGGCAAGGTGGAAAGAGTGCCTCTGGTATTCAGGACGGCGGTAGCTCTGGTATCTCTGGCAGGACTGACCCTGGGCATCATCACATATTCCTTTGGAGAGCCGCTTCTTAGTATATACACGGATAACCCGAAGGTGGTGGAAGCCGGTATGATCAGAATGGCTTTCATGTGCATCCCGTATTTCCTTTGCGGAATCCAGAACGTTATTCCGGGTACAGCCAGGGGAATGGGTTACTCCATAGTTCCGACCTTCATTACGGTTATCGGAGTCTGCGCTCTTAGAATCGTCTGGATCGCAACAGTGTGCCAGCTTCCGGAATGCAGCACCATCGAGTGGGTCTACGCATCTTATCCCTTCAGCTGGGCTGTAACATCCGTATCACATTACATATATTACAAAATAGCATATAGAAAGACTTTAAAACAATTCAGAGCAGAGGCTGTCTCCGCGTGATGCAGCGGGGCAGCTTTATTTACTTTAATGAGAGACTTTATAACAAAACACAAAAGCTACATACTGTATTTTCTTATCTACTTTCCCATGGGAGCCATCTGCCCGCTCATAGGGCAGTACCTGAGTTCCATAGGATTCTCAGGGACCCAGGTGGGCGTGGTCACCGCTTTCGGCACAGGCGCCGCCGTCATCGGAGGCATGTTCTGGGGCAGGGTATATGCCAACTCCAGATCCAAAAGACTGGTAATCGCCTTAATGTTCCTTCTGGCAGCGCTTTCGTCCCTGGTAAGCCTTACCATCACAGGCTTTCTGACCTACACGCTGATCTACGGGCTGCTTTATTTTAACCAGGGGCCGTCCCACGGACTCTGCGATTCCATGGTCATGGATAAGAACGAGAACTTCCCGGCCATAAGAGCCATGGGAGCCATAGGATATGCTGTGGCAGTCTTCATCTGCGGCCAGCTGGCCAAAGCCATGGGACTCAGGATAAATTTCGTGATCCACGCGGCTGTCTTCATTCTGGCGGCTCTCATGATGAAGACCTTCACTGAACCCTCCAATTATTCCAAAAAACACGAGACCGGAGAGGCTATCAAGATCCGTGAGCTCTTCAAGGATGATGATTTCACCAAACTCCTAGTGTTCTCGTTTTTTGCGCTGGGACCCACCATGGCCAACAACACCTATTTCAGCTATCTCTATATAGATGCAGGCGGCGACCTGGCAGGGGTAGGCCTGGCCTTCCTTCTCATGGCAGGGGCGGAGGCTCCTTTCATGTGGCTGGTGCCCTGGCTCAACAAGAGAATCACCACTGAGAAGCTAATTATAATCGGCTGTGCCGCAGGTCTCATCAGATTCCTCATATACAGCTTTGGCCCGTCCCAGGGCGTGCTTCTCGGAACTTTCTTCCTTCAGGGTATCCTGAACGGCATCCTTCTGGTGGAAGTGGTGAAGTACTTCGGTAAGATCGTGCCGCCCAGACTGGCCAGCCTGTCGGTGGCTACGTACTACGCTCTTGGAAACTCATTTTCATCCATCGTATGCAACCTTCTGGGGGGCGTCATAATGGATGCGGCGGGGATCAAAGTCACCTATGGATTTTTTGCAGCTCTTTATGTTATTTCCCTGGTGCTTTATTTAGTACTCGGCTTGCATAAGGAGAGGTAGTTGTGGTATAATAATAAGGATGGAGTTTGGCCGCAATTACTTGCGATCGATCAAAAAATCATCTAAGGAGGTCCTATGAAACCGATATATAAGCGCGTTCTTCTTAAGATCAGTGGAGAAGTCCTGGCAGGAGAGAAGGGCTTCGGCATCGATGCAGATGTTACAAGGAACGTATGTGAACAGATAAAGGAGATCCACGACATGGGCGTGGAAGTAGCTGTAGTAGTTGGCGGAGGTAATTTCTGGAGAGGCAGATCCTCAGGCGACATGGACAGAGCCACAGCAGACTATATGGGAATGCTGGCTACAGTCATGAATGCCATGGCACTTCAGGATACTTTCAGAGCCATGGGAGTACAGGTAAGGGCACAGACCGCTCTTGAGATCAAGGAAGTGGCTGAACCTTACGCCAGACTCAGAGCGCTGACTCATCTGGAGCACGGAGATATCGTGGTCTTCGGTGGCGGCACAGGCTCACCGTTCTTTACGACGGATACGGCTGCTGCTTTAAGAGCTACCGAGATGAACGCTGAAGTCATCCTTTTGGCTAAGAATGTGGATGCGGTCTATGATTCAGATCCCGCCACCAATCCCAACGCCAAGAAGTTCGACGAGATGACCCACATGGACATCATCGAGAAGGATCTTAAGGTAATGGATCTCACAGCAGCAAGTTTATGCAAGGATAATAATATTAAGATCCACGTATTCGCTCTGGCAGAAGGCGGCAACATCAAGCGCGCAGTCTGCGGTGAGAAGATAGGAACTTTGATCAAATAAGGAGGAAACAACATGGAAACTATAATGAACAACCTGGAAGAAAAAAGCTTAAAGACCATATCCGTTCTTAAGGAAGATCTTAATACTGTAAGAGCAGGCAGAGCTAATCCCGCCCTCCTTGATAAGGTCATGGTAAACTATTATGGAATGCCTACTCCCCTTAAGAACATTGCAAACATTTCAGTACCTGATCCTAGAACACTCATGATCAGCCCCTTCGATCCCAAGTCAATCAACGAGATCGAGAAGGCCATCAACATCGCAAACCTGGGTATCAATCCTTCAAACGATGGCAAGTGCATCAGACTGGTCATTCCTCAGGTAACAGAGGAAAGACGTAAAGAACTCACCAAGACCGTTAAGAAGATGGGTGAGGAAGCCAAGGTAGCCATCAGAAACTTAAGAAGAGATGCCAACGACAAGCTGAAGAAGCTTGAGAAGGATCATGAGATCACAGAAGACGATCTTAAGAAGGCTCTCGACAAGGTTCAGAAGGCCGTTGAGAAGACTGAGAAGTCCATCGACGAAGTCATTGCCCTTAAGGACAAAGAAATTATGGAAGTTTAAAACTATTTTTGGCCACCTTTGGTGGCCTTATCATAATTTTTGGAAGGTTAGTAGATATGGGTGAAAAGAAACCTATGCCGGTACATGTGGCCGTCATCATGGACGGAAACGGCAGATGGGCCGAGCTCAGGAAAGTTCCCAAACTTCAGGGACACAACATGGGCATGGTCGCCATGAAAGAGATCGTAAGAAAGGCTGATGACATGGGCATCAAGTATCTTACGGTATACGCTTTCTCAACGGAGAACTGGAAACGTTCCACCGAAGAGATAGGCGGCATCTTCAAGCTTCTGGTGAAGTTCGTAGCAGCGGATCTCAAGGAATTGGACGAGAGAAACGCCAAGGTAAACATCATCGGAGACTGGCACGACAGACTGCCTCAGGATGCCATAGATTCCGTTCAGGAAGCCCTGGATACCACAGCCAATAACACAGGCATGGTATTCAATATCGCTCTGAACTACGGCTCAAGAGCCGAGATCGTCAGGGCAGTGAACTATATTTTAGAAAACTACGACTCATCTACAGAGATAGGTGAGGAGGACATATCGAGAGCTCTCTATACAGGAGATGAAAGCGGCAATATCCCTGACCCGGATCTGATCATTAGGACATCGGGAGAGGAGAGACTGTCCAACTTCCTTCTGTGGCAGGCAGCTTACTCTGAGCTTGCCTTCACAGATACCCTGTGGCCTGATTTTAAACCCGAGGAATTCGAAGCCATGGTCGAGGAATACAGGACCAGAGAGAGACGATACGGAGGCAGATTATGAAGACAAGGATCATATCGGCCATAGTCATGCTGCCGCTTCTGATACTCGTGTATCTGGGCGGTATCTGGCTTAAGATGGCCGTGGTCATCATTTCAGTCATTGGACTGGATGAATTTTACAAAGGATTTAAGGCGGAGGGCGTGAAGCCCAGCTTTCCCATAGGGATCGCTTCCGTGATACTTTTGCACATCTTCCATACCATAAACGCCCAGATGGGCGCTGACGGACCGGATTCAGGCGTGCTTTACGCCCTCTGGCTCTTCATCGTGGTGGTAGCCTGCATGATCTACGGATTCAAGGTGGAGGAGAGAAAGACCGAAGACATGGCATCAACGGCTCTCGGCATCATCTATGTACCTTTTCTCTTTCACTTCGCAGTGCTCATCGATGAGTGCGATTACGCCAAAAACTACATCTGGCTGGTATTCATCATAGCCTTCGGTACGGATATTTTTGCATATTTCTCGGGAGTATTCTTAGGAAAGCATAAACTTTGCCCGACCTTAAGCCCCAAGAAGACCGTAGAAGGAGCCATCGGCGGCATGATAGGCGCTCTGGTATTCAGCCTGCTCTTCGGAAACTTTTTCCTGGAGCCGGGGCACGCTTTCAACGCCAGATTCATAATCATGATCCTTATAGGCTCCATAGTTTCCATGCTGGGAGACCTGTCAGCATCTGCTTTCAAGCGCCAGATGGGCATCAAGGATTACGGCAATCTGATACCGGGCCACGGCGGCATACTGGACAGATTTGATTCAGTGCTTTTCGTAGCTCCTTATCTGTATTTCTATATTGCTCTGGTACTGCCGGGCATCATATAGGCGAGAAAAGAGGTATTTAATGAAGAGGTTAGTCATCTTAGGTTCCACAGGATCCATCGGAACTCAGACCCTGGACGTGGTGAGACAGAATCCTGACAGATTCAAGGTCGTAGCACTTAGCTGCGCCAGAAGAGAAAAGGAAATGCTGGAGCAGGCCGAGGAATTCGGCGTTCCCAGAGAACACTGCTATACCTGCAACGGAACCTACGAAGAAAACGTTAAAAAGCTCATAGAAGCGGCCACCCTGGATTGCGATCTTGTGGTAAACTCCCTCATGGGAATGAGAGGACTGGAACCCACCTATCACGCTCTCATGTCAGGCCATGACGTGGCATTAGCTAACAAGGAGACATTGGTGGCAGGGGGAAGCATCATCATGAAGCTCGCCCGGGACAAAGGACTTAAGCTCCTTCCCATCGATTCTGAACACTCCGCCATCTTCCAGTGTCTGGAAGGAAATCAGGGAAGGGTCATCAAAAAGATCCTTCTCACATGCTCAGGAGGTCCCTTCAGGGGCAAGAAGAGAGAGGACATGGCAGAAGTCACTGCCGCTCAGGCTCTTAAGCATCCCAAGTGGAACATGGGACCGAAGATCACCATCGATTCTGCTACACTTATGAACAAGGGACTGGAAGTCATCGAGGCCAAGTGGCTCTTCGATGTGGAGCCCGACAGGATCCAGGTTCTGATCCATCCTCAGAGCATCGTCCACTCAGGAGTGGAGTTCATGGATAATTCCATTCTTTGCCAGATGGGCATACCCGACATGAGGATCCCAATCAGTCTGGCTCTGGGCTATCCCGACAGACTGGAGAGCCCGGACGAAGAACTGGACATGTTCGGAGTAGGATCGAACCTGACCTTTGCGAAACCGGACATGGAGACCTTTAAACTTCTGAGCCTGGCATATTTTGCCATCGGTGAGGGCGGCTCATGTCCCGTTGTCATGAACGCTGCCAACGAAGTTCTGGTAGAGAAGTTCTTAAGAGATCAGATCGGCTTCCTGGAGTTCCAGGACAAGGTCTGTGAAACAGTTATGAAGCATAAAGTACTTACGGGACTCAGCCTTGAGGATGTGATCCGCATAGACCGCGAGACCCGGGAAAGTTTGAAATAAGAGGAAATGAAAACAGCTTTACTGGCTATATTCATGTTTATGCTCATGATCTTTCCTCATGAGCTGGGCCACTTTATAGCTGCAAAAAAATGCAACGTACAAGTAAATGAATTTGCCTTTGGCATGGGCCCCACCATCTGGAAAAAGCAGCGCGGTGAGACCCTCCATTCCATAAGGCTCTTTCCCATAGGCGGATTTTGCGCCATGGAGGGGGAGGACGGTTCTGAGGATGATGAGGAGGAGATAGGAGAGGACGGAGTAGCCGTACCTAAGCCCTATAATCCTCGGTCCTTCAACAACAAGAAGCCCTGGCAAAAGATAATCATCCTGGCTGCAGGCGCTGCCATGAACGTGTTCTGCGCCTTCCTGATTCTCACCATCTTAGTGACCTATCTGGGTTTCAGCACCCTGGTCATCGGTGACATCACACCTGGTTCACCTGCGGAGACCGCAGGCATCCTGGTAGGGGATAAGATCACTTCTGTGAACGGTGAAGAACTGGAGCTCTGGACGGACTTCGGCGAGAAAATCCAGGAGAGCAAAGGAGAAAAGCTCACAGTCACTCTTGACAGAAATGGTGAAGAGGTAACTTTGGAAATCCTTCCTGAGTACGATAAAGAGTCCGAAAGATACATCGTCGGAACCTATTGCAAGGTGAGCCACAATCCTTTAAGAGGCATCAAATCCGGCTTCCTGAGCACCGGAAGGCTCTTTGGAGTCATGTTCGATTCCCTTAAGATGATCTTAACGGGTGGAGCCTCCATGGACGACGTGGCAGGCCCTGTAGGCATCGTTCAGATGGTGGGAGAGAGCAGCAAACAGGGACTTTGGTCTTATGGTTTCTTAATAGCGCTGATCTCCGTCAATCTGGCGGTTATCAATCTGCTTCCTCTGCCTGCACTGGACGGAGGAAGGATCCTCATCGTGCTCTTCTCATGGATCACAGGCAAGGCCGTATCTCCCAAGGTCGAAGGCATCATCCACGCCGTTGGTCTGGTGCTCCTTCTGGGATTGGCGATCTTTGTAACCATAAACGATGTAGGAAGACTATTCGGATAAAGAGGTAAGAAATGAGCGATATCGTAAAAATCGGCAAGGTCACAATAGGCGGAGGCAATCCCATCGCCATCCAGTCCATGGCAAACGTGGATCCCCACGACAAGCAGGCTCTTATAGCTCAGGTAAAGCGCCTGGCAGACAAGGGCTGTGATATCATGAGACTCACAGTTCCTGACATGGAAGCTGCTGAGACCTTCGGCATCGTTAAGAGAGAACTGGTCACCGAAGGCTATGACATTCCTTTAGTGGCTGATATACATTTCGACTATAAGCTGGCTATCGCAGCCATTGAAAACGGAGCTGACAAGATCAGAATCAATCCGGGAAACATCGGAAGCATCGATCGCGTCAGGGAAGTGGTGAAGGCAGCCTCAGAACGTCAGGTGCCTATCAGGGTAGGAGTGAATTCAGGCTCCCTTGAGAAGCACATCGTGGATAAGTACCACGGCGTGACCGCGGAAGGACTGGCCGAATCCGCTCTGGATAACCTTAAGATCATCGAAGATCTGGGATATGACAATCTGGTAGTATCCATTAAGTCATCCAACGTAAAGATGAACTACGATGCACATATGCTTCTCACCAAAGGAACCAGCCATCCCATCCATGTGGGTATCACAGAGGCCGGAACCTTAAAGAGAGGTAAGGTCAAGTCAGCTATCGGCATCGGATCGCTCCTTTTAAACGGCATAGGAGATACCATGAGGGTGTCCCTTACAGCTGATCCCATTGAAGAGGTCATCTACGCCAAGGAGATCTTAAGGACTCTCGGCATGAGACCTTCAGCTGTGGATCTGGTATCCTGTCCCACCTGCGGAAGGACCAAGATCGATCTGGAGGCTTTGGCCAATGAGATCGAAGAGGGACTGGGATCCATGGAGGAACGCCTTCTTAGGGAAGGAAAGCCCGGCATCAAGGTAGCTGTCATGGGCTGTGCTGTAAACGGCCCGGGAGAGGCCAGAGAAGCTGACTTCGGCGTTGCCGGCGGCCAGGGTGAAGGCCTTATCTTCAGCAAGGGACAGATCCTTATGAAGGTTCCTGAAAAGGACATAGTTCCGGAATTATTTAAACTGATCGAAGAGAACGTTTTTTGATAGATATTAAGAGAGGGAAGGATGAGAAAACTCATCAGAGAAACCGTTCAGTGGGAGAACATAACCGACGGACGGCTTGAAATGGAACAATTCAGCTATGAACTTGGCCAAGGTGTCATGCACAAAGAAACGGGGGTCCTGGTAATTCCAATGACCCTCAATTTCGTGCTGCCCTACGATGAGCTCCTAAAGATCAAGGCCATCGTCAAGTCAAAGCTGGACTTTATCGATGATGTAAAATTCAGATTCAAATACGATAATGTGATACTCACTGAAGAGGAGATCATAAAGAACTATCTGCCTTATCTCATTCAGATTCTGGAAAGCAATGGTTCCGGCTTCGCGACGGCCTTGAACGGAAAGTTTTTTGCGCTGGATAAGGAGACTGAGATCCTGACCTTCCACTGCTTCGGAAAGACCTCAGAAGAACAGCTGAATCAGCAGATCTCACCCCAGTTCGAAAGGATCCTCATGAAGAATTTTGGCCTGAAACTCAAGGTCAGATTCGAAAACGACGAGGAGTTCTATCAGGAAAAGGCTGAGGATATCAAGCAGGATCTGAAGGAAGAGATGGTAAAGACTCTGGAGGAGAACCGACAGAAAGCTCAGATGGCTGAAACCGCTCCAAAGAAGGATAATGGATTTGATGATAACTTCGGCGCCAAGTCGGATAATGGCTTCAAAGGCGGACGTCCCTGGAAATCCAGAAAGGAAGCTAAGATAAAGGATAATTTTGTCATGGGCAAGGGCTTCACAGGGGAGGCTGACCACCAGCTTTCAAACCTGGAGCCTTCCATGGGAACGGTCATAGTTGAGGGCGTCCTCTATAAGATGGAGTCCAAAGTTATCAGATCCGGAAACCATATCGCATCCATTCTGATCACTGACGAGCGCACCACCATCTGCTGCAAATCCTTCGTATCCGAAGAGAAATGGAACGAGATGAGCGAGTTCCTCAAACCGGGAGACCGCTTAAAGGTTCTAGGAGAGGTCCAGTTCGATACCTTTGAAAACCTTAACGTGGTCATGTTCAAGGAGATAGAGAAGCTGAGCCGCAGCATGGACAGAGAAGACACCTCTGAAATAGGCAAGCGTGTGGAACTTCATCTCCATACGAAGATGTCACAGATGGACGGACTTAACGAGCCCAAGGACGCAGTAAGACAGGCGGCACTTTGGGGACAGCCGGCCATAGCCATCACCGACCACGGAGTAGTCCAGTCATTCCCTGATGCTGCAGGAGAGGCTGCAGCTCAGGCTAAAGCGGGTAGACCCATCAAGATAATATACGGTGTAGAGGGTTATTCCTTTGATGACAGCGACTGTATCATGGAGGATGGCTCCATAGACTATAAGAAAAAACCGGTTAACCATATAATTATTCTTGCAAAGTCCCAGGAAGGCCTGAAAAACATCTATAAACTGGTTTCAATATCACATATTGACTACTTTTACAGAAAGCCCAGGCTGCCCTGGTCCGTCATAAATGCCCATAGAGAAGGGCTGATCATAGGCTCTGCCTGCTGTTACGGCGAAGTCTTCCAGTCTCTGGTGACTCACGTATATGAAGAGAGAAGGACTCACCTTCAGAAGAGGGTAGAAGCTCTCAGTCATGAGGAGCAAGAGAGGATCGCCTCTAGATACGATTATCTGGAGATCCAGCCTGTCATCAATAACCGCTTCATGATCGAAGATGAATATTACTTCGAAGGAAAGCGCGTTGAGACCGAAGAGGATGTCAGAAATGTAAACAGAAGGATCGTTGAGATCGCTGATAAACTGGGCAAGCCCGTAGTGGCCACCTGCGACGCGCACTATGATAAACCCGAATCCGCCATCTACAGGAACATCCTCATGGCAGGCATGGGATTCGAAGATGCAGAAAACGGCGAGGGCCTCTACATGAGGACCACCGATGAGATGATGGAGGAATTCTCCTATCTGGGTGACAGGGCAAAGGAGATCGTCATAGACAACACCAATCTCATTGCGGATATGGTGGACGGCTCCATACTTCCCGTTCCCAACGGCAAGTTCCCGCCTAAGATCCCGGGAGCTGAGGACACCTTAAGAAGGACCTGCGAAGAGAGACTCAGGGAGACCTACGGAGACGATCCGGATCCCGCCATCATAGAGAGATTCAAGAAAGAGCTTAACTCCATCATAGATAACGGCTACGCGGTCATGTATGTAAGCGCTCAGATGCTGGTACAGAAGTCCCTGTCCGATGGCTATCTGGTAGGTTCACGAGGATCTGTAGGCTCATCTTTTGCGGCTACCATGGCAGGCATAACCGAGGTAAATCCTTTGGATCCGCACTATCTTTGCCCGAATTGCAAACACATGGAGTGGGGAGACAAAAACACCTACGACTGTGGTATCGACATGCCGCCAAAGAAGTGTCCGGTCTGCGGAGCTGACATGAAGAGAGACGGATTCACCATTCCTTTCGCCACCTTCCTTGGATTCAACGGCGACAAGGAGCCTGATATCGACCTTAACTTCGCCGGTGAATATCAGCCCGTGGCACATCGCTACGTAGGCGAGATCTTCGGTGAAAAGAACGTTTTCAAGGCCGGTACCGTAGGCACCGTGGCGGATAAGACCGCATTCGGTTACGTTATGAAGTTCTTCGAGGAGAGGGGAATTCCCGTAAATAAATACGAAGCGGACAGACTCACGTCTCACTGCACCGGAGTCAAGCGCACCACCGGTCAGCATCCCGGCGGTATAGTTATTTGCCCGGACGATCATGAGATCTTCGAGTTCTGTCCCATACAGCATCCTGCAAATGACGCTTCGTCGGGAGTTATCACCACTCACTTCGATTATCATAAGATCGATACGAACCTGTTGAAGCTGGATATTCTGGGCCACGATGTGCCTTCCATGATAAGACAGCTTCAGGATATGACGGGAGTAGATCCCCTTAAGGTCGACCTGACGGACAGGAAGGTCTTAAGCATATTCAACGGCATAGAAGCACTGGATATTAAGGACAAGGAATATAAGTTCAAACATGGTTCCTACGCCATTCCTGAGTTCGGCACGCCCTTCGTAAGGCAGATGCTGGACGATACGCAGCCGGACAAGTTCGCTGATCTGGTCCGTATTTCAGGTTTCTCCCATGGAACGGACGTATGGCTTAACAACGCTCAGGAATACATCAGGACCAAGCAGGCTACCATGAGAGAAGTTATCTCCACCCGTGACGACATTATGAACTACCTGATCCTTAAGGGCGTCGAGAACGGTCACGCCTTCAAGATCATGGAGATCGTCCGTAAGGGTAAGAAGGACCTCTCAGAGGAGCAGGTCGCAGAGATGAAGGAACACGGAGTTCCTGACTGGTATATTGATTCCTGCAATAAGATCAAGTACATGTTCCCGAGAGCTCACGCTGTAGCTTATACCATGATGAGCTTCCGTATGGCCTGGTACAAGGTCTATTATCCTCAGGAATTCTACGCCACATATTTTACCACCAAGGTTGATGACTTCGATGATCAGACCATCTTAAAGGGCAAGGATGCCATCCTTCAGCAGATGGATCTCATCGATATGAAGGGTAATAACGCCACTCCTAAGGAAAAATCCCAGTACACCGTCCTGGAAGTAGCCTATGAGATGTACGCCAGGGGCTATGAGTTCATGGCACCTAGGCTGGATAAGTCCAAGGCGCTGAAGTTCTGGGTGGAAGATGGCAAGGTGCTGCTTCCCTTCGTGGCTCTGGATGGAGTAGGGGCTTCAGCTGCCCAGTCCTTCTATGACGCATATCATGAGAAGCCCTTCGATACGGTGGAAGAGGTCATGAAGCGCACCAAACTCAACAAGACTTCCATTCAGGCCCTCAGGGACTATGGCGTCTTCGACGGACTTCCGGAAACTGATCAGTTGAGTATGTTTTAATCAAACGTAAAAATGCAAATAAAAAGCCCACGACCAGACCGAAGCATTACGGTCTGGTCATGGACGATACAGATTAATCGATAGGTGTATTCAAAAAGGGAAGGATTTCATTGTCTGTGTTTGGAAACGATGATCCTCAGCAGATCGCGGGAATCCATTTCCATGGCGTAGCTCAATTCGTTAAGCATCATGCGTTCGGCATCCCGGAGAAAACGCTCATCTGAAGCGTGAAGTTTTTTGCCGATGGAGAGCTGTTCCAATTGTTTGGTATATAGGGAGCTCACCATGCTGAAGACTTCCTTGGGATCACCGCAGAGCATGATATTTTTGTAAGCGGATTGACGTTCACGATCGTTGGGTATCCAAGCCATCGGCGTCAAGGGCAGGGAATCGATGAGATCCTGTGCATCAGATTTGGAGAGGATCCTGCGCATGCGCTTCAAAACCTTCTCGTTATTTTTGGGCACATAAACAGTGTTCTCTGATTTGTCGATGGGAGCTAGTATGTAATATTCGGATCGCTCACCGCCAAACTTCATCTCAGTGATACCTGTTATCTTACATATTCCTTCTGTGCCATAGACGACTATGTCGTTGATATTATACATTGCGTCCTCACTGGGGTACGTTCCCAACGAATCGATAAACTTTACATTTGTAATTATACCATATGTGAAAAAAATATCCAACATCTTTTTTGGGTTTTTTTGGTCATTTTAATGATTTTTTTTGCTTTTTTTGTTAGAATAACACTGTTTTTAGTAGTAATTAGTCAAATTTAGTCATAAATGGAGGGTTAAAGGTATGCAAACCGATAAACTTCAGATAGAATTAAAGGACGTGACCCTGGGTTATGATGGCATGATCGTAGCTGAACACATAGATTTGAAGGTTTTTGAGGGAGAGTATCTGGCCATAGTAGGGCAGAACGGTTCAGGCAAATCGACCCTCATGAAGACCATTCTTGGACTGGCAGAGCCCCTTAAGGGCGAGATTATTTTCGGAGAGAATTTCTCCAGAAAAGACATCGGTTACTTGCCGCAGGTCTCTCCGATACAGAGGGATTTCCCGGCCAGCGTTTCAGAGATAGTTTACTCGGGCTTTCTTAATAAACTTGGCAGGAAGATCTTCTATACCAAGGAGATGAAGGAGACCGCTATGGAAAACATGGAACTCCTGGGTCTGGAGGATCTTAAAGACGCTTGCTACAGAGACCTTTCCGGAGGACAGCAGCAACGCGTGCTTCTGGCAAGAGCGCTCTGCGCCACCAATAAGATGCTTCTGGTGGATGAGCCGGTATCAGGTCTGGATCCGGAGGCACAGTTTGAGATGTATGGTATTTTGCACCATCTCAACCATAACAGGGGTGTAACTATCATCATGATATCCCATGACTTGGAAGCCGTAGATCGCTACGCCAGCCAGGTTCTCACCATGGGAAGAAAAAATGACTTAAAAAATGTGTAAAAACACTTGACATCCGGATCTTGATATTATATATTAAATACAGGAGTTAGCAATGGCTAACTGGACGATCCTGTTTTTCACATCTGATCAATGTGAGAGTCATTTTTTCATAACATACACATACCTTAAAGCAAAAAACCCTTGGGCATCCGAGGGATTTTTTGTATCATTTCGCCGATTATAAAAGATTTATATATTTCCTTTTATACTTATTTTATGGTATAATATTTGGCGTAGATTTTTAGGAGAGGTCACAAAATGAAAATAACAGAAGTAAATACATATTATGTTAGACCCAGATGGGGTTTCGTTGAGATAGTAACTGATGATGGACTGACTGGTTGGGGCGAAGCTGTCCTTGAGGGACATGCGGATGCGGTCCTTGCCTGCGTCAATGAGTATAAGCCTTATCTTATCGGTAAGGATCCTATGAGGATCGAGGATATTCAGGCTACCATTTACAGGGCAGGGTTCTACCGTGGAGGCGGTGTCATGATGAGCGCCATCTCCGGTATCGACCAGTGCCTTTGGGATATCAAAGGCAAATTCTTCGGCGCTCCTGTATGGCAGCTCATGGGCGGAGCCTGCAGAGACCGCATGAGAGTTTACTCATGGATAGGAGGCGACAGACCTTCAGACGTTGGATCTGCTGCTAAGGAAAGAATGGACGCCGGCTTCAGCGCTATTAAAATGAACGCTACTGATGAGCTTCAGATGATAGATTCCTATGAAAAGGTAGATGCGGTACTTGAGAGAGTAGCGGCTATCAGAGAAGCCTGCGGCAAGTATTTTGGAATAGCTGTGGACTTCCACGGAAGAGTTCATAAGCCCATGGCTAAGGTCTTGGCTAAGAAACTTGAAGAATTCGACCTGATGTTCATCGAAGAGCCGGTGCTCTGCGAGAACATGGATGAGTTCAAGGAGATCAGAAGGGTAGCAAACATTCCCATCGCTACCGGCGAGAGACTTTTCACCAAGTATGATTTCAAGAGACTCCTTGAGACCGGCGGTGTAGACATAATCCAGCCCGACCTGTCCCACGCGGGGGGAATAACAGAGGTCAAGAAGATAGCTGCTATGGCTGAAGCCTATGACGTGGCTCTGGCACCTCATTGCCCTCTTGGACCCATAGCTCTGGCTGCCTGCCTAAATGTGGATGCGACCTGCTATAACGCCGTCATCCAGGAACAGAGCATAGGCATCCACTATAATGTGGGCAAGGAAGTCCTGGACTATGCTCTTAACAAAGAGGATTTTAAGTTTACCGACGGCTATGTGGATCTGCCGAAGATCCCCGGCATCGGCGTAGAAGTTAACAAAGAATTAGTTGTCGAAGAAAATGCCAACCCGCACCAGTGGAAAAATCCCGTATGGAGACATAAGGATGGCTCCGTTGCGGAATGGTAAGAGAGAAGTGTAGATGAAATTAGCAATAATGATGGCGATCTTTGGCTCTATAGCTGTAGTAGGGGCTGTAATACTCAGGTTCCTTCTGATCAAAGCAGTGGACAGAGACAGAGATCATCCCTTAAGAGTCAGAATACCGATCATTATACTCCTTATAATGGTAGCTCTCCCTATAATCGGAGCGCTTGTGCCGGATGGGCCGGTGTGCTGGTTCTTCCAGAAGTGGGGTAACATTTCCATAGGATTCGCAATGTACTTCTACCTGTCGCTTCTTTTTGCGTCCATCATAGCAGCCATCCTCATCCTGATATTTAAAGGAGGAGGCGCGAGCAAACTGGAACGGAACAAGCCTACAGGTAAGGTTGCCAAGGCACTGCTTTACGTGTCTCTAATTTCGACCATAGTAATCAATTCCTTAGGTATGATGCACGCAACGGATGTAAAGGTAACCAACTACCAGCTGAATAAGGATGACCTGGGACTGAAGGAGCCTCTTAGAATGATCCTTATCGCGGATCTCCACATAGGAGTGAATTCAGGCACCGAGGTCTACGAAAGAATGGTAGACAGGATCAACGAACAGGACGCGGACCTGGTGGTCATCGGGGGAGACCTGGTAACCAGCTCCTTTAACGCCATGAAAGATCCTGAGAAATATGCATCCATATTCAGAGAGATAAAGTCAAAATATGGAGTTTACGCGGTCTATGGCAACCATGACGTGGATGAACCGCTCTTAGGTGGCTTCACCTATGTTAAAAAAGAAAAGGCTTTAAGAAACCCCGGCATGGAGCCCTGGGTCAGATCCTGCGGATGGAATCTCCTTGAAGATGAAGTCACTGAGATCCCAGGGATCGAAGGCATGGTGCTGGCCGGAAGACGCGATAAGGAAAAGCCGGGAGACGGTATCCAAGAGAGAGAAACCATCACGGAACTTCTAAAGGGGAGGAATCCTGAGAAAAAGGTACTTTTGCTTCAGCATGAACCTTCAGATCTTGAGGAACTTGAAGCGGACGGAGTAGCCCTTTCCTTAAGCGGCCATACCCATGATGGACAGATATTCCCGGGAAACGTATATTGCAGACTTTTCTTGGATCAATCCTACGGATATAAGGAATGGGGCAACGCTAAGGCCATCGTGACCTCAGGCGTGGGCTTCTATGGTCCGCCTTTAAGAGTAGGTACCAATAGCGAGATAACAGTTATAGATTTCATTTAGACGGTGGAAAGAAAATGAATAATAGGACAGAAATTCGCAAAAATTCAAAAAAGAAGGCCAAGCAGGTGGTCAAATCTCATTATCTTTTGCTGGTCATTCTGTGTCTGGTAGCCGTTATGTACGGAACAGAATTCAGTTTCATCAAGAGTAATGTAGAGAATTTATACGATTTCGTATCCGGCAATCCGATTACCATTGGCAGTGAAAGTTTTAAACTGAATAATATCGACATTAAGAACATCGATCTCAAAAATATCGACATCGATGACATCCGTGTCGAAACACCCGATGAGGACGAAGAGGAAGAGACGACAAAGGATAAGGTCTTTAACGATATCATTGACGATAACGCTGAAGCCGGTAAAGAGAAAGCTCAGCAGCAGCTGGATGAATACAAGAACAGCAAGGTAACCAATACCATCACCGGAAGAAACAGCGGCATCTTTGCTGCCATAGCCAATGACTTTTCATCAGGCAAGCTCTACATCATCATCTTTGAAGGTATAAATTCCATAATTCACTCCTCAAAGACTACTTCCGGAATCTTTATCTTTGTCAGCTTGTTGGTATCGGTAGCATTCTGGATATTTATCAAAAACATGATAGGCGGCGTTTTAAGAAGAGTCTATCTGGAAGCCAGGATCTACAAGGAAGTGCCCATTAACCACGTGCTTTTCTTCAGACTGGTAAAAAGATGGACCAACGTTGCTCTGACTCTTCTTTTGGTCTGGATCTTTGAATGTCTGTGGGCTCTGACCATAGTAGGAGTCATGATCAAGCATTACTCCTACAGGATGGTGCCATATATCATAGCTGAAAACCCTGACATCAAACCTCTTGAAGCCATTACGCTTTCAAGGAAGATGATGGATGGCCATAAGTGGGAGAATTTCATTCTTGACTTGACCTTCATTGGTTGGTATTTGCTGGGAATAATAACCTTTGGTCTGGTGGACGTTTTTTGGACCATTCCTTATCAGGTGGGAACTTTCACAGAGTATTACGCTTATCTTAGAGAGGAAGCGAAGGCCAAGGCGGTACCCGGCTCAGAGAGACTTAATGACGTCTACCTCTTCGAGAAGGCTGAGGAATCCTTCCTTAGACAGACATATTCAGATATTGAGGAGCAAAAACATTTCATAGATGAGCATCGTGTCACTCTCCATGGTGCACGTGCCTTCTTTGCAAAGAACTTCGGCCTCTGGATCGGAACCACTGAAGAGAAGAAGGAATACGACGCAGTGGATAACCGTCGTCAGCAGATCGTGGAAGAGCGTGCGGTCATCAAGGGCAAGATCTATCCTCAGAGACTTTCACCTCTTTGGATTGAAAGCAATAATAACATCGTAAGAAGTTTGAGATACCTGAGGACCTACACCATCTGGTCCGTAATATTGGTATTCTTCGTATTCTCCTTCGTAGGCTGGGCCTGGGAGGTAGGTATACATCTCGTAAACGATGGAATTTTCGTAAACCGCGGAGTGCTCCACGGACCTTGGCTTCCCATCTACGGAGGCGGAGTGGCCATGATCATGGTACTTCTGGCCAGATGGAGACCAAAACCGCCGGTAGAAGTCATAAGCATCGTAATACTTTGCGGAATGGTAGAATATTTCACCTCACTTTACCTGGAAGTTACCAAGGGAATGCGTTGGTGGGATTACACTGGCTACTTCCTCAACTTGAACGGCAGGATCTGCGGAGAAGGACTTTTGGTATTTGCCCTCGGTGGCATGACGGCGGTATACTTATTAGTACCCGTCCTGGATACCATGTGGTCTAAGATCAAGCCGAGAATACTGCAGGTCGTTTGCATCATCCTGTTAGTGATATATGCTGCTGATATGGTTTACTCAAGCTTCGTACCTAACGTAGGAGAGGGCATCACGGACTACTCAGCATATACTCAGATCGAAGCACCGGAAGGTGAGGCTGAACAAGAAGATCAATCGTAAGTTTTTTTGCTTGCTATGTAAACATCCATGGGAGGCAGTTGTGAAAAAAATCATGCAGGCCATACATCCTGATGACCAAGAGCATCTAAAGAAAATGGGTCTCAAAAAAGACGAGGTCATGCAGTGGGAAGACGGCATGAGAACCAGTGGTAAGAAGGGAACCTATGAATGGTGGTATTCGGACTTCAGTTTCTCAGACGGAACCAAGCTGGTCATAGTGTTTTATACTAAAAACCCCGTCAAAATCAACGTGGGGCTTAAGCCCCTCGTCACCATGGAGCTGACCCTTCCGGACGGAAGCAAGTTCTATGATCAGGTAAAGCCGGATCCCAAGGACTGCATCTATTCCAAGGACAGATGCTGGGTCATCAACGGAGACAGCCGTATCGAAGGAGATCTTTATAACTATGAGATCGTCTTCAAAGGGCCGAAGATGAGTGCCAGAGTAAACCTGTGGAACACCATAAGGGCCTGGAGATCTCAATCCGGCAGCCTTATCTTTGGAGATGATGAGGAATATCACTTCAGCTGGCTTCCTGCGGTGCCGGAAGGAGATGCTACGGCGGATATAAAGTATCCCGGCGGAGAACTTCATCTTGAAGGTTCCGGTTACCACGATCACAACTGGGGAAATATCTCCATGTTCAAACTCATGCATCACTGGTACTGGGGAAGAGCCAAGATAGGTGACTACAAGGTAATCGCATCTTGGATCACCGCCAGGGAGGAGTATGGATACAAGGATTTCGACATCTTCATGCTGGCCAAAGGATCGGAGATCCTGGGTGACAACAGCAACCATACCCTTAAATTCCTGCCCGAAGATGAATATATAGACAAAAACACCAAGAAACCTGTCTATGGTAAAGTGATCTACGAGTACGAAACTCCTGCCGGAGAACTGTACAGGATCACTTTTGACAGGAAGGATGATATCTCAAGGGAATTCTTCTATGAATCTCTACCTAAAGCCTTGAGACCTGCAGCTAAGGCGGTGGGCTTCAAGGGTTCATATCAGAGGTTCGCAGGAATAGCAAGCGTGGAAAGGATCGAAGAGGGCAGAGTAGTAGAGAGGGCTACAGAAGACTCGGCGGTCTGGGAACTCATGTACTTCGGAAAGGCCGGAGCAGATAAAAGCAAAAAACTCTAAGGAGAATTTATGAAAACAACAGTATTGAAGTTCGGCGGCACATCTCTTGCCGACAGCAATCAGATCAAAAAAGCAGCGGATATAGTAAGATCAGACCCAGCCAGGCGCTTCGTAGTAGCTTCAGCTCCGGGCAAGCGTTTCGATGATGACATTAAGGTGACGGATCTTCTTTTGGACTGCTATAACAAAGCATATCAGGGCGCTGATTTCGAGAGCAGCCTCATGGAAGTGAAGACCAGATTCGAGGAGATCATCGGAGACCTGGAGATTCTCTTCGACATCGATCCGGAGATCGATCTTATCAGAAGAAATCTCAAGAACTATCCTTCAAGAAGTTATGCAGCAAGCCGCGGTGAATATCTTAACTCAAAGATCCTGGCAGCTTATCTGGGATATAACTTCGTAGATCCCTACTACTGCATCAAGTTCAGGGCAGGGGGAGAGCTGGACAGCAAAGCCACATATTCCGCCTTGATCAAGGTGCTTTCAGGTATGCCTAACGCTGTAATCGCAGGATTCTACGGTTCCGGACCGGATGGTAATATCATAACCTTCTCAAGAGGTGGTTCAGATATCACAGGAAGCTTGGTAGCTAAGGCTGTAGGCGCGGATCTCTATGAGAACTGGACGGATGTATCCGGACTTCTGGCGGCAGATCCCAGGATCATCGAAAACCCCAGAGTTGTCGAGTACATCAGCTACCGCGAACTGAGAACGTTGTCATATATGGGAGCTACGGTCCTTCACGCTGATGCTTTGCTTCCCGTAAATCAGGCGGAGATACCGGTGAACATCAGAAACACCAACCGTCCTGAAGACCGCGGTACCATGATCGTATCGGATCTTCCCAAGGAAAGGGAGAAGCACACCATTACAGGTGTAGCAGGCCGCAAAGGACTCTCCGTCATCCAGGTGGAAAAGATCATGGTATCCGATGGCGCTGGCTTCACAGCTATTATTCTGGACATATTCAAGAACCTGGGCGTTCCCTTTGAGCAGTGCCTTACAGGTATCGATACTGTAACCCTCATCGTCCGCTCGGATTACTTCAGCACGTACAAGGATGAGCTTTTAAAGGCCATTGAAGAGCAGTTGGAACCGGATCTTCTGGTAGTCAGAGAAAACCTGGCCATGATAGCCGTAGTAGGTGAGAGCGATGCGGATTATCAGGGTTCCACCGTAGCCATCCTTGGCGCTGTGTCCGACAAGGGAATCGAACTCAACACCATCAACCAGGGAGGCGGAAGCCTGAACCTCATTATAGGTGTTAATGAAAAGGATTATGAAGAAGCTATTAAGGCTATATATAATTCGATTCAGAGATAAAAGAGTAAATTAAAGAGACCACCTCATCACTCATCAGATGGTCTCTTTTTATGTGATGTCTTTATTAGAATCTGAGTGATAAGCAGGTAAGGCTTCCGTCGATAAGTCTGAACTCGTTGGTGTCCATGAGGATGATGGGGTATCCCAGGTCCTCGATGATCTTCTGGGTCTTAGGGAATCCCTTGGGAACCAGTACGGTGCCGTTGATGTTAAGGCTGTTTACTGCATAGAGTTCTTCAGCGGGAACAATGAATCTGTTGAAATCCTTGAACTGAGGCTCCTTATCCATTACTTCGGTAACGAGCATATTGTTGTTCTCGAGATAGATGACGAAATCCTTCAGGTGAAGACCTTCGGTTACGGGAACTGCGGAAGCGGTGTAGCCGAACTTCTCAACGATGGCCTTGAACTGTTCGAAGCCTTCCTTGTTGGTTCTGTCAGACTGACCAACGTAGAAGTGCTTGTCTACTAACATTACGTCGCCGCCTTCCATGGTGCCGGGAGCTTCGATGTGGAAGATCTGATCTTCTGTGTAATACTGTCTGATGGCATCGATTATCTCAAACTTTTCGCCGTTTCTGGAATCTCTGGCAGGGTTGGTGATAACTGCGCAGCCATCCATAACTACTGCAGGGTCTTCTACGAAGCAGGAATCCGGATATCTCTCGTCTCCGGGAAGTACCAGTACTTCAAGTCCCAGACCTCTTAAGGTTTCAACGTATTTATCATGCTGTGCGATGGCTTTATCGTAATCGGGTGTGCCTTCACCAAACTGAGCTGTAGCTATACCGTTTATGAGTGCACGACAGGGTCTTCTGGTTATTGCTCTTGTAAACATTTTTTGCCTCCTGAAAAAAATCTGATAATACGGTCAATTTAAAAATATACCAAATCCAGCTATTCGTCAATCGCAAGTTTGTAATGATAAGTATGACTGGAAGTCATGGTGAAAAATTTAATAATTGACACCTTTGACCCTTTACAAAAGAGAAGTATTAGTGTATAATATAACTATCCTAGAAAAAGGAGGTTAATGTATTTGTTACAGATTTATAGATGTGAGAAGTGCGGTAATATTTTTATCGTAGGATATAAGGGGGCGTGCACCCCTCGCTGTTGCGGCGAAGAGATGAAGCTCTTAGTGGCCAACACTCAGGATGGTGCATTTGAGAAGCATGTACCCGCGGTTAGCGTAGATGGAGACAAGATCTCCGTAAAAGTTGGTTCAGTAGAACACCCCATGATGGAGGCTCACTACATTGCAGCTATCATGCTCGAGACAGACAGAAGCCTGCAGGTTAAGTATATGAGGCCTACAGATAAGCCGGAAGCCGAGTTTATCGTTGCTCCCGGAGAGAAGGCAGTTACAGTTTACGAATATTGCAATCTGCATGGACTTTGGAAGATTGATCTCTAATCGCCTAAAAGTTAATAAAGATATTTACCCCGCGGTTTGTCCGCGGGGTTTTGTTATACCCTTTGATGTTGTATTTTTGCAATAATTGTTGTAAAATTATTCAGTAAAATATATTTATTTGATTCTTTGAATGAGAGGACAACTATGGAAGACTTGAAAGAATTACTCTTAAAACACATAGACCAGGACGAGATAGTGAAGCTCACCATGGACATGGTCCGCATGGAGTCTCACTATAAGATACAGAAGCAGGAGAAGGAGGTTGCCGAATACATCAAGGCTTACTTCGACAAAAACGACATTCCTGCATATATCACTGAAGTGGAGAAGGACCGCCATTACAACGTAGTAGCCACCCTGGACAGCGGTAAGCCCGGACGCACACTGATGCTCAACGGACATATGGACACGGTGCTGGCTTCCGGCATGGAGGATGCCTTTGAGCCTAAGATCATCGATGGAGAGATCTGGGGCAGGGGCACCTCTGATATGAAGGGACCTCTGGCTGCAGGAATGGCTGCCATGAAAGCCCTCAAGGAGACCGGTGCTCTGAAAGCCGGCAAGTTGCTTTTCACAGGAGTAGCTGATGAAGAGTGGAACAGCTGGGGAGCCATAGATCTCATGGAATCCGGCGTAGTCGGATCCGCGGATGCAGCCATCGTCTGCGAACCTACCTGCCTTACGGTGAGAAACGCCAATCGCGGTCTGGAGTGGTTCAGGTTCACCTTTAAGGGAAAAGCTGTCCACGGCGGTGAGATGCACAAGGGAGTCAACGCCATCCTTAAGGCGGTGAAGTTCATCGATGGCATTCAGGAAAAGCTTATCCCCGAAGCTGAGAGAAACGGCGGCATCCTGAATATAGGTGTAATTAACGGTGGCACCAAGCCCTCCACGGTACCCGGAGAGTGCGTGCTTTACGTGGACAAGAGATATACCACAAAGGAAACCTATGATAGCCTGAGTAAGGAGTTCCTGGACCTTTGTGATGAGATAAGGAATGATGATCCGGACTTTGTATGTGAAGTGGAACCCATGGGCAAAGCTGAGATGAAGGAAGGCTATGTACATGGTTCTTCCTACACCGATCCGTCTCATCCAATAGTACAGATCACCAAGAAATACGTTGATGAGGTGACAGGCGTAGATGCACCCGTGGAAGCCTTCCCGGCTTGGGCTGATGCAGGACTGTATTCCACCTATCTGGATACGCCGGTGATCATCATGGGCCCCGGATTCATCGAATGCTGCCACGCCCTGGACGAGAGGATCCCCGTGGATCATCTTCCAAAGGCAGCCCTCATTTACGCATTGACTGCTATCGATTTCTGTGAGTCCAAATAAACTAAAGCAAAAAACCCCCGACCGAAAAAATGAACGAGACAGACGAAAAACTATATAAGCGTTTCCTTAAAGAAGGCAACAGCGACGATCTCAGGATCCTGCTCGAAAAGTACAACGAGAGCCTGACCTTGTTTATCTATGGCTACGTTCATGACATGGAGGACGCAGAGGAGCTGATGCTGGATACTTTTGCCGTGGCAGCATCGGGCACTTCACACTTCGGGGGGAGGAGCAGCTTTAAGACCTGGCTCTTTGGGATCGGACGGAACCTGGCTCTCAAGCACTTAAGAAAGCATAGCATCAAGGCTGCCGCCCTGCAGGATGACGTCGCATCGTCCAAGGCCGACCCCAGCCAGGATCCGAACCTTAACATTTTAAGAAAAGAACGAAACGCCAACCTGTACAGAGCCTTGAACCAGCTTAACCCTGATTACAGACAGGCTCTGTACTTAATATATTTTGAAGAGATGGATCACGACGAGGCCTCCCGGGTAATGGGCAAGACCAAAAAACAGTTCTACAATCTGGTGACCCGGGGCAAAGCCTCACTGAAAGGCATACTGGAAAGGATGGGAGAAGATTATGAGAAATACTGACCAGCAGCTTAAGGATATAATTGACAGATCCGAAGCTATTAAAAAGCGACATGCAAATAATCAGAAGACCGCGCTGTACAGTCTGAGCGTGGGCTTTGTATTGGTACTAATGGTAATGACAGGGATATTTGCGCCATCCGTCTTAGCAAATGCTGTTGAGACCCAAAGCGTGCACTACGGAAGCCTTATACTGTCCGCGGGACATATGGGCTATTTGATAATAGCTGTCCTTGCTTTTATCTTAGGTATCCTGGTAACTCTGTTTTGCTTCCATCTCAATCAGATCAAAAAAAGGGAAGAGAATAGATAATGACTATCAATTCGATGGCACTCATTTCAAACTTAATATATACGGCCATGTCCATCGTGATCATCATAAGAAACGCCAGGCTCATCGGCAAAAACAGCCGATCCATTACTGCGGTCTTCTTCACCTTGAGCACCTGCAGCATGCTTCTGAGCTATATTTACTGGCTGGCTTATGAGATCTTAAGACCTGGTATCAGGATGCCTTTCGCCGCCAACGAAGTGGGGGAGATGGCCATCAATCTTTTGCTGGCCTCGGTACTGGTTACGGTGTTTGGAATGAACAAGATCAGCTCATATAAGGAAGCTATCTTTGGTATTGCCTTCCAGATTGCCTGCATCCTCCTTTGGATCGGCTGGTCCGGGGAGTGGGTCCAGGACATACTCTCAGGCCTTATCCTGTGTTATCTGGTATTTATGACCGTAAAAGCCCTGATTATTTCAGGAGCCTTTAATAGGAGAGAATGGCAGTTTCAGGGCATAAGCCTCGGTTTGCTGGCCATCCTTCAGGGCATGACCTTCCTCTTAGAAGGAAAGACCAAGGCGACCCTGGATGTGATCTGCTATGTGGTCATCTTCATTATTTGCATATTCTACACTCTTAAGACCATAGGAGCGGCCAGAAATAAGGCTTCCAGCGAAGTGCTCCTGAGTTTAGCCTGCGTGTCCTTCATCTATGGACTGAACGCCATGTACATGTCAGCTGAGCCCATGTATTATGCAGCGGAACTCTTCTGTAATGCCATGTATATCATGATATCGCTGGCCATAAAAAGGGTGGTGATGGAAGAATGATCTATGCTGAAAACATTTTGATCTGCATATCCGTACCACTGCTTGTAGCTCTGGCCTTCATAGGAGGTAGCGCCAGAAAGTTCACAGCATCCTTCCTGGTGGGCATGATAATCTGCCTGATATCCGCATATATAAGCGGCTTCCTGGATCTGGCCAGCGGCATGGGAGACGAAGAGACAGCCATCTTTATCTCGCCTATGGTGGAGGAGATAATGAAACTGCTGCCGCTCTTGTTCTACCTGCTCATGTTCCAGCCGGACGATGAGAACATCTATCTTTCAGCCATGGGGATCGGCGCAGGTTTCGCCACCTTCGAAAACTGCTGCTATATACTGACCGCCGGAGCCGACAAGCTGATTTACGTTCTGATCAGAGGCATGGCAGTTGGAGTCATGCACATAGTGAGCATCCTTTCCCTGGCATTGGTCATCTGCCTGGCGAGACGCTTCAAGGCCATGTCAGTATCTGCCATCCTGGGCGCGCTGTCGTTTTCCATGACTTTCCATGGGCTTTACAACCTGCTGGTATCAGAGCCGGGACTTCCGTCCTACATAGGTTACGGACTGCCGCTCGTCACGGCCATGCTCCTGTATTTCCCATATAAAAAGGCAAAAAATCTTTAAAAAAAGATCGATTACGCCCCTTTTGATATGCTACCTCCTAGGTAGACAGTTGAAAAAACAAAACTGTTTGCCCAGGAGGTTTTTCAATGAGCAGATTTAGTGCCGAGGATAAAATAATTGCTGTAAAAAGATATCTTGATACACATGAATCCATATCCCAAATA
>JAFPXY010000041.1 GCA_017394515.1 Bacillota bacterium | reverse complement strand
TATTTGGGATATGGATTCATGTGTATCAAGATATCTTTTTACAGCAATTATTTTATCCTCGGCACTAAATCTGCTCATTGAAAAACCTCCTGGGCAAACAGTTTTGTTTTTTCAACTGTCTACCTAGGAGGTAGCATATCATTTATGATGCGACGGCTTTTTTAGTGCAAGGGTGTGTAGCTGGCAGGGCGGCGGCAAGTAAAACAGGAAACAAACGTTGAAGGTTCACTATTTATACTATTGAGCAAACCATGACGGAATGTGATCTCCATCCATGCTATCATACCGACATCATAACTGCACCACTAAATGCTCCAATATACAGAAAGAAAATCGCTATCACGATTGCTTCCGCTACTAACACCTTCGAAAAGAATTGCTCAATCGTCATACATTGGGCATTATCTGCTCCGTTCATGTTGTTGGATATATTTTTCTCATAAAGTGATTTCGCTACTTTTGGGAGAATAATAATATCAATCAGGAGAATTATCCATGCCCAATCAATTGAAAAGCACATTTCTAAATAGAATGCTAATAAAATAGGCACCTCTGCCAAGAACATTATAAATAAAAACCCTTCTGCTGATAATGGCATTCTGCCTTCTTTGTAAGGAGCGCTGCTATTCATCAAAGACTTGCGATTTTTACTGTATAGCGAAGTAGTCGCTATAGGAATTATAAATAATGACATCGGGCCCAGAACATATAATGTTATGGATATTAAAAACTCTTCTAATGCATAATACATCTTTACTTCCTCCCGATAAACCTTTATATACCCTTTTCAAAAATATTATACCACCCCCCCTATTTTGCAACAGTATTATAATATAAATAGTATACAAAATTCAACGCATTAAATTATTGCAATTTTCTGAAAATATGGTATACTGTTTCCATATTTTTTATTTTTTGGGAGGCAGAAAGACATGAAACCACTATCCTATCGCACAGACACCTTTACAGATTCTGTTATACGCCGCATGACCCGCGTCAGTCTCAAGTATGATGCTGTCAATCTTTCTCAGGGCTTCCCAGATTTCGAACCTCCCAGAGAGCTCATCGATCGCCTTAAGGAAGTATCCGAAGGGCCCTTCCATCAGTATTCCCTGACCTGGGGCGCACAGTCGACTCGCCAGGCCCTGGCTGCCAAGCAATCTCACTTCATGGGTATCGACATCGATCCCGAGGAAGAGATCGTCATAACCTGCGGAGGCACAGAAGCTATGATGGCTGCCATGATGACCATCTGCAATCCCGGAGATAAAGTGGCCATCTTCTCACCATTCTATGAAAACTACGGCGCAGACACCATTTTGTCAGGCGCTGAGCCCATATACATCCCTCTGGTACCGCCTGAGTATCACTTCGATCCGGAGGTTTTAGAGGATGCCTTCAGAGCCGGTGCCAAGGCGCTGATTCTTTGCAATCCTTCCAACCCCTCAGGCAAGGTATTCACCCTTGAAGAGCTCACGATCATCGCCGACATCATCAAAAAATACGATGCCTACTGCGTCACCGATGAGGTTTACGAGCACATCGTATTCAAGCCCTATAAGCATGTTTACATGGCAAGCCTTCCCGGCATGCGCGAGAGGACGATCTCAACCGGATCGCTGTCCAAAACATATTCGATCACCGGTTGGCGTATCGGTTACACCATCGCGCCTTATGAAATCACCGACCGTATCAGAAAGGTCCATGATTTCCTGACAGTCGGCGCTGCTCATCCTCTTCAGGAGACCATCGTGA
Organism: Bacillota bacterium; assembly: GCA_017394515.1. Classification (GTDB taxonomy): domain Bacteria; phylum Bacillota; class Clostridia; order Peptostreptococcales; family Anaerovoracaceae; genus RUG754. The sequence continues at coordinate 90,644 of JAFPXY010000041.1, read as the reverse complement.
CCGGCCTTCAGTTCCCGGATTCATACTATGAAGAGCTTCTGGCCCATTACACTCATAAGCGCGATCTTTTCTTAAAGGGTCTGGACGATATCGGCCTCATCCACAACGTGCCCCAGGGCGCCTACTACGTCATGATGGACTGCCGCGAGTTCATGAAACCCGGCGAGACGGACTTGGAGTTCGCCGAGCGCCTCTGCGAAAAGGTCGGCGTGGGCACCGTGCCCGGTTCCAGTTTCTTCAAGGAGCCCGTGAACAACTACATCCGCTTCCACTTCGCGAAGAAGGACGAGACCCTTCTGGCTGCTCTGGACAGGATGGCAAGCATCAGGGAGAAGATGAAATATTAATTTATGCAAACTAAAAGGAGACTGTCGAAAGTCTCCTTTTTTATTGCCTTATAGTCTCACTACCCTATCCGCCAGCTCCTCTGCCAGATCTTCATCGTGGGTGATGAGGATCACGGTCTTCGGCCTGTCGGTGGGTCTTAATTCATCTGATATATCTTCTATGATCCGTCCTCTGAGTTCTTCGTCAAGTCCCCTGAAAGGTTCGTCCAGTATCAGCACCTCTCCGCCGAAAAGGAGTGTCCTTCCCATGGCCGCTCTGTGGGCCATGCCGCCTGAAAGCTCTGATGGCATCATTAAAAGTGCGTCAGCAATCTCAAGTTTCTCTGCTGTAGCAGCCACTGCAGCTTCTGCCGCCTGCCCTGTGCAATTACCTGCAAGAAGCGCCAGCAGCATATTTCCTTTAACGCTTAACCAGGGAAGCAGCCTGTCTTCCTGGAAGAGATAAGCCATGCGGGAGTTTTTTGCGCCGGTAAGCGTACCGGAATCCGGCTCTTCGAAGCCCTTGATGATCCTTGCCATGGTCGTCTTGCCTGCGCCTGATGGCGCCAGAACCGCCGTTATTCCGGGAATAAACTCGTAGGAGAAGTCATCCAAAGCTTTGATGACGCTGCCATCTTCGCTGTTAAAACATTTGCTCACCTTTTCGAAGCCGACGCGCACAGAGTCATTTCCCAGGCCAAGAATCGGAGCACCCTCCGCCTCCCTTTCAAGGGCTGCACCAAGCTTCACAGTATTAAGGCCTGCCATCATGGCCACGAGCTTCTCCATGAGAAGGCTCAGCACGATGAGCACGATCATGTAGGCGAAGAGCTCCGGGGTTTCCAGATAATACTTGGAATTCAGCATCTGGTATCCGATGGAAAACTTAGGAATGGCCAGAACTTCCGAGGCGACTACTACCTTCCAGCTCATGCCGGTGATAAGGCTAAGAGCCGTCTTTATCTGAGTATCCAGGGAAGGCCTGATGATGTATTTGATCATCTGCTTCTTCGACAGTCCCAGGCTCGCCCCCAGTTCAAGCTTGGACGGATCGAGGCTCTGAAGTCCGTTAAGGATGTTTGTGTAGGCGATGGGAAAGCACATCAAGAAGCACACCACCACGGCCACCCAGGTAGATTTGACCACCAGGATGACGTAGATGATTATGGCCATGACCGGAATGCTTTTGAAAAAGTTGACGGGAAGTCTCAGGAACTCCCTCAATGCCAGATTTTTGTTGGTCAGGGTCGCACAGGCTGTGCCAAGTCCAAAGGAGATCACGATGCCTAGCACCGTCCTTAAGACGGTCCAAAAAACGTTCATCCAGAACTTTCCTGTACCCACCAGGGATATGAGTGCGAGGATCGTGGCTCTAGGCGATGGCAGCAGCACGTTGTTTCCTACGGCATGAGCCGCAAAAAACCAAATGAGCATCCATACCGCAAAAGCTATCCATTTAATATATGAACTTTTGAGAAATGGTTTTTTCATTATATTCCTTACTTATCAGGATCATCGGTGCTCACCGCTTCTATGAAATCCTCGAAGTCCGGGAAACCGGATCTTACGAATTCATAGAGCACGGGCGCATCGAAATTGTATTTGCCCACAGGGAAAACCTTGTCCAATCCCAGATGGACGCGTATATCTCTTTCCAATTCCGCTATGTTCTCTCTCTTGAAGGAGGCTACCATGAGCTGTCCGTAGTTTGAGACGAAGACGATCCCGAAGACATCGTCAAAGAGCTTGTACACCCTCTCCAGCACGTGGTTGTTGTGGGGGTTGAAGATCATGAAGAGTCTGCCGGTCTCATAGGCGGTCTCCTGGGATCTTACAGTGTATTTGCTGGTCTCCTTGGTGAACTCCATGGGATCGCAGTCCAGATCGTCCAGCATGATGTATTCGTTTCTTCTGGTCATCATGTTGGCTTCCTGGGGAGAGATGTGATCTCTGGATATGACTTCCAGATCGATCACCTTGAAAGAATCCACCTTAAGGCGTGAGGTGATGACTTCGAAGTAAGTTTTTTGCTCCACCAATGACTGGCATCTGTAGGTCTTGATGGTCGAGAAGGAGCCGCCGGCCTCCTGGGACATGTCTGAACTGATGAGCTCCGACTCGTTTCTCATGAGAGTCGCGGGCTTGTCGTTCCTGAAGGCTGCGAGACTTATATGATCTCCCGCAAGGAATCTTGCCGCCTCGAAATCATGGCCTACGCACCTCATGAGGAAATAGTTCAGGAGCTGATAGTCTCCGATGATCTCCTCGCACTGCTTGACCATGAGGCTGTGGCGCTCTTCCATGGTGAGGGTGATCTGAGGTTTCATGATGAACTCGATGTCCGCTTCCTCGGGAATGTCGATTCCAAGCTTGTAGTTCATATATACGTAGTCCTGGACAAGAGCCCTCGCTTCCCTTTCGCTGATCTCCACCATGACTCCGCCAAGTCCTCCCATGAGGCGATTTGACAGAGCTTCAGCTTTAGCTTTGGTCTCCTCATCGTCCGGGCCGACTACATATTCATAGGAATCGAAGCCGTACTCCTCCGCATCCAGGTAAAAGACCTGGCAAAACTCCGTGTTCCTAGAGTTATCGATGAGCTTCCAGTGTATTTCAATGCAAACTACGCCCATAAGGCGGGTGTTGGTCACAAATGCCGATATGAATTTTTTGCGCGATGTGTCGCTGCCTTCTGAAAGGCCTCCGTTGATTACTTTAAACATGTCTTAAGTATACAGAATCCAGATGTGGTTTTCAAGATAAAAGAAAAGAGATTTATACATGTTGACAAACCTCGTGGGATGATATATGATACTTGTTGACAAGATAATAATGCCTTATCAAGAGTGGCTGAGGGACTAGGCCCTGTGACGCCCGGCAACCCGCGAAGATCCTGCATAGGTCTTTTCGAAGGTGCTAAATCCTACGTGATCCTGTGATCCGAAAGATGAGGACGAATCAGACGAATTCCATGCCTCTCTTCGGAGAGGCAGTTTTAATGGAAATACAGGAAAGAAACTAAGGCAAAAGGTTCAATATACAAGGAGGAAGAGATGAAAAGATTATTTACTTCAGAATCAGTTACAGAAGGTCATCCCGATAAGGTCTGCGACCAGATATCCGATGCCATTCTGGACGAAATACTTAAGAACGATCCTAACGGCCGTGTTGCCTGCGAGACAACCGCTACCACAGGATATGCCATGATAATGGGCGAGATCACCACATCCGCCTACGTGGACATCCCGGGAGTTGCTCGTCAGGTCATCAAGGAGATCGGATATGACAAGGGCGAATATGGTTTCGACGGAAACACCTGCGCTATCCTTACCGCCATCGACGAACAGTCCACGGACATCGCCATGGGTACCAACGATGAGGTTGGCGGTGCCGGAGACCAGGGCCTTATGTTCGGATATGCTTGCGATGAGACACCCGAACTCATGCCCATGGCTATCTCCCTTGCTCACAAGCTGGCCTTCAGACTGGCTCAGGTCAGAAAAGATGGAACTCTTAAATATGTAAGACCTGACGGCAAGACTCAGGTCACAGTGGAATATGACGACAACGAGGTCAAGAGGATCGATACAGTGCTCATTTCCACACAGCACGATCCCGACGTTACCCAGGAACAGATCAAGAAGGATCTCATGGAATACGTCATCAAGCCCATAATTCCCGCTGAGCTTCTCGATGATGAGACCAAGTACTATGTGAACCCCACAGGCCGTTTCGTAATCGGCGGACCTCACGGAGATTCAGGTCTTACAGGACGTAAGCTCATCGTAGACACCTACGGCGGATACGCTCGCCACGGCGGCGGTGCCTTCTCCGGCAAAGACCCCACGAAGGTTGACCGCTCAGCATCCTACGCTGCAAGATACGCTGCAAAGAACGTAGTTGCCGCAGGTCTTGCCAAGAAGTGCGAGATCCAGCTGGCTTACGCCATTGGTATCGCAGAGCCCGTATCCATCATGGTAGATACCTCCGGAACAGGAGTCATCGATGATGAGAAAATCGCTGAACTGGTACGCAAGAACTTCGAGCTTACCCCCGGCGGTATCATCAAGTCTCTGGATCTGAGAAGACCCATCTATCGCCAGACCGCAGCTTATGGTCACTTCGGAAGAACCGATATCGATCTTCCTTGGGAACACACCGACAAGGCTGAAGCACTGAGAGAACAGGCTGGTCTGTAATCCATGATAGCTAGATAATTAAAAGTGGCATTGGAAGCTCCCAATGCCACTTTTTTATCAGTTTTAAATTATATGTATTCCACATACTTTTTATAAACAAAGATGGGCTCACCGCCATTACCTTCCAGTGCTATCCACGGACTCCACTCACCAAGGTACTTATACTTATCATCTTTTTTGGCTGTGCCCACAGACTCAGCTGCCTTACTGGGGTATTTTTTAAGGATTGTTTTTTTCTTTATTTGTACCTCTTGGATACCTTCTCTTTTTTCCTTTATCAGATTACCCAGAATCTCAGGATGATTCTCTATAGCGCAAAGAAAAGTTTCTTCGAAATAATGTGCTTCTGAATCATCTGCTTCCTTTAATTCCATGATATCTCCAAACCATTTTTTGCGAAAATCTCTTTTATATGTCTCAATATCAAAGGAGTTTTTGAACTTCTCCAGAGCGTCATCTCCAAAAGCATCAAGTTCCATAAGTGTGCGTCTGCATTTCAAGCACTGGCCACAGTTTCCGGTCTGTATCAGGCAGACCTGCAAATAGTCATGACACGGCTCGAAATCTAAAAGTTTTTGGATCTTATCGATTCGCCTCCAATTCTGGTTAGCCTGATAAAATTCAACGCTCCCGGTGGCTAAATGCGGGATAAGCCATTTCTCATAGTAGGCCATATCTTTCTTCAAATCCACCTTGAACTCATTCAAATTGTATGTGGATGAATAATAGTATTTGCTTATACCCTTCTGAAGCAAAATAACCACACCCAGGTTTCTTAAAGTATGTGACTGATCAAATTTCTGTACGGTGAACATTCCCGAAAAGGCTAAAATCCATGCAATATTGGATTCTACAGTTATAAGTGGGTAGTTATATTTTTTGCAGAATTCTTTTGTTCCATCCAACTGATTACGAAAGAGTTCTTCTTTGCTTTCCGATCCTCTTCCCATAATCACATCCGTACCATGGTGGGCACCTACATTAAAATATGTAAAAGTATTGACTCTATAATCATCAAGTTCAAAGTTATTGCAATACTCATACATCGAAGCAAAAGAATCCACTCCTCTGGACATTCCGGTAGCGACCAATTCACCATGAAAACATTCTTTGGTGACTGGTGCCAGGATTTTAATGTCAGATGTCCTCTTAGTGCCTGCTAGATAAAGCTGGGGAATCACATGGTATTGAAGATTGTAATAGAGCTTTTCAGAAATAGGATAGTCTGAGCAAATAACTTTATATCCATAGCGCATAGCAGCCTGTATCAAAGTTGCAATCGCTGCATCACATCTGTCATCGCATATATATTTCTCATATTCCTTATCTATACTGTACCAAAGAATTTCTGTCTGAAGCCCATTTTCCAGACAAAATTCTATCCTAATACAATCGTCATCATATATTCTCTTAATATTACTGATAGCAAGATATTCTCCAGGTAGATGATTCTTCTTTATTTCACATATCATTGTTCTTTCCTATCCTTTACTTTAAATCAATTTCACGGTTCTTCGATCTTTTCCCACTGGGCGATAAACGTTTCGTTTATATCTTCGTTGAAGTACTCCCCGGGCTGGTAGAGTTTCTTGATGGGATCTCTCTTAGGTTTCCATCCGAGGAAGGTATAGCCCTTGCGTTTGGGCACCTTGGTTCTGAGCTTGATGGGCTTATATAGTTTTTTGGACTGGACCTTGGGGAGGCCCGTTCCGCCGTTTACGTCATATTTGATTGTAAATGAGTCTTCTCTTGAGAAGGCGGATACCGGCAGATATCCCAGGGATCTCAGAAGTTTGAAAGACGAGTTCGGACCGCAGTAGTTCCTTCGCCAGGAGCTTATCCACTTCTCATCCTTAAGATATCTTATTTCAGGCTGGTTCTGATCGCTTATGACGAACCTGCTCTTCTCAGGGTCTATCTTGCCGCTCTTCTTATAGACCAGTCTAACTCCCGTGATCATCATGACATGGCCTTCAGGACCTTCGTCCTTCTTGACCACCTTCACAAGCACATCTCCCGGGCGAGCCTTGGCGTAGACGTTGGAGTAAATATTTCCGGTGCCTTCAGGATAGGCGCTCTTAAGTTTATTTACGATCCTCATTGATGTCTTTGCCTTGTCTGCTTCTTTGTAGTCGCCGTACCAGCCCACATAGCTAAGGTCGTTTCTGTAGGTTATGGACTTTCCTGAAATGGAAGTGGCTGTGCCCGATGCAGAATGCATCCCATCATACAAAAAACCATAAGACACATAGGCGCCATTGGCTCCCATGAGATAAGTGCTGCTTTCAGTCTTTCCCTTGCCTTTCCTTAAGGCGTAGGCTGCCGCTGAGGAGCAGTCCAGGCCTTTGACCGGGCCTGCTTTAAGGGAGGCCTTGGTCATCATTTTTTGCACTGTGGTTCTCGATGAGCTGGAGTAATCGCGGTTTTTCTGTGTATAGGGAAGGCCGTAATAGGTGTAGGTCTTTCTTATCCTGGTGCGCTTGTCGCCCTGATAATAGTATCTGAAGGAGGTGTCCACCGACCAGCGCACGTTGGCCATGGCGTTCATCTTAAGGCAGGTGTTTTCACGGTTAGTGGAGGCGGTGTAGACGGTCTTGGACTTTCCTTCTGAATCGGTCTTCGTCACCGTAAACTCCTTAAGTTTAGGAGAGTCGTATTTATAGTCGTCGTTCTCCTCTTCTGCGCCATAGGCAGGTGCAAAGGACATAGTAAGGACCAGCGCCATTAAGATCATGATCAATATGTATTTCTTTGATCTCTTTATTTTCATCTTTGCCGATCCTCCTTTACAATACGATTATATTAAATAAAGCCGGGTGAGTCAATAACAGTGCATTGCTCATCCGGCTTACTTTCTTATTCAATTATTTGCTTCAAAGGATCATTCATTGATCTCGGGTGTTTCCGTGACTTCCGGTTCCTCTTCAGGCTTTACCTCTGCTTCAGGCTCTGCAACAACTTCAGGATCACTCACCTCTTCAGGCTCCGGCTTCTCTGCATCAGCCTTGTCCTGATCGGGCTTTTCGCAGGTCAGACAGTCATCGGGGCAATAGCAATCCTGCTCCTCAACGCTGAATTTATCGCAGGTCTGGCACTCTTCATCATAACCATACTTAGGCGCCTCGGGATCGCCCAGGGTCTCGCGAAGTTTCTTCTCGAATTCAGAATCCACAGGAGCCGGTTCTTCTTTAGGCTCAACTACCATGGCTTCAGCAGCTAAAGCGGTCTCGGTGAAATCAGCTTCATCAGCACCCTGTGGCTCAGCCATCTCATCTATACCATCAGCCTTTGGATCTTCCACATCCCAGTCTTCTTCATCTTCACTGTAATATTTCTCGATGGCTGAAACGCGCTTGTCGATGGATACGGATTTTTTGCAAAGAATTATGAACATCATAATGAGTTCGTATCCGAGCCTTGCAGCCAGATTTCCAAAGACTATGGTGAGGATGCCTGTTACTACGCTTCCCGTGAATACCATGTACAGTCCCAGGAAAGTCAGCATCAGGAAAGTGATCACTCCTAAGAGTTTGGTGATGCCCTCGGAATAGAATCTATTAAAGCTAAGGCAGTTATATACCTTGCCCCAGAATCCGTGGAATCTACCCTCGTTCTTTCTGCTTAAGAAGGTGACGTTCAGCACGATGCCGATGACAACTGCCGCAATTATAAGGCCAAAGATCCAATAGATGGGTGTCATGACGTTAACGGCATAATCGTCGTAGCCATTATTATATCCACCATAAAAATCATTAAAAAAGTCATTTCCGTTACTGTAAAACTGGAATGGATCAAAGTTCATTATTTTTTCCTCTCATTCTTTTAATTATGCAAAAATATTCTATCACTTTACTGATTTATGTCAACCTTTGTTCTTTTTTGTCGAATACTTTTCAACAATTCGCCAAAGGGGGTATATCAACGGTTCCGAGAGTTATCAACAGCATATGCTAAAATCGTATACAATTTTTTCAACAATAGGCTGTGGAAAACTAAAAACGCCTTGAGCCCTTGAAAATCAAGGATTGAGCATGTTAATAACTTTTGTCAATAGAAAGTTATCCACAGATTTTTTCTGTATCTTTTTGTATTTATTTTTTACTCTATTTATGTTATACTTTTGAAACAAGGAGATTGTGTGATGAAGACAAAAAGACTTTTTAAAGAAAATACATATTTGTGTGAAATTGACGCAAAAATCGTCGAAAAAACTACATTTGAGGGACAGCCTGCCTACATATTTGACCAGACTGTCTTCTTTCCTGAGGGTGGAGGACAGCCTTGGGACCTGGGAAAAGTTATCCTCAAGGATGGAACTGAATATCCCATTGCCAAGGTGGTCGAAGCCGACGGAGAGATACTGAACGTCCTGAACACTAAGGATGAGCTTGACCCCGGCACCGAGTGCCATCAGGTGCTTGACTGGCCGAGACGCTTTGACAACATGCAGCGCCATACCGGTGAGCACATCTTTACAGGCGTCTTTGACCGCGAATTCGGAGGAACCAACCGCGGTTTCCACATCGGAGACGACTATATGACCATCGATATCGCCTTAGAAGACCGAGCCAAAGTGGACACCATCACCTGGGACATGGTAAAGGAAGCTGAACTAAAGTCCAACGAGATCATCTACCAGGATCTACCCATGATCGTGAGACACTTTGATGATTTCGATGTAGCCTCAAAGGAACCCATGCGTAAGCCTCTGACCGTCCACGAGGACATCACCCTGGTGGGTATAGGCTCCAACGATAACGATTGGGCTTGTGTAGCCTGCTGTGGTACTCATCTCAAATCCACAGCTCAGGTTGGACTCATCAAGGCCTTCAAACTGGAGCCCAACAAGGGCATGTATCGTATCTACTTTGAAGCCGGTCGCAGAGCCTTCCTTAAGTATCAGGAAGAGATGGAAGTGCTCCACACTCTGGGCCGCAAACTCAGTGCCGGCACGGAAGATATATTGTCTAAATACGATGCACAGGTGGAAAAGAACAGCGCCAAATCCTACCAGATGTCCATGCTTAAAAAGGAGATCATCTCCCGCGAATGCAAGCGTATCTGTGATGCCATGGCATCAGGCGCCTACGAAAACGGACTTCCCATTGAACGCTATAACATATTGTCCTTAGACGATCTTACTCAGTTGGGAAGAGCCCTCTCTCCTCACGTAAAGAAACTGGGATTCCTGGTCCACGAGCCCTCTACTACAGTCCTTCTCGTATCCGACGGTAAGATAAACTGCGGTAAGCTGGTCAAAGAAAACGCCTCTATCTATAACGGTAAAGGCGGTGGAAACGATATTCAGGCTCGCGCCATCTTCACAAAGATGGAATACGTGGATACATTTATGGATCTAATAGAAAAACATTTAAGATAATGCTTTACGAAAAAGGAGATGTCTCAAAATGAGACATCTCCTTTAATACCTAATAACTATTAGTTGTTTTCCTGATAAGGAATCATGTTAGGATCCCAGTGAAGTTCGCAGTCTGTTGCAGCCTGTACTTCTTCCTTGGTGAAATCAGGATGGAGCTCGGTTACCCAAAGTCCATCTTCTCTAACTTCGATTACGCACATCTCAGTGATGATCTTGGTTACGCACTTCTCAGCTGTAAGAGGAAGTGTGCAATGTTTCTTGATCTTAGGTGCGCCCTTCTGGGTGTGCATCATTGTGATGATTACGTTAGGGCATCCTACGCAGAGGTCCATAGCACCGCCCATACCTGCAACCTTCTTGCCAGGTACGATCCAGTTAGCAAGGTCTCCGTTCTCAGCTACTTCCATAGCTCCGAGTACGGTAGCCTTAACGTGTCCGCCACGAACAAGTCCGAAGGACTCTGCTGTGTCGAAATACTTAACTCTGGGAAGTACGGTTACATACTGTCCGCCGGAGTTGATGATGTCAACGTCAAGATTTGTTTCGTCAGCCATAGCATCGATTCCTGCGAATCCATTCTCTGAATGACAGGTTACAACGATATCTTCTGCAATGTAATCTGCTACCATTGTAGGCATTCCAATACCGAGGTTGATGAAATCTCCATCTTCAAATTCTAATGCGCATCTTCTTGCGATTCTTTCTTTTAAATCTGCCATGGCTTTTCTCCTTCCACGATAGTGTCTACTAATGTTCCGGATACCGCAAAGATATCAGGATCTACTGCTCCGATTTCAACTAACTTCTCAGGTGCAATGATGGTGTGATCAGCTGCACTTGCCATTACATAGTTGAAGTTCTTTGTAGCCTTTGCGCAGTAGAAGTTACCAAACTTATCTGCTACTGTAGGTCTGCAGAAAGCGAAATCAGCGTGAAGAGGTAATTCGAAGAGGTACTTCTTACCTTCGATCTCTACTACCTTCTTCTTTCTTCCGAGTTCGTCAAGTTCAGTTTCCATAGGAGTTCCAAGTCCGGTAGGAGTAAGAACGCCACCAAGGCCATAAGCTGCAGCTCTGATCTTCTCTGCAAGTGTTCCCTGAGGAACGAGAGTGTAGGTCAGGCTGCCATCAGCAAACTGCTCATTGAGTCTGGGGTTAACACCGAGGTGGGAAGCGATGATGTGATCTACCATGTGGTGATCTAATAACTTACCTACACCACGAGCAGTAGCGCCGGGGAACGGATTGGGCTGGCCTTCTGCAAGTCCACCGTCGTTAGCGATTACTGTCAGGTGCTTAACACCCTTCTCTACCAGTGCGTCCATGAGAATCTCGGGGGAACCTGTAGCAAGGAATCCACCGACCATGATTGTCATACCGTCCTGAACGCCGGCAACTGCTTCCTGAGCAGTTTTGATTTTATTGATCATAGTTTTCACCTTCCTAAAAAATATTTTTGTTTTAGATTAGTCATCGGTACTATATAATCCTACACTATTTGACCGTCAATTTCAATAGAAAATAACTATGACAAGGGGTTTCTTTGCATATTTTTTGGAAAATATACGCATAAACCCCCCTGATCAATTGTCTAAAAGTGTTAAATTATCTGTCAGCGATATTCGGCTTATCCTGCCAGCCGCGCTTTTCAACTTCCTGCATGATGAAGGACATTACGTGCTCAGCATACTTGCCGGGGCCGAAACCTGCATCATATCCTAACTCCTGAGCAAGCTCGTGGGAGATACGAGGACCACCGCAGGTAAGGATGATCTTGTCACGAAGACCTTCAGCTTCCAGGAGTTCTTCCATCTTGGTGAGCTGAATGATGTGGATATCCTTCTGGGTAACGGTCTGGGATACGAGGATAGCATCAGCGTTAACTTCCTTAGCCTTAGCGATGAGCTGTTCGCAAGGAACCTGGGAACCCATGTTGTAAGGTACTACGTGCTTGAATCTCTCAAGACCGAAGTGTCCGTGGAAGCCCTTCATCTGGATGATAGCGTCGATACCTACAGTATGAGCGTCGGACTCGATGGAAGCACCTACTACGGTGATGTCTCTTCCGATGTGTTCGCCGATCCATTCGCCGCACTCAACACGGTCCATAACGGTACCTTCTACCTTAGGTACGTTGATAGCGGTGTAGTCGATGGTCTGCTGTGCGGATCCGTATACTACGAAGAATGTGAATCCGGGTGTCAGTTCATGATAGTATGTTACGTTGGGTTCAAGGAATCCAAGAGCCTTTACATACTGCTTAGCGCATTCTTCAGCTTCTTCGCCGTAAGGAACGGGAAGTGTGAAGGCAAGCTCCATTTTACCATCGTTCAAAGCGTCGCCATAAGGCTTTACTTTTGTTAAATCTACCTGTGCGATAGCTGTATTCTTATTATCTGCCATTATAGTAACCCTCCTTACTCATGATCCATGAATCTGGCGATGAAAGGATTGAAGTAATTCTCGCCCTTTACGCATACGCCTTCAAGACCGTGTCCACCGTCGAACGGACGCTTAACTCCGCCGAACTTACCTTTCTCGATGGTAGCGAAAAGTCCTTCTTTTTCTACTTCAGCGAGAAGTGCATCAGCCTTGCCGAGTACTTCCTGTGCACGGCTCTGGATGATTCCGCCTTCCTTGAATTCAACTTCGTCACCGATGTGCTTGCAGTTGTTGAAGATGTACTGTGCATTCTCGATGGACAGATATCTATCCTGCATATGAGGTGTGTGGATAGCTTCGGTGAGCATACCAAGTAACTGAAGTGACTGGCCGGACCAGATAGCTACCAGGTTGAAGAGAGCATCCTGAAGGTGTCCTCTGAAGATGTTACCTGTCATGAACTTTGTAGGAGGCATGTATTTAAGTCTGGCGTTAGGGAAGATCTCTCTAGCCATGATTGCCTGTGAAAGTTCAAGAAGGAAACCGTCTGTTGTGGAAGGATCCATTTCGAATGCGTGTCCAAGACCCATCTGGTTCTCAGGAATGTTTGCCAGTACCGCGAACTGTTCGTTGATGAACTGGGAAGCGGTTACGGTGTGAGCGGATTCGATAGCATCGTCAGTGGTCAGGTAGTTATCCTCGCCGGAGTTGAAGATGATACCGCAGTATCCGATGATAACACGGGACATGAACTGGTCTACCAGTGTTCTCTGCATATTGATGTCTCTGAAAAGAATTCCGTAGATAGCGTCGTTGAGCATTACGTCAAGTCTTTCAAGAGCACCCATAGCAGCGATCTCAGGCATGCACATACCGGATGAGTAGTTGCAGAGTCTGATGTATCTTCCGATCTCTTCGCCTACTTCATCGAGGGCTTTTCTCATGATCCTGAAGTTCTCCTGGGTAGCATAGGTTCCACCGAAACCTTCTGTGGTAGGACCGTAAGGAACGTAGTCAAGAAGGGACTGAGCTGTGGTTCTGATAACAGCGATGATGTCAGCACCCTGACGAGCTGCGGCCTGTGCCTGGATAACGTCCTCGTAGATGTTACCTGTAGCTACGATTACGTAGAGATAAGGCTCCGGACCTTCTCCGATGGTCTTAAGATACTCTGCTCTCTTAGCCTTCTGCATGTCGATTCTTTCAAAGGTTGCTTTGATAGCGGGCTCTAATGCAGCAGCTGCTTCTTCCTGGGAGCAAGTGGGAAGCTTAGTGATCTCAAGCTTGCCAGCTCCTACTTCCTCTGCGATCTCCTGAGGTGTCTTACCTGTCTGAACAATGGCATTTCCCATCCAATAAGCTGCTCCTGTGGGAAGTGCGCCTGCATCCTTGATCTGGTCAACAACTACGTTAGGAAGCGGATTGTCTACTTCGTCAACGCCATCGACTCCCAGCAGTCTAAGGATCGTTCTTTCAGTTGAAACAGTGGTGTGTCTGTCGATGAAGTCCTGCATATCATGAGCGATGTTTGCAGCATGCTGACGAGCACTGTTAACAACATTGAAATCGAGATTTAATTTGCTTTTCATCCTTTTTCTCCTCATTTAATATAATTCTTAGCTCTGTCTATTATTTCGTTGCTTATTCCAAGCATCTTAGCAATATTCAGAGCATCCTTTGGCACTTGTTTGTTCTCTTCTACTTTACGCAGACGGTAGTCCATGTATTTCGAAATTATATTTATCCTCTCACGGCGGTTCGCATACTGGATCTCACGGTTGAGCAGTTCAAAGTTACAGTTTGCCAGGCCTACGACCTGAAGGTTTGTAACGTTGTCCGTCTCCGTTACAGTTTCGAAGTGCGTCGTGAAAAGAGTAATATACGGTTTGTCTACCAGGTAATCCACCAGAGCTTTGGAGAGAGCCAATCCTTCTACGGGATTGGTACCTGAAGCGATCTCGTCGATAAGGATAACCGAGCGGTCTAAGCTGTTATCCATGATCTCCTTAAGCTCTTCCATTTCAGAACCGAAACTGGATAAACCTCGCTCCACAGACTGAGAGTCACCGATAAGCATCTGCATGAAGTTGGAAAGTCCGATCTTTGCGCTCTTTGCGGGAACAAAGAATCCGTACTGGGCAAGAATCGGAATCTGTCCTGCCAGTTTAAGGGAAATGGTCTTTCCGCCCATATTGGCACCGGTAATGCAGGTCACTCCGTCTTTGAGTTCTATGGAGATGGGGCAATACTCCTTGCCTTTGCCGGCCAAAATATCTTCTACCTGAAGATTCCTGCCATCCACGAACTCTATGATATGCTCATCAACGATCTCAGGTTTCACGCAGTCATGCTTGATAGCATACTTGGCTTTAGCCAATGCGAAATCAAACTGACCTATTCTCTCACAGTTGAAGAGCAATTCTTTCTTGCCGAAGGAGATCTTACGGGAAAGGTACTCGCAGATCCTCTCCTCCTCTTCATCCATAGCCTCGTTGAGTTTATCGATCTCCTTCTGGAGTTCGAATACCCTGTCGTTAGGCTTTAAAACAAAGGTCGCGGACATATAGTCCTGATCCGTCATTTCGAGTAAAGGAATATTGCTTACTTTCTCGAAATCCGGATGCGCTTTAGAGATCACTATATCGAACTTGGGAGTCAGCATTATGCCATACTCTTTATGGATCTCCTCGCGTTTGACCTTCTGCTCTTTGCGGATAGAGATCTCTATCTCTCTCTTGGCTTTGCGGATCTCACCCAGTCTGGGGCTGAATTCATCATAAATATAGAAGGTGTTGATCCTGTCGCCTCTGGGATCCAAAATATCCAGAAGCCAGGTCATATCCGTCAGATGATAGCACTCCGGGATGACAGCTCCGCCTACGGTCTCTCCACCTTGCTTCTCCTGTCCCGGCTCGCAGCAGTGGTTGGAGTGTTCGAAGGTGGACTGCTCACTTGACTGAAGAAGTTTCATGTACTTCTCCATCTGAAGCAGAAGCGATTTGACTTCATAGATCTCCAGTACAGTGAGCGTGGTGTGCACCGCTCTCTCCACTGTACGGCTGACATCCTTCACTTCCATGAAGACTTCACTGAGAAGCTCGATGGTCCGCTTATTATCTTTTGCGAAGTTTACAACGTCTTCTAATTTAGAAAGCTCATCTTTGAGTTCTTCTTCTTCTCCCGGAAAGAAAGGCTTAAGTTCTTTAAGTTCCTTTCTGCCGAAGGGTGTCTCTATGATCAGTTTCTGGGTTATATAGTCAAGACCGGTCTCATGGCGCGTTTTCACGTTGGCCAGTCGTCGGTTTTTGCCCATGTACATTGGTCTCACCTACTTTCTTACATCGATTATAGGCATGTCCGGAAGCAAGGTCTTAAGCGATTCGATGAGGAAGTCCGAATCAAAAGTATATCCCTGTGGAGCCCATGGATTTACGGTGATGGCAGCGATCTCGATGTTCTTAAGCACCTTAACCTTGAAGCCGCGCTTTCTAAGCTGTCCCCAGTCCATGATATTTACGAATATCTTGGTGGGATCCTTCAGGATGAATTCTACCTGCTTAAGATGCTTGTTTGAGATATCCGCTACCACGGAATTGGTGAATGCTCCCGGTATGAAAATATATTTAGTATCGTCTTCGATGGCATCGTCGATATATCTGGCATTGCCGAGACCTGTCACCAGATCCAGCACCCTGCCCTCTCCTTTATCATTGAAGGCGATGATGTGTTCGTAGTTATCGTTCTTTATGAATTCGGTCACCCTGTCATCCTCTTTAAACTCGGGAAGCTCATAAAGATGCACCACGTGAGCCGTCTCTTCGACGACTTTCTTCATGGAACGGCTGAGTACCGCTCCCGTGGCAAGGATTATGGCATCCGAAGTGTCCGGGGAAGCTATGGTCTTACGGTCGATGGCGCCGTCGATCATTATGAGATCGCAGCCCAACTCAAACATATCCCTGCAGAGTTTTTTGGTCTCCGCATTGATGACAGGTCCCGCGATCTGCACGTAGCCGGAATCTCTGACTCTGCAGATCAAAAGTTCACCGATGGCGGTAGAGTACGGAGTCCTCTTTAAGATCTCCAGGCCTGCGTCCGCCAGGTTGTAAAGCTGTGATGGTACAGAAACCAGAGTTCCTTCATCCAGGTATACTCTGGGCTTTTCCGTGCCCGTTACCAGGTCCTGGGTCTCACCGTCACGTCCTGTGGAAGTGATTCCCAGAGTGATTCCCTCGTCCATGGCCTCCTCGATCAAAAAATTGAGAGCCGTGGTCTTACCGGCGTTCTTGGCCATTCCGACGATGGACAGAGTGTTATATTTATTTGAAAGGTCATATAAAAGGCCCATATATTCCAATACCTCTTTTACGCACCTATAGGGAGACCCTGAAGGGCCTCCCTATGATGATCTTTTTTGGGTTCCGGAAAGGATCCGGAAAAACACCTTATATTAGTGTTTGTTTCTCTCGTGTCTAGCGAGATGTGCAGGCTCGATGGTCTTGATCTCAGGACCTTCACCGAGAGCGGATACACCCTGATACTTATAGGTCTTCTTGCCTGTGCAGTAGTCGCATGTGCAAGGAAGTTCAGGAAGGTTAGGCTCAGTGTATGTGGTGATGATACCTTCATAGTTTCTGAGGATAACCTTGTTAGGTGTCTCGGAAATAATGTACTGAGGCATAACAGGAGTCTTGCCGCCACCGCCGGGAGCGTCTACTACGAAGGTAGGTACGCAATATCCGGAAGTATGTCCTCTGAGACCTTCGATGATCTCGATTCCCTTGGATACGGAAGTTCTGAAGTGCTCGATACCCATGGAAAGGTCGCAGATGTAGATGTAGTAAGGACGTACTCTGTTCTTAACAAGGATCTGAACGAGGTCTCTCATGATGTGCTTGCAGTCGTTAACTCCTCTTAAGAGTACGGACTGGTTTCCAAGAGGAATACCAGCATCAGCAAGCATCTGGCAAGCCTTAGCTGATTCCGGAGTCATTTCCTTAGGATGATTGAAGTGAGTGTTGAGCCAGATCGGGTGATACTTCTTGAGCATAGCTACGAGCTCAGGAGTGATTCTCTGAGGAAGAACTACAGGAGTTCTGGATCCGATTCTTACGATCTCAACGTGGTCGATCTTTCTGAGTTCGGAAATGATGTATTCAAGAGTCTCATCCTCAACGAGGAGAGCGTCTCCACCTGAAAGAAGAACGTCACGAACTTCGGGAGTTCTTCTGATGTAATCGATGCAAGCGTCGATATCTTCTCTTGATCTTGCGCCGTCAGTTTCTCCTGCGAGTCTTCTTCTGGTGCAGTGTCTGCAGTACATTGAGCACTGGTCAGTGATCAGGAAAAGAACTCTGTCCGGATATCTGTGGGTAAGTCCGGGAGCGGGGGAGTCAGCATCCTCATGAAGAGGGTCAAGGTCGTCTGCAGGTGATCTGTGCATCTCAGCGAGTGTAGGAACAGCCTGCATTCTGACAGGGCATCTGGGATCATCAGGATCCATGAGGGATGCATAGTAAGGTGTGATGCCTACTCTGAATCCGCCGATAACCTTCTCGATATCAGCTTTTTCCTGTTCGGAAAGGTTAATTACCTGAGCGATCTCTTCTACGGTTGAAAGTCTGTGCTCAACCTGCCAATGCCAATCATTCCACTGTTCGTCTGTAACATCCTTGAACAGAGGGATATCTTTCCAATTTCTAATTGCCATTTCGTATCTCCTTAAATAAAAATGTGAGAGTCATTATGGGGCCGCAGTGCGGCCCCTAATATGCTGTCCCTTGGGATTATGCGTACATTTCCTCGAAGAGCTTTCTGAGTCCTTCATGTTCTCTGAGAACCTGAAGAGTAACGTCAGCGTGGTTCTTGGTGTAGCCGTTTCCGATGATCATGTTAACGTCCTTACCAACACCTTCAGCTCCTAATGCAGCCTTTGTGAAGGATGTAGCCATGGAGAAGAAGTATACAGTTCCGTCGTCCTTGCAGGAAAGGATGGAGCCCATCTCTGTGGATTCGATGGATACGCAGTTGATAACTACGTCGAATAATTCTCCGTTTGTAAGTTCCATAGCCTTGTTGTACATTCCAACAGCATCAGTAGCATCCATGTGGAAGTATTCATGAGCAAGGTTAAGAGCTCTAGCTCTGTCTTCGGACTTCTGTGAACCAGCAGCGCAAACTACTAATCCGTCAGGTCCAACTCTCTTCATTGCTTCATAGAGGCAAAGAAGACCGGACTTGCCGCCGCCACCGATAACGAGAACCTTCTGGTTCAGCTGGCAAAGCTTAGCTGCCTGTGCAGGAGCACCAGCAACGTCGAGTGCGGATAATGCTGTCTTTTCAGGCATATCTGCAGGAATCTTTCCATAGATACCTGACTGGAAGAGGATAGCCTTTCCTTCGATATCAACCTGGTCGATAGCGGGTCTCATAGCAAGAATCTTGTCGATTCTTAAAGGAGTAAGGGAAAGGGATACTAATGTAGCAATCTTGTCGCCAACCTTAAGGTCGCCCTTGTATGCAGGTCCGATCTCCTCAACTGTTCCGAGAAGCATTCCGCCGGAACCTGTCCAAGGATTCTTATGCTTACCTGCGTGAGCAACGATTTCCATCATCTTAGCGCCTATGGCATCCATTTCTTCCTGAGTTTCAACCTCAGCGGGTTTCTTGTTGAGTACTCTTCTAACGATTTCTGTGAAAGAAGCGGAGTCGATGTTTAATGTCTTAACGTCGATAAGTACTTCGTTATCATAGATTTCCATATCGTTATCGATAACGTCTGCGGGCTGGGGTAATACTCCCTTAGGGGAGATGACTCTGTGTGTGCCATAAGGGCTTCCACCTGTTTTCATTTTGGGTTCCTCCTAAATATAAAAATAATTTAATAAACTGGTCTTAATATACCATAAAGTTACGCAAATTATAGTTGCAAGTAATATGCCAAAAACCCACCTTTTGGTATTCAAATCGGTGTCCTCTCCCAAAGCCGATGTTTTAAGGGTTTTCAGGGGGTCTCGGAATAAAATGCAAAAAACTTCGATAAAAATACATTTCTAATCGAACCGATTTTAGTTCATATAAAAATATGCGAACCGCATTTGGTTCGCATATTCTTAAATAGCTTTTTATGATCAGATATTGTATTTTTTCTTTTTCCTTACAAGCTGAGTCTGGGATATTCCCACAGCCTTGGCAGCCTTACGTGTGGAGCCGTATTTTTCAAGTGCATACCTGATGAGGCCTCTCTCATATTCGTTTACGGCGGTCTCCAGATCGATCTCCGCTTCCTCTTCAGAATTGCCGATCAATCCAAAGTCCTCATCAGTCTCGCCGGTGCCTTTCATCTCAGCCATGACGTCCGCCAGAGTTATCTCTCTTCCTCTTGAGGAGATGATCATTCTCTGGATGACGTTCTCTAATTCTCTGATGTTTCCTTCCCAGGGCAGTTCCTTAAGATAGTCCATGGCCCAAGGGCTTATGGTCTTGGAAGTTCCGAACTTATCTCCGTATTTTCTTAAGAAATGTTCCACCAGGTCGGGTATGTCTTCCCTTCTTTCGGAAAGTTTGGGAATGATGATGGGAACTACGTTAAGACGATAGTAGAGATCTCTTCTGAAGCGTCCCTCCTCTACCATCTTTTCCAGGTCACGGTTGGTGGCGGAGATGATCCTCACGTTGGTCTTAACGGAGGAAACGCCTCCCACCCTGTAGAACTCACCGTCCTGAATGACTCGAAGGAGTTTGGCCTGCATCTCAAGAGGCAGTTCGCCGATCTCATCCAGGAAGAGCACGCCGTTATTGGCGATCTCGAAATATCCCTTCTTACCGTTTGAGTTGGCTCCGGTGAAGGCGCCTCTCTCATATCCGAAGAACTCGGACTCGATAAGGTTGGGAGAGATTGCTCCGCAGTTTATCTTAAGGAAGGGCTGCATCCTTCGTTCGGAATTTTTTTGGATAAGATTGGCGGCCTTTTCCTTACCTACACCAGTGTCTCCGAAGATGATGACGTTGCAGTCGTATTTACTGACCTTCAGGATCTCCTGGAGCACCTTCTGCATCTGTTTGGATCTGCAGATGAAATCCTCAAACATTGAGTTTGCCATGAACCTGCTATAGGTTTCCGTCGGATCATCCGAAGGAGTGTTCTCCTCGCTTTTAACCAGTTCTGCGCTTCCGAAGTCCTCTGCGATCTCTCCGATCAGCCTAAGATCGAATTCATCGTAACCCTCAGAGAAACCTTCGGCTCCAAGAACTTCCAGGCTCTTGGAAATGGATTCCGTAATGTAAAGAGCGATATTCAGGTTATTGATGAGATTAGCGAAAAGCACCGTTCCTCCATCCTTTGTGGCAAGGATGTTCACGGTCTCAGCCCCCGGGATCTCTGCGCAGTTCACAGAAAGGTCAAAGTACGATTCTCCCAGCTGCTTGATGCATTCGATGGGCCTTAAGATATCCAAAAGGTGCACCTGATCGAATATTCTCGACACAAGCCTTTCTATGCCCTCTCCCTTAATGTTGATGCCGGTCCTCTTGTCCAGCACGCAGGTTATCTCGCAGTTCTCGCCGAGAGCTCTTCTTATGACATATCCATATAATATGTTGGAAAGTATGCTGTTTCCGACTATGAGGAATTTGGACTTTCCTTCTATTAATGAATTCAGCTTAAGCAAAGTTCCGGATTCGTCCAGAGCAAAAAGCATCTGCTTCACGGGTACATCTTCATCCACCTTTATCATGGATATGTCGGAGTGAAGAATGGCATAGCCCTTCACCTGGATCTGGTTGAAGACCCAGTCTATCTCCCCCACGTTCTCTATATGCATGGGAAAGGATGTGATGGAAGCATTGCAGATGACCTTATCGCCTATCTTCAGGTCATATTTGTTATCATAGTCATCTCCTATGGCCTCTACTACTCCGTAAAGCACTCCGCCTGTATCCGTTACAGGATTGTGGAGTTTGCCTCTTCTTATGACTATATCTATTATGGTCTGCCTGATCTTTTCAGGATTATTGCTGGATTCGGTGCATATCTGCTTGAAGCTGGTGCCCTCCATATGTATCTTCTCTACAGACACGCGGATCTCATCGGGACGGATGCTTCTGGAGTTGTCCAGCCTCCATGCGGAGGTAGGAACTACAAATTTAGGCTCCAGTACTCTGACTGTTCCATAACTGTGTAACATAAGCGGTTCGCTCCTTTCGGGGTGGTGAACCAGAATCGGTTCGATTTCATCTCAAAACCTATAATAAACCATTGGCACAGGTTTTGCAATAATTAATTGTGTTAATTATTTAAGTGTAACTTAAATTTTTAAAAAATGCATTTTTTAAGAAAAAGGAGAAATATTACTATGGCTGAAGAAAGAAAATATGAGTCAACACTCAGATTAAGAATGTCTGCAAAGGACGCACACTACGGTGGAGAACTCGTTGATGGAGCTCACATGGTTCACCTTTTCGGTGATGTTGCTACCGAACTTCTTATCCAGATCGACGGAGACGAAGGTTTATTCTGCGCTTATGACAATGTAGAGTTCTTAGCTCCTACATATGCAGGCGACTATATCGAAGCATACGGCTACATCGACAGAATCGGTAACACTTCAAGACACATGCAGTTTGAAGCAAGAAAAGTTATCGTTTCCAGAAAAGACATCAACGCTTCCGCTGCTGACGTTCTTGAGGAACCCATCGTTGTTGCAAGGGCTTCCGGAACCTGCGTAACTCCTAAGGAAATGAAGAGAAAATAATTACTGTTTCCCGAAATGCTTAGTTTTATGATAAAAGACCCGAGATAGCTCCCGGGTCTTTTATTATGCAAAAAATATTTATTAGCAGTTTTTAAGATATTCGATCTCCGCCTGTGTAAGTTTCCTGAAGGTTCCTTCTTTAAGTCTGCCGAGCCTTACCTCTCCGATGGATACTCTCTGGAGTTCCTGGACGGGATTGCCAACGGCCTTACACATCTTTCTCACCTGGCGGTTCTTTCCTTCGGAGATGGATATCTCAAGAATGGTGGAGTTCTTGTTTTCGCCGATGACGGTTACCCTGGCGGGTTTGGTCACATAGCCTCCGATATCTATGCCATTTCTGAGTTTCCAGAGTTTCTCCTTGGATACGACTCCGCTGACCAGAGCGTGATAGGTCTTCATGACCTGTCCCTTGGGATGGGCGATGCGATAAGCTACCTTTCCGTCATTGGTCATGATAAGTGCTCCTGAAGTATTGCCGTCCAGTCTTCCCACAGGAAAAACTCTCTCGGGTATATCTCCCACCAGATCCATGACGGTGGCTCTGTCCTGTTCGTCCTTGACTGTCGTAATAAAGCCTACAGGCTTGTTAAGGAGATAGTACACCAGCTTCTCGCTGTCCTCGATCATGGTGCCATTGACGGAGACCTTGTCTCCCTCCTGAACGTCATATCCCGGCTCCTTCATGACAGCGCCGTTCACCTTGACGTTTCCGTTTACTATGAGTTCATCTGCCTTTCTTCTGGAGCAGATGCCTGCTTGTGCGATGTATTTATTGATTCTCATATCTATATATCCAGTTCTATCTGATCGTAATCTTTAACAACTTCTGCGTCTTCTGCATCTTCAGTGTTTATGGCTACCTCTATATCCTCGATCTCCGGGAGATCCTTAAGGGATGTAAAGCCGAAATTCTTAAGAAACAGATCCGTCGTTCCGTAGAGCACCGGCCTTCCGATGGCGGTGGACCTGCCCACGGCCTCCACCAGACCCTTGGCCACAAGGCCTTCCATGACCCTGTCGCACTTAATGCCTCTGATGGCCTCGATCTCGCCCTTGGTCACGGGCTGCTTGTAAGCAACGATGGCCAGCACCTCCAGGGCTGACTGGGAGAGTTTTCTGATCTTCACGGGAGTGCAGAGTCTTTCGATATAGTCCGCATTGACTTCCCTCGTTACATACTGGAAGGATCCATTGATCTCACGGATCAATATGCCCCTTCCCTCCTGCTCGTATTCTGTCTGAAGTTCCCTCATGAGTTCCAGAGCTTCTTCAGGTTCTATGCCCATGACATTGCCCGCGTCCTTGGCCGGCAGCGGATCGCCCCAGGTAAAAAGCATGGATTCAAAGGCTGATTTTATTAATTTTTTATTCATCTGCTGTCTCCTCTGTGTACTCTTCCGGTGAATATCTCCTAAGGATGTCATCCTTTTCTACATTCTCACCCGCTGAAACTTCGATGTTGCCGTAGTTGTGTTTTTGCTCCACGTTCACTACCCTTTCCTTTGCCATCTCCAAAAGAGATGAAAAGGTAACGATAATGTCGTACTTGTCCTTCTTATCTTCCACCAGGTCTCTGAAGTTGAAGACTCCGTCCAGCCGGCCTCTAACCGCCTTAAGGATGGACCCTATCCTGTGCTCCATGGTGGATCTTTCACGTTCCACCCTGGTGTAATGCTTTCTGACGGCTTCGATCCTCTGCTTGCGCTGGATGAATAGTCTGAAAGCCTGCGCAAAAGAATTAATATCCAGGCTCAGGTACTCGTCCGGATTGTTAAGATACTCCGAAATGTCCTCCTGAGGCTTGGCGTAGACGTGGCTCATGCGCTCTTCCCTGATCCTGAACTCCTCAGAAAGAGCCTTGAAATGCTTGTACTCCAGGATCTTCTGAACCAGCTCCGTTCTGGGATCTTCATCGATTACGGTCTCGCCGTCTTCGGTGATCCTGGGAAGGATCATCCTGGATTTGATCTCGATCAAGGAAGCCGCCAGCACCATGAATTCCTGTGCGACGTCAATGTTTTGCTCCTCCATGGCCCGGATGTAATCCAGATATTGACTTGTGATCTCGCTGATCCTTATATCGTAGATGCTCATTTCGGCGCTTTCGATGAGGAACACCAAAAGGTCGAAAGGCCCTTCAAAGGACGCGAGCTTAACTTTATACATTATTCTCTCCTTCAGCCGAATAACGAGTGTATGCCAAGAGTGCAGCTACTACGATAATGCAGCAGATGACTTCGGTGATAGAAGGTATCTGGCTTGCGATAATGACAGCCAGAATGGTGGATGTAACAGGATCCATGGATTCCCAGGCGCTTACATAGAGGGAGTCCACATGGCCCATGCAAAGGTTGAACATGGCGTGGGAACCGATCTGGCAGACAAAGGCCAGAGCGATGATTCCGATATAGTCCATGGCGGTATAGCCCAATACCGGAGTTCCGGTCACTATGCAGGCTATGGTGAAGCAGACCCAGCACCAGAAGAAGATCAGCATAACATAGACGCTGCCGTCCATCTTAGGTCTTACCCTGCCTCCAACCGCAAAATATATTCCCATGAAGATACCTGCTCCGAGAGCCAGAAGCTTTCCCATAAGGTTGCCATCGGAAAAGGCGCTGAAGTCTGAACACATCAGATAAGCGCCGGCTGCCAGCGCTATGATGATGGCTATGATGGCCTTGCTGGGGACTTTCTTTTTATAAACGAAGATCGTCAAAAGAAGCACCACGATGGGATGGAAAGATGCCAGCACTGCCGCTGCGGAAACGTTGGTGTGCTTCACCGCCGAGAACCAGCAGAAGAAGTGCAGGAAGAGGAAGATGCCGGTGGCCATGGTTGTAAAGAACTGCTCCTTGTCCATTTCCTTAAGCATCCGTCTCTTTTCAGGATTCCTGAATACGGGAATCGCAAAAAACGGCAAAGCGATGGTAAGTCTTCCGAAGCCTATCATAAGCGGCGGGCAGCTTATGATGGTCGCGATGGGACCCGATGCGCTGCCGCAGAAGACTGCGAGAATTACCAGAAGCTTGGCGTATTTAGCTAAAAAACTTTTATTTTCCATAGTTATTCCTGTTCAAATAGTTTTTTAAGATTAATATCGTAGGGCGGTCTCACTATGCCCTTTTCGGTGATGACCGCGGATATGTATTTATGATCCGTCACATCGAAGGACGGATTGTATGTCTTGACTTTTGTGGGCGCCATGGGCTTCTCGTACCACATCTCATAGATCTCCTCGCCGTGTCTCAATTCGATGGGGATATCATCTCCCGTAGGCGTGTTGAGATCGATGGTTGAAGTCGGCACGAACATGTAGAAAGGAATGCCGTACTCATGAGCCAAGATGGCAACTCCTGAAGTTCCTATCTTGTTGGCTCCGTCACCGTTGGCCGCCATGCGGTCACAGCCCACCACCACGGCGTCTATCCAGCCGTTTTTCATGACGATGGATGCCATGTTATCGCAGATGAGTGTGGTGTCCACGCCGTTCTTAACCAGCTCCCAGGCTGTCAGTCTGGCTCCCTGAAGGAGGGGCCTCGTCTCGTCACAGAAGACCTTGAATCCGTAGCCTCTCTCCTGTCCCAGATGAAGGGGCGCCAGGCAGGTACCGTACTTGGAAGTGGCTATGGTGCCGGCATTGCAGTGCGTGAGGATGCCCATGCCCGGTTTAAGGAGTTCCAGTCCATATTCTCCCATGGCCATGCAGGCTGCTACGTCCTCTTCATGGATGGCCTGAGCCTCCTTCAGCATGATCTCCCTTACATCCTTGACTTTTAAGCCGGGATAGGCCGCTGCTGCGTCTTCTACTCGCTTAACCATCCTCTTAAGAGCCCAGCTCAGGTTCACAGCTGTGGGTCTCGAAGAGTTGATGTAGTCTGCGGTCTCTCTTACGAGGTTTATGAAAGACTCCGTATCGATCTCCCAAACGTCCAGCACGGACACATACAGTCCGTAGGCCGCGCAGACTCCGATGGCCGGGGCTCCTCTCACCTTGAGCTTCTTGATGGCGTCCCAGACATCTTCTGCGGTTTTAAGTTCTATTTCCAGCTCTTCATTGGGCAGCTTGGTCTGGTCCAAAATGAAAAGCCTGTCATCTTCAAATCTTAATGGTGTAATATCCAGCATGGTAATTACCTCTTTTCCAACTGATTATTATATCATATTTATCCTGTAGTTTTCCACCGAAATTAGTCTTTATCCGAGAAAACTTCCTCGAAGGGGCGATTTCTGAAGGTCTTATACTTTTCCAGTTTTTCTCTTATCTCCTGGGAGGTTCCCGCCACGTTGAGATAGAGATCCCTGGCCGAAAGTCTGCCGGCTCCGTCGCCCATGGCAGCCATCTGCACGGATCTGTCGGAGGTCACCACGGTTATGTCGTAATTCTTGGCCAGCTCGAAGACTGCTTCTTCGATAAAGCGGTCAGCGGTCACGCCTTCTCCGGTGTAGACCACCTTCATGTCGCCGTACTCCATGGTCTCTCCGGCATTACCCTTTAACCTGTAGCCGTCAAAGACCAGGGTCATGCCCGTTCCGGTATAGCCCTGATAGTTCATGAGGATCTCGATGAGGGCTTCGCGGGCGCCGTCGATGTTGGCTTCCCTAAGGCTCTTGAACTCATCCCAGGCAAAGAGCAGGTTATATCCGTCTATTATGAGATAGCTCGGCGCCCTTCCCTTGGCCGATTTAGGGTTCGGCTTGGGATAGTTGTCCACCGTGGCTTCCGGTCTTCTAGTGGCTCTGGAGCGTGCTTCCTTCAGAAGCTGCTCGTCGCGCTTGCTCTTGCCGTAGGTCATCTCGAAGATGGCCTTAAGATCCTTCTCAATCTTGGCGCTTGAGGCAGGGGCTTGGGATGCGGATGCGGATGATGCGGATGAGGCTGATGATGCCTGCAGTCCGGTCGATGCTCCCGTCAGGGCGTCGTAGCCTCCATGCTGAGCGTTCAGGTCCGGTGAAAGTCCTCTCAAACCGCCCTCCGTATGAGCGATATCGTCCACCAGATCCCACTCCACGTAAACACCCGCGCCGTGATCCGTGAAGACGGATCCGCAGGGGTTATATACGTCCTTATCGCAGTCGTAGCCTATATTCTCCGCCACTTCATCGGAATCGTGGCAGGGACCGTAGCCTCCGGGCACGGGCTCAAATCTGCCGCTTCCTTCAGAAAAGCTGTTGAGCTCCATCTGATATTCCCTTAAGGTGGACACCGGGCCTCTTCCCCTGATCTCCACCAGGTCATTTTCAAGCTGCTCTCCCAGAGCACAGTTGGCACCCAGCCTGTCCATATCCGTCATGACGCGGCCGATGTGCTTTCTGTCCACCTTGATCACATAGTCGTACATGGGCTCCAGCAATCCGGCCTTTCCCTGATCTAATGCTTTTCTCAAGCCCTGACGGACCGCCCTGTAGGTGGCTTGGCGGAAGTCTCCGCCTTCCGTGTGCTTGAGGTGGGCACGTCCGGCGATGAGGCTTATTCTCATGTCCGTGATCTCGGAGCCCGTCATGCAGCCCTTGAAGCGCCTCTCGTGGAGGTGTTTAAGTATGAGGCGCTGCCAGTTGCCTGCCAGTTCGTCCTCAGGCACCGCGGTCTCAAATACCAGGCCGCTTCCCTCCTTCAGGGGCTCCAGGAGGAGCCTTACTTCGGCATAATGCCTCAAGGGTTCATAGTGGCCTATGCCCTCCACAGGAACTGTTATGGTCTCCTTGTATATGACACGACCCAGTCCGAAACTTACGTCCAGGTCGAATCTGTCCTTTATCTTGTAGCGCAAAAGATCCTTCTCCAGCTCTCCCATGACGCTGACCCTGATCTCCTTGGTGCGCTCTTCCCAGGTAACCTTCAGGGTGGGATCCTCTTCTTCCAATTCCCTCATCTTTTGGAGGGCAGGCGCCGGGTCCTCCCCCGGGGGCAGCTGCACAGTGTACGTCAGGGCCGGCTCCAGGTATGGCGCTGCCCCCTTACGGGCGGCCTCCCTGCCGAGTCCCTGGCCTCCGTAGGTGTTTTTGAGGCCCAGCACCGCCACCAGGGACCCGGCGCCTGCCTCGGTTGATGTTACGAATTTTTCTCCGTTATACAGGCGGATCTGCTCCACCTTTTCTTCCTTTTCTCCCCTGGATCCTCTGAGTCCGGTTTCCTCATCATCGTCACCTTCCTCGGAATCGCGGGTCACAAGAGACATCTTATTTCTCAAAACTCCGCCGGTTATCTTCATGTGCGTCAGTCGGTTTCCCTTGGGATCTCTCGTGATCTTATAGACCTGAGCACCGAAGTCTTCGGGATATTCTCCCTGCCAGCTCAGCTTATCCATGAGGCCCAGAAGCTCCGTCACGCCCTCCATCTTAAGGGCTGAGCCCGCCACTACCGGGTGAAGTTCTCTCTTCATGACGGCCTTTGAAAGGGACTCAGAAGATACGTTTCCCGTCTCGAAAAACTCCTCCATTAGCTCTTCAGAACAGGTGGCGGCGTTTTCCGCCTCCTCGCCTTGAGCCAGACCCGCGCGAGGATCTTTTGCGAAGGCTCTCAGGTCCACCGCCCCATCCGCATGGCGCTTTATGTCCTCCATGGTCCTCTCGAAGGAAGCTCCCAGCATGTCCATCTTGTTGACGAAGATCAGGTAAGGGATCCTGTAGAGATCCATGAGCTTCATGAGGGTCAGGGTGTGGCTCTGGACGCCCTCCACGCCGCTTATCACCAGAATGGCCAGGTCAAGGACCCTTAAGGTCCTCTCCATCTCGGCGCTGAAGTCGGCGTGACCCGGAGTGTCCACCAGGATCACTTCCGTTTCCTGCAAGCTAAAACGCGCCTCCTTGGAAAACACCGTGATTCCTCTGGCTTTTTCCATGGAGTCGCTGTCAAGAAAAGTATCTCCCTTGTCCACCCTGCCCACCTTTCTGGTGGTTCCGGTCAGGTAAAGGATAGCCTCTGATAAAGTTGTTTTGCCGGCGTCTACGTGGGCCAGCACTCCCAGGGTCATCTTTTTCATGGTAAGCTTGCTTGTGACAACTACAAACCGGGGCAATCAACGCCCCGGCTCATTTTCTTCTTTTGTATTTAAAGGTTTATCTAAATCTGAGATCGGCGGCGCTTCAGGATTCTTGATCTGGGGCTTGTAGTGATTTGCATCTGTAAGGAAGATGTAGATCATAAGGGCGGCGATGGAATAGAGACCGAAGGTCTCGACTCCCAGCTCTCTTGAAGCTGTGACCGCAGCCGTTCCCATGATGCCCGAAACGCAATACAGCATCAGCGTGGCCCTTCTCTGACCATAACCCAAGCTCATGAGCCTGTGATGCAGGTGAAGTCTGTCCGCCTCCATGATGGGCCTTCTGTTCACTATCCTCCTGAAGATGGCAAAAAGCGTATCGAAGATGGGGAAGCCCATTACCAATACAGGTATGATGACCGCTACTACCGTGGCTTGTTTTACAAGACCTATGACGGATAGCGTCGACATCATAAAGCCCAGGAACAGGGATCCGCTGTCGCCCATGAATATCTTTGAAGGATAGAAGTTGAAGGGAAGGAACCCCAGAGCTCCTCCGGCAAGGGCCAATAAAGCGCTTGCGCTTAAGTACATGCCATGGATATATCCTACGTAGGCTATACTGAAGGACGCGATGGCGGTGGTGCCCGCTGCGAGTCCGTCCAGTCCGTCTACCAGATTTACGGTGTTGGTTATGCCCACGATCCAGATGACCGTGACCACCAGGCAGACCACTTCGTTCAGTTCCGACTTACCGTAGCCGAAAAGGTTACTCAGGAAGTTTACCCTGATGTTGCACATATACATGGCAACGGCAATGGCTATCTGGCAAATGAATTTAGTGCCGGCCTTAAGAGTCTTGATATCGTCCACTACGCCAAGAAGGTACATGGCGGCGCCGCCTGCCATGATGACCATCATCTTATGGCTCATGTGGAGCATCAAGGTCATGCTGATAAGCACTCCAAGGAAAATGGCCATTCCGCCGAATCTGGGCATCTCGGAATGATGCATCCTTCGGTCGTCCTTGGGAATGTCCATGGCACCTATCTTAGGCGCGATCTTTATGGCCAGAGGAGTGCAGATCAGGGACACCAGAAAGGCTATTGAAAATGTTAATCCAAATACTCTATAGATCTCTCCCATAATATTGCCCTTTTTCTTAATCAAGCATAACTGCCTTGAGTCCGGCTTCTTCAAGGATCTCTTTGGACATATCATCTGGATATCCTTCCTTCACGACGATCCTTTTGATACCGGCGTTTATTATCATCTTGGCGCAAATAACGCAAGGCTGATGGGTAACGTAGATGGTGCCTCCCTCTACAGCGTGGCCCATGGCCGCCGCCTGGATGATGGCGTTCTGCTCAGCGTGGAGCGCCCTGCAAAGCTCGTGTCTCTGTCCTGAAGGGATGTTCAGTTTCTGTCTCAGACAGCCTCCGATCTCCGCGCAGTGCTTGACTCCCTTGGGAGCACCGTTATATCCCGTGGCTACCGCGTGATTGTCTACGACGATCACAGCGCCCACGTTTCTTCTAAGGCAGGTGGATCTGGTAGCTGCCAGCTCCGCCATCTTCATGTAGTATTCGTCCCAGCTTGGTCTTGCCATTTCTGCCTCCTAAAAATATATTTCCTTAAGGTACAGGCCTTCCGCAGGTGCCGTGTGCCCTGCTCTGGTCCTGTCCATACTCTCGACTGTATCCTTTACTGAAAGGGCTTCGCGCTTACCGAGCCCCACCTCCACCAAGGTTCCTGTAATGATCCTCACCATGTTGTAGAGGAAGCCGTCTCCTGTGACTTCGATGATCACGTCTCCTGCACCCTCTTCATTTCTAAGGTCCAGCACTTCCAAGGCGCTGATGGTCCTTACGGTGGTCTCCCTTTCGTTACCGCCCGAGGCCTGAAAAGCCCTGAAGTCGTGAGTTCCTTTTATGAACTCCGCTGCCTCCCTCATGGCACTCACGTCCAGCCTCTGTGGTATCCAATAGCAATAATTTCTTCTGAAAATATCTCGCTCCGGCCTGTTGTTTATAACGTAGCGGTAGGTCTTACCCTTGCAGTCGAAGCGGGCGTGGAAGTCCGGATCAACTTCGTCCAGTTCCAGGATCACGCAGTCGCCTACGGGATTTTTGCGATTCATTCCTCCGCCCATGCGGTCGTTTACGGCCTTCTTCAGGTTCTCCGCCGGTATCCTGAAATCTCCCTTAAAAGAGGCGCACTGACCCAGGGCATGGACTCCGGCATCGGTCCTTGAAGTACCGTTGAGCTTCACGTCCACTCCCGTGTACTCGGACAGGACTTCCTCCAGTACTCCCTGGACGGTCCTCTTGTCCGGTTGTCTCTGCCAGCCACTGAAGCAGGATCCGTCATATGCGATTTTCAGCAAAAAATTCTTCTCCATTATCCTATATATTTTATCACATTAACACAAGGTTGGCAAACTTTATTGTTTTAACTTTCGTACTATGGTAATATATTTATGAAATCAGGGGAAGAAATCGGATATGAGAAAGGAAAAGAAATGACTTTACCCATCAAAATCTTAATAACCTGCGTGCTGGCCATAGTTGCAGGCGTACTCCTTGGAAACAGCGCGGTTTACGTCTTTAACCATCTGCCCGGCAGGTGGCTCACGGACTACGGCGAGGAACCCACGGAGGAACTTCTCCATCCCACAACCCAGAGGATCAAGTCCGTGCCCTACAAGTACGTCTTCACAGGCCTCTTCATAGCCTGCGGCATATTCTTAGGAATCAAAGATCCAGCCGCTACGCCGGCCTTCCTGATAGCCCTCTGGCTTCTGATCCTCATGTCAATAGCTGACGTTAAGTACATGATCGTGCCGGATCAGCTCATCATGCTTCTGGTGATCACAGGTCTCGGCCTCCTTCCCCAGAAGATGGCCGTCTACCACCGTCACGCCATATATGACAGCCTCCTGGGCATGGCAGCAGGCTTGGTTCTCATGCTTGCCATAGCGCTAATCTCCAGAGCCATTTACA
Source organism: Bacillota bacterium (assembly GCA_017394515.1). Classification (GTDB taxonomy): domain Bacteria; phylum Bacillota; class Clostridia; order Peptostreptococcales; family Anaerovoracaceae; genus RUG754. The sequence continues at coordinate 58,618 of JAFPXY010000041.1, read as the reverse complement.
AAAAATGGGCCCTGGGAGGAGCCGACATCAAACTCATCACCGCTTTAGGCTTTTTAACAGGCCTCTATGGTGTGCTCATCATCTTCATACTGAGCACCCTGCTCTCAGGTCTTCACCTGGGATATCTGCTGATCCGCGGCAAGGTCCAGCTTCGCGAGACCAGACCCATGGTGCCCTACATGGCCATAGCCTTCGGCGTGTATTTTTTGTTCATCAGAGGTCTTTTGACCGATTATATAATAACCATCTAGTTTTAGGGAGGTGATCAAATGGATGACCGTACCAACAGATATGCAAAAGATCTGGCCCGCATGATCCGTCACGAGACCGTCTCGGAATACGGCGGGACCGACAAAACCAAATTCTACGAATTTCACGAACTCTTAAGGGCGCTCTTTCCTCACATCTTTGGAGCCTGCAGCTTCGAAGAGCACGAGGCCAGCTTCATCATGCGCTGGCCGGGACAGAAACCCGGACAGAAGCTCCTTCTCATGAATCATCACGATGTGGTGGAAGCCACGGGAGAGTGGAAATACCCTCCCTTTTCTGGCGAGATCGCAGAAGACCGTCTCTGGGGAAGAGGAGCCATAGATGACAAGGGCGAGCTTTGGGCCATGTTCAAGGCTGCCGATGAGCTGGCAGCCGAGGGCTTCGTTCCGGAATACGACATCTGGTTCGAATCCGCCTGCACCGAAGAGACCGACGGTTCTGGCGCTGACTATCTCTCCAGCCTCATGGCAGAGAGAGGCTTAAGATTCGACATGGTTCTGGACGAAGGCGGGATGATACTGGAAGAGCCCATCTCCGGAGCCAAGGGCACCTTCGCCATGATAGGCGTAGGCGAAAAGGGCTGCGCAGACCTCAAGTTCATCGCCAGATCCTCCGGCGGTCACGCCTCGGCCCCCGGCAAAAACACTCCCCTGGTCCGCCTCGGGAAGTTCATGGCGGCCATCGAGAGGAACGACATCTTTAAGGCCGAACTTTCGCCCGTCACCTGCGAGATGCTGAGACGTCTGGCGCCCACCATGGAAGGCATTCAGGCCAAGTTCATGGCGACTCCCGAAAAGTTCCGGCCCATACTCACCAAGGTCATGGCATCCGTTTCACCCACCGCGGCATCTCTCATCAAGACCACCCTGGCCTTTACGGTCTGCCACGGTTCCGAGGGTAACAACGTGCTTCCCGAGGAAGCTTACGTCATAGGAAATATGCGTTACTCTCACCACCAGCCTCTTGAGGAAAGCCTCAAGGAGATCCGCCGCTACGCCAGGAGATTCGACATAGAAGTTGAAGTGCTGGATCCCGGCTTCAGCTCTGAGATATCTGACTATAGAAGTGAAGGCTTTAAACTGGTGGAGAAAGCGGTCCACGAAGTATTTCCCGGTGTCCTCACCGCACCTTATCTCATGACCGGCGCCAGCGACGCCAGATACATGTCCAGAGTGAGCGATTGCTGCATTAGATTCGCTCCCTTCAAGATCGATGACCAGCAGATGGCGTCCATCCACGGCTTAAACGAAAGCGTAGACCTTAGTTGTCTGGCACCTGCCGTAGACTTCTACAAATATATAATCCAGGAGGTCTGATCATGAAAAACAAAGTATCCATAGACATCAGCGTCAGATCCTTCATAACAGCGGTGGCCGTAATCTTCGGCCTCATGGTGCTGTCATACATTCTGACCTTCATAGTGCCATCCGGCGAATACGCCAGAACCATCAATGACGCTGGAAATACCATAATCGATACAGAAGCCGGTTTCAGCTATGTGGAAGGAGGCATACCCTTCTGGAAATGGATCCTTTCACCGGTGCTGGTGCTGGGAGCTAATGGCTCCGGCACCCTCATCGCCATCATAATCTTTCTTCTGGTCATCGGAGGTGCCTTCACCTGTCTGGATAAGAGCGGCATCTTAAACTACATGCTGGAGGGCATAGCCCACAGATACGGCGCTTCCCGCTACAGACTCATGACCGTGGTCACCTTGGTCTTCATGGCCCTAGGCGCTCTGGTAGGCTCCTTCGAAGAGGTCGTACCCATGGTGCCCATAGTTGTAGCCCTGGCGGTGAGCCTTGGCTGGGATCAATTGACAGGCATGGCCATGAGCTTGCTGGCAGTAGGCTGTGGCTTCGCCTCCGGCGTGCTCAATCCCTTTACCGTGGGAGTAGCCCAGAGTCTGGCCGATCTTCCTATGTTCTCGGGAGTATGGCTGAGAGCGATAAGCTTTTGCCTGATCTACCCCCTGCTCCTCTTCTTCATCAGGAGCCACGCCAAAAAGATCGAAAAGCCTCTTTCAGAAACGGCGGCAGCTGATGAATTCACCCCGGATCAAAAAATGAGCCGCGCCCTTATGACCTTCTCCATCATCGTGGGCGTTGGCATAGTTTTCATTCTTTGCTCCACCTTCATAAAGGCTCTCCAGGACTTCACAATGATAGCTGTAGCTCTGATGTTTCTCATAGCCGGCATAGTATCGCCTCTCATGACGGGCATGAAGCCAGCTGAACTAATCAAGCACTTCGGAAAGGGCGTCGTCGCCATCTTCCCGGCAGTCCTCATGATCCTCATGGCTGCGTCCATCAGGTATACCCTTGAAGAGGGCAAGATCCTGGACACCATCCTACACGGAGCGGTAGGAGTTGCAGACAACCTGCCTAAATGGGCGGTGATCCTTTTCATCTACCTGATCGTGCTGGGCATGAACTTCTTCATCGGCTCCGGCTCAGCCAAAGCTTTCATGCTGATCCCCCTCATCGTGCCTCTGGCCCAGATCTTCGGGATCTCATCTCAGCTTTGCATCGTGGCCTTCGCCTTTGGAGATGGCTTTTCCAACGTTATCTATCCTACCAACGCGGCCTTACTTATAGGCTTGGGGCTGGCGGATATAAACTACGCCAAATGGTTCCGCTGGACCATCAAATTCCAATTGGCCAACCTAGCCCTTACCAGCGCCATCCTGCTCTTCGGATTGGCTGTGGGATATTGATCTTGAACATTATAAAACCCCGAAGGATCTCCTCGGGGTTGTTTTTTATTTATAGCTCAGGAGCTCCGATACTTCTTTACGTCTCGGGGCTTTATTGTCTTCACCGATGTATCCCATGGGGATCACGGCGCCTACGCCGATATTCTCAGGAAGTTCCAGCAACTTAGCGAGCTTCGCATCATCGAAGTAGCCCTGGATGACAGTTCCTATGCCCCTTTCGTGGGCCAAAAGGCAGAAGGTCTGGGCTGATGATCCACAGTCGAAGGCTTCCCAGAATTCTCCCTTGGGAGTGGAATATGATCCGTCCTTCTCGAAGCCGGATATGCCCTTTTTGTAGGTCAGGATCATGACCTGAGGTGCGTTCATGAGGGCTTTTCTGTTAAAGGTAAATCCAAAGCTGTATTCTCCGCTTGCCAACTTGCTCTTAAGCTCCGGGCTCTCCACCAGCACAAAGCCCGGCACCTCGGTGTTTTTCCATGAGGGTGCATATCTTGCCGCCTCGATGATCTCCTCTATCACTTCGTGAGGCACTGGGCGCTCTTCATACTTTCTGACGCTTCTTCTCTCTTTTACCGCTTGAGTCAATTCCATAATGATGTCCTTTCAAATTACAAAGGAGGCCCTCCGAAGAACGCCTCCGAAATGGTTCATGGGTGACCTGCTCCCACCACTTAAAGAAGTGGGGGCTTCCTGCTCAATGGCCCTATCAGTTAAATTCTATTTCAGGAAGGTTCCCAGGATGGATCTTGCCAGCTGAGCACCGATGTTTCCACCGATGGTCTTTGTAGCTGATCCGCCTGCGGATCCCAGAGATTTACCGATCTGGCGTCCGATGGATCCTGCCGTAGTGGTAGCCACCTGCTTGATGGCCTTTCTTCTGGCTGCAGCTTCCTTTTCTGCTTCCTTCTGAAGTCTTAAGAGTTCCTTCTCCTGCTCTTTCTGAAGACGGGCGGCTTCTCTCTCCGCCTCTCTCTCAGCTTTTCTCGCTTCGATCTCAGCCTTCTTGGCTTCGGTGGCAGAGATCTTTGCCTGCTCCTTCTCGAAGGCAATCTGAGCTGCCATTTCTTCCTTCTCGAGAGTCTTTTTCTCGTTGAGTCTCTGAAGGAATTCATAGGCGGAATCCCTGTCATACATGTTGTTGTATCTCAGGTAGGCGTTGTTGGTGAGTACCGCCTGCTTCTTTTCCTCGTCGGTGATATCCACGCCCATGCTGACGGGAGCGAGGATCTTAGTCTTTTCGACTACCGTAGGGATGCCGTCCGGGCCTAAGGTGGATACCAGAGCTTCGCCGGTTCCCAGAGCTAAGATGGTCTCATAGGTATTGAATTCGGGATTAGCTCTGAAGGTGTCCGCTACGGTCCTTACCACTCTCTCATCGGCCGGAGTATAGGCTCTCAGGCCATGCTGGATCTTGTTTCCGAGCTGAGCCAGAATGGAGTCTGGGATGTCTTTAGGAGATTGAGTGATGAAGTAAACGCCGACGCCCTTGGAACGGATAAGCTTGATGACCTGCTCGATCTTATCCATGAGAGCCTTGTTGATATCCTTGAACAAAAGATGTGCTTCGTCAAAGAAGAATACCATTCTGGGCTTGTCCGGATCGCCGATCTCAGGAAGGGTCTCGAAGAGTTCGGAGAGCATCCAGAGAAGGAAGGTGGAATAAAGGGTAGCATCGTGGATCAGCTGTGAAGCATCCAGGATGTTTACCATGCCCTTTCCGTCGTATCCGGTTACGAAAAAGTCCGCGATGTTCAGGGCCGGTTCCGCAAAAAAGCTCTCCGCTCCCTTGGTCTCCAGAGCGACGATATTCCTGATGATGGTGGTTGCAGTAGCCTGAGCAACGTTTCCGTAGGTGGGTGCAAACTCAGCGTTGTTGTCAGCCACATACTGGATCATGGACTTCAGATCCTTGGTGTCTATAAGAAGCAGCCCCTGGTCATCAGCGATCTTGAACACTACCGAAAGCACGTCGGATTGAGTGTCGTTCAGGCCCATGAGTTTGGCCAGAAGGATGGGACCCATCTCAGATACCGTGGTCCTAGCGGGGATGCCGCCGTTTCCGTAGATATCCCAGAAGGTAACGGGATAATTCTTGGCCATGCCTTTAAGGTCACCCTTCACATCAGAAAAGAATACCGGAACGCCTGCCTCTGAGAATGACTCTGCCAGAGTCTTAAGAGTGGTGGTCTTACCTGTACCGGTAGCTCCTGTCACAAGGCCGTGACGGTTGGCCATTCTGGGTTCGATTAATATTTCTTTGTCGCCGGCCATGCCGATTACGAATTTACCGTCTTTATACATGGGTCTCTCCTTTCTTTTTATTTCCAAGATGACTTGAGTCCTACGATCTCGTTGAATACAAGGTTGTCTTTAGTATAATATTTAGGCTCTGCGTTGAAGTAGCCGTGTCTGAAGAACTGGAAGCGATCTCCGGGCTCGCAATCCTTGAGAGAAGGCTCTGCCATGCAGATGCTTTCAGTTAAGGAGTTGGGATTTCCTACCATTCTTCCCGGGTTCTCAGGATCCTCGATCATGAGATATCCGAACTGTCTAATCTTGATGGGTACGCAGTTGTTGGCGTCCACAAAGTGGATGGTGCCCTTTACCTTACGGCCTTCAAAGCCCATGCCGGACTTGGTCTCAGGATCATAGGTCGCGTAGATCTCCTTGATGCTGCCATCCTCATTCTTGGCATATCCGGTGCAGCGAATGAAATATGCGCCCTTGAGCCTTACTTCATTTCCGTCCCTTCCGTCTTCCTGAGGAGGGAAAAGTCTGAAATACTTCTTAGGAGGTACTTCCTCAAAGTCAGCTCTGTCTACCCAGATCTCTCTGGAGAAGGTAATCTTTCTGGTTCCCATCTCGGGTACTGCGGGATTGTTCTCGATCTCGCATTCCTCGGACTGACCTTCGGGATAGTTGGTAATGATGACCTTCACAGGATCGAAGATAACGTTTCTGGAAGGTACTCTCTCCTTAAGATCATCTCTCACGCAGTGCTCAAGCTGAGCGATATCTACGGTGGAGTTGGCCTTAGCTACACCGATCTCCTCGCAGAAGTTTCTGACAGCCTCAGGAGTATATCCCCTTCTTCTGATACCTGCGATGGTCGGCATTCTGGGATCGTCCCAACCGTCAACGATGCCATCGTCCACCAGCTTCTTCAGGAATCTTTTGGACATGACAGTGTTGGTTATGTTAAGTCTTGCAAACTCGATCTGCTGAGGAGGATTAGGCCAGAAACCTACTTCTCTGACTACCCAGTCATAGAGAGGTCTGTGATCCTCGAACTCCAGGGTGCAGATGGAATGAGTGATCCCTTCGATGGCGTCCTCGATGGGATGAGCGAAGTCGTACATGGGATAGATGCACCACTTGTCACCGGTATTGTGGTGAGTTGCATGTGCTATACGATAGATGATGGGGTCTCTCATGTTGATGTTGGGAGATGCCATGTCGATCTTGGCACGAAGCACCTTTTCGCCATCGGCGTATTTGCCTTCCTTCATCTCCTCGAAGAGCTTTAAGTTCTCTTCCACGGATCTGTTCCTGTAGGGGGATTCTTTGCCGGGTTCCTTGAGGGTTCCTCTGTATTCCTTCATCTCTTCAGGGGTGAGCTCGCATACATAGGCCTTGCCCCTCTTGATGAGTTCTACAGCTGCTTCGTACATGGTATCAAAATAATCCGAAGCCCAAAGTCTCTCATTCCAGGTAAATCCCAGCCATCTTACGTCTTCTTCGATGGAATCGATGTACTCCACGTCTTCCTTTACCGGATTGGTATCATCATATCTTAAATTGCAGAGTCCGCCGTACTTGATGGCGGTTCCGAAATTCAGGCAGATGGACTTAGCGTGTCCGATGTGAAGATAGCCATTGGGTTCAGGCGGGAACCTGGTGATGATGGGGCTATCGCCGTATTTTTTGGTTTCCAGATCGTTTTCGATTATCTGATGGATAAAATTCAAAGATTCAGCCACTTCTTCAATTCTCCTTTGCTTTTTTGAGTTTAATTATATGTCCTTGTTCATCAAAGAGTTTCATACCCTTTTGTTTGCATATCTTGTCCTGACAGTTCTCACACTGGAGCACCTTGTTGGAGCCTTCCCAGAATCTCTCCGGATATCTTATGAGAGTCACCTCCCACCTGATGAGCAGCACCACAGATGTAAAGAATAAGCTCCAGGTGAAGAAGTTCCTTATAAACAACATGGGCGTAAATATCATGAAGTATCCCCAGTTGAAGATCCTGCAGTTTACACAGCAGCGGTTCTTGATGAAATATCTTTGGAAGGGACACCAGATCACAACGCATATCAGGTCGCAGACGAAGTATGCTCCGGTGACCAGTATCAGTTCCGGGATGCCTATGATCTCGAACACGTAGAGTGCTCCGATTATGCCATTAAGACCCAGCCACGCCAGAAGAGTCCAGACTGCGCCCAGGTTGTTTCTCTGTACGTACTGGTACATCTCCAGCTTGTCGAAGTTCTCTACGGGCTGATAGTGTTTGGCGAAGTTCTTACGAGAGCCCATGGTGATGTACTTGGACTCGGGGATCATCTGGCTGATCATGTGAAGCATGAATATGGCCCAGATGGCCCAGACCCACCAGATGCTGGCCTGGCTGTAGAGGATGTTCTTCATCTCCTCAACGGTGAAACCCATGGCCTCCCATTTGAGTTCTTCACTCTTGGTGATTATCAGGTCAAAATACTCATGTTTGAAGAAATACGCCCAGACCAGAAACAGGAACACGCAGATCCTGAATACCAACTGCCCAACGTAGTTCTTGAACATGTCTATTTTAGGAATTGGTTTTTTCATTTCTATGCCTTTCGTCGTCGTGTAATCGCCTAGTTGCCTATGTAATATTTTAACACTAAAAAATAAAGTGTGCAATAAAGTATTGGTATAAGAAATGAATTGTGCGACTTTTATTTTTTTGCTGTTCATAAAGGCATTTTTGTGACATAATATCTATATATTAAGGAAGGAGATCTCCCCATGGATAAGAACAAACCCATCAAGGCTGAAGATTACGCTGAACCCTGCTGCCCTCTTTCGATGGAAGGCTTCGGAGTGACTGCTGAGATCAAGCCCGTTCCACAAAAGCGAATAATGGACAAACTGGATGAGTACATGGCCAAGCGCGACTACGCGGGGGCTGAGCGTCACCTGAACTACTGGCAGGCGGAAGCTGAGCTCGGATCTGACCTTAGGGGAAAGCTCCTGATCATGAACGAGAAAATAGGCTTCTATCGCAAGACGAACCAGAAGGAGAAGGCTTACGAAAGCATAGATCTGGCCCTGGAGCTTCTCAAGGTGCTGGATTACGAGGGAAGCATCACTTCAGGCACCACCTATACCAACGCCGCCACAGCCTGTCAGAACTTCGGAGACCCTCAGCAGGCGCTCATATATTTTCAGAGAGCCAGGAAGGTCTACGAGTTAAGCGAGCACACCGCTCCTGACCTTCTGGGAGGACTGTATAACAACATGGCCATCTCTCTGGCCGCCGTGGGACGGTACGACGAAGCCATCGCCATGTATAATAAAGCTCTTTGCGAAATGGAAAAGGTCCAGGGCAGCGAACCTGAACGAGCCATAACCTACCTGAACATGGCAAATGTTTTTGAGGAGCAGCTGGGTCTGGAGGAGGCGGAATCCACCATCTTCGACCTCCTGGATATGGCTTTGGATCTTTTGGAAAATCCCTCCTGCCCTCAGGATGGATACTTCGCCTTCGTCCTTGAGAAATGCGCACCCACCTTCTCCTATTACGGATACTTCAAGGCGGCCGAAGAGCTTGCCGCAAGATCGGAGGCAATCTATGCAAGGGCTTGAGATCTCCAAAAAATATTATGAAAAGTACGGTCTTCCCATGCTGAAGGAGCAGTTCCCGGACCTCTTGCCGCTTATAGCCTGCGGGCTTTTCGGAAGCGGTTCGGAATGCCTGGGCTTCGATGATGAGACTTCCCAGGACCACGACTTCGAACCGGGTTTCTGCATCTTTATTCCCAGCGAGGATAAGGTGGACAGAAGGACAGCTTTCCTCCTTGAAAGGGCTTACGCCAAGCTTCCCAAAGAATTCATGGGCTTCCGCCGCTCCCTCATGTCTCCCGTAGGAGGCGCTCGCCACGGAGTACAGCGGATCGATGAATTCTTCACCGAAAAGATCGGCTCCCCGGACGGCATCCTCACCATCAGCCAGTGGCTCAGCCTACCGGAGCAGTCTCTCTTAGAATGCACCAACGGCGAGATCTTCACTGACGATTACGGCGAAATAAGCCAGATCAGAGAGCGCCTCGCCTTCTATCCCGAAGATATATTTCTCAAAAAATTAGCCGGCCAGCTTCTTCTCATGGCTCAGTCCGGGCAGTATAACTACATGCGCTGCCTCTCCCACGGTGAGACCGCAGCGGCCCAGCTTGCGGTAAATGAATTCGTAAAGAGCACCATCTCCGTTCTCTTTCTTCTGAACCGCCGCTACCAGCCCTACTACAAGTGGAGTTTCAGGGCACTTCGTCAGCTTCCGAAGCTTTCGATTCTGGCTGAACTTCTGGAATATCTTCTGATCACCGACAACGTAGGAGATCAGGCTGAAGAAAAGTACAACGTTATTGAAAGCATCTGCTCCGACGTAATCGATGAGCTCATGGACCAGAAACTGACCCAGGCCATCTGCGGAGACCTGGAAAAGCACGCCTACTCCGTAAACGACCTGATCAGTGATCCCGAGATCCGCAATCTCCACATTCTGGCGGCTGTATAATATATTAGAAAGGAATTCCCCATGAAAATACACGGACTCCAAAAAATGACCCTCCTGGACTTCCCGGGACGCGTAGCTTGCACGGTCTTCATCGGCGGCTGCGATTTTCGCTGCCCCTTCTGCCATAATTTTGAGCTGGTGGACGGCACAGCTAAGCCCATTATGGACGACGAGGAACTGCTTCGCTTCCTTTCCGGAAGAAAAGGCCTCCTGGACGGCGTAGCCTTCACCGGCGGCGAGCCCATGATCAACCCCGGCCTTCCCGAACTGATCCGAAAGATCCGTGATCTGGGTTACGCCATCAAGCTGGACACCAATGGCTACCATCCGGAGACTCTTGAGATGCTCCTTAAAGAAGGCCTCATAGACTATGTAGCCATGGACATCAAAAATTCCCCGGCTAAATATGCCATGACCTCCGGTCTGGAGCAGCTGGATCTGGAGCCTGTCAAAAAATCCATCTCACTCCTTATCGAAGGTGACGTGGATTACGAATTCCGCACCACAGTCCTCAAAGAATTCCACGAAGCGGATGACTTTGAAGAGATGGGAAAGATGATAAAAGGTGCCAAAAAATACTTCCTCCAGGCCTTCACCGACAGAGACTCGGTGCCCTTCGGAAATCTCCACGCACCGAACAAGGAGGAAATGACTGCCTTCATGGCCAAAGCGGCCCCTTATGTGTTAGAAATTTCACTTAGAGGCATCGATTAAACCACTAGATATAGAATTTTTTGCTGATTTTTAATATTTTTTTACACAAGATATTGACATTCCTGAAAATTTCTGTACAATAACAGTGTAGGCTATTTCAGGGATGTCTTTTTTGATGTCCAAATTATATATATAGAAGAGGTTTTTCGATATGTACCAGGTAATAAAGCGCGATGGATCCGTAGTGGATTTTAACATCAATAAGATAAGCGCTGCTATCGCAAAGGCATTTGATGCCTTGAACAAACAGTACCATCCTTCAGTGATCGACATGATCGCTTTAAGGGTAACATCCGATTACGAATACAAGATCCACGACGACAGGATCACGGTAGAAGATATTCAGGACAGCGTTGAGAAAGTGCTTTCCGAAGCAGGTTATGCCGACGTTTCCAAGGCATACATCCTTTACCGTAAACAGCGTGAGAAAGTGCGTAACATCAACAGCACTCTCTTAAACTACAAGGATCTCGTAGACGACTATCTCAAAATCAACGACTGGCGTGTTAAGGAGAACTCCACCGTTACCTATTCAGTAGGCGGACTTATCCTTTCCAACTCAGGCGCTATCACAGCCAACTACTGGCTCAGTGAGGTCTATGATGAAGAGATCGCAGAGGCACACAGATCCGCAGCCATCCACCTTCATGACCTTTCAATGCTCACAGGTTACTGCGCAGGATGGAGCCTTAAGCAGCTCATCCAGGAGGGACTTGGCGGAGTTCCCGGTAAGATCACATCTTCTCCGGCTAACCACCTTTCCACTCTCTGCAACCAGATGGTAAACTTCCTGGGCATCATGCAGAATGAATGGGCAGGAGCTCAGGCATTCTCCTCATTTGATACATATCTTGCTCCCTTCGTCAAGGTTGACAATCTTTCTCAGAAAGAGGTCAAGCAGTGCGTACAGTCCTTCATCTATGGTGTAAACACACCTTCCAGATGGGGTACTCAGGCACCCTTCTCCAACATCACCCTTGACTGGGAAGTTCCCAACGACCTTAAGAACCTTCCTGCCATCGTAGGCGGTAAAGAAATGGACTTCACCTACGGCGACTGCAAGAAGGAAATGGACATGGTCAACAAGGCCTTCATCGAAGTCATGATCGAAGGAGATGCTAACGGACGTGGATTCCAGTATCCTATCCCCACATACTCCATCACCAGAGATTTCGACTGGAGCGAGACTGAGAACAACAAACTTCTCTTCGAAATGACAGCTAAATACGGCACACCGTATTTCTCAAACTATATCAATTCCGATATGGAGCCCAGCGATGTTCGTTCCATGTGCTGCAGACTTCGTCTGGACCTTCGCGAACTTCGTAAGAAATCCGGCGGCTTCTTCGGTTCCGGTGAATCCACCGGTTCCATCGGCGTAGTTACCATCAACCTTCCTCGTATAGCCTACCTTGCCAAGGACGAAGCTGATTTCTACGCCAGACTGGACAACCTCATGGACATTGCTGCTCGTTCCCTTAAGACCAAGCGTACGGTTATCACCACACTTCTCAACCAGGGACTTTATCCCTACACCAAGAGATATCTGGGAACCTTCGATAACCACTTCTCAACCATCGGTCTTATCGGCATGAACGAAGTTGGTCTCAACGCCAAGTGGCTCAGAGCAGACCTCACCGATCCCAAGGTACAGCGCTTCGCTAGAGACGTGCTGAACCACATGCGCGGACGTCTTTCCGATTATCAGGAAGAATACGGTGATCTCTACAACCTGGAAGCTACACCGGCAGAGTCCACCACCTATCGTTTTGCAAAGCACGACAAGGAAAAGTTCCCCGACATCATAACCGCCAACATGAATGGTACACCTTACTACACCAATTCATCTCATCTTCCGGTCGGTTATACCGAGGACGTATTCTCCGCACTGGACATCCAGGACGATCTGCAGACCCTTTACACATCAGGAACCGTATTCCACGCCTTCCTGGGCGAGAAGCTTCCTGACTGGAAGGCCGCAGCCAACCTGGTAAGAAAGATCGCTGAGAACTATAAGCTTCCTTACTACACCATGAGCCCTACCTACTCCGTATGTAAGGATCACGGTTACATCACCGGTGAGAAATTCCTTTGCCCTATCTGCGGGCAGAAGACCGAAGTATACAGCAGAATCACCGGATACTACAGACCGATACAGAACTGGAACGACGGCAAGGCTCAGGAGTACAAAGATCGTAAGGTCTACAACATCGGCCGCTCAGTGCTGAGCCACGTTGGACCTAACGCAGCTCCTCTCGACGACAAGCCTTTTGAGGAAGCCCCTGCCGCACCGGTTCAGGAAGCAGTTCCCGCAGACGTAGTGACCAGCAATATTTTGCTCTTCAAGACACCTGAGTGTCCTAACTGCAGAACGGTTGAAGCTCTCCTGAAGAAGGCAGGCATCTCCTATCAGGCATTTAATGCCAATGAGAATGCTGAGCTCGTCGGAGAATACGGCGTACGCCAGGCACCTACTCTGGTCGTAAAGAACGGCGAATCCTTCGAGAAATATCGCGGTGTATCTGACATCCGCGGTTGGATGATGAAGAATTGATATACTTTTATAATTCCAAGCTGAAATGAGCAGAAACTGTATATCGGTTTCTGCTCAACTTATCCTATAGTGAAATGAGGTCCATTATGATTTATGATATGATAATTGTCGGTGGAGGCCCTGCCGGCATGACTGCAGCCCTTTATGCTTTAAGAAATGGTAAGACTGCCCTGGTCATCGAAAAGAACGGCTTCGGCGGTCAGATCACCCACTCACCTAAGGTAGAGAACTATCCCGGCACCCTGTCCATGAGCGGTAATGAGTTCGCGGACAAGCTCCTGGACCAGATCTTAAATCAAGGTGCAGATATAGATTTCGGAGAAGTAACTAAGGTTGAAGCAGAGGGCGACCTTCACAAGGTCGTAACCGACGACGGAACGGAGCGCCTCGCAAGAACTGTCATCTTCGCCACAGGCGTTAAGCACAGAATGCTGGGTCTTGAAGGCGAATACGACTTCGTAGGAGAAGGCATCTCCTTCTGCGCAGTCTGCGACGGCGACTTCTACAAAGGTAAAAAGGTCTGCGTAGCAGGCGGCGGCAACTCCGCCCTTCAGGAAGCCATCCTGCTTTCCGAAAAGTGCGAATCCGTCACCATGCTCCAGGATCTTAACTTCTACACCGGCGAGCAGCGCCTGCAGGACGTGCTCTTCGCTCACGAAAACGTCAGCGGCAAGACCGGCGTCAAGATCACCCGCCTCGTAGCTGAAGGAACCGAGTTCCGCGGCGTTGAGATCGAATTCGTTGATTCCGGCGAGCTTGAATTCGTGCCCTGCGACGGCCTCTTCGTGGCCATCGGTCTGATTCCGGAGAACGAGCCCTTTAAAGACTTAGCCGACCTTAACCAGTTCGGCTACTTCGACTCCGACGAGCAGTGCATGACCCACACCTCCGGCATCTTTGTTGCCGGCGACTGCAGATCCAAAGGCGTACGCCAGCTCACCACAGCCGTGGCCGATGGCGCCACCGCTGCCCTGGCCGCATCAAGATATATAGCAGACAAGTTCTGATTGTATTTGTAGATATGCGAAACCCCACACGTTGGTGTGGGGTTTTTTGGTGGTTTGGGTGGTGCGATTCACGGCGCTCATACATTTACGCAAAAAATCCGCCCAAATGTATAAGTAAAATTGATACATTTCCGCGAATCCGAAGGGCAAATGTATCAATGGCGCTCTAACAGCTGCCCGACTCATACATTTACGCAAAAAATCCGCCCAAATGTATAAGTTTCTTTGATACATTATCGAGGAATTTTCGGTCAAATGTATGAGCAAATTCACGATGCAACTGCCTACACATGACCCCACGAAAACAGCCTCTCATGTATAGGCAAAACTACACATGTCCTTTGAAAACAAGGGGGCTATGTGTAGTTTTACCTCTTGATGCGTTCTGTGCCCGGGGCCAAAACTACACATGGTCCCCTCAAAACCATACTTGATGTGTAGTTTTGCCTACACATAGCCCCCGGGAAATGGCCCCTCATGTGTACGCATACTTTTTAGTGCGCTCGGGTTCAAGTCCCTTTCTTATAATGCAATATAGAAAAACAGACGGCCAAAAGGCCGTCTGCTTTTCTATGGTGCGCTGTAAGGGACTTGAACCCCTGACAACCTGGTTGTGACCCAGGTGCTCTCCCAGCTGAGCTAACAGCGCATATTCAGTCCAAAGAATATATTAGCACAAAAGGACCGAATAATCAATATGTTTTTATGCGTTCCTGGCATGGTGCTTGCGACCGTATTGGCCAGCCCACAGTCATTTCACTACTCCTCCCCCAGAAAATCCACCGCCGCATCTGCGGCTTTCAGACCCTGTTGATAGAGATCGTCCAGGGCGGCGCGATCCTGAGAGAGAGTCTTTAAACCTCCAATGTCCTCCGGTGCGATGACCAGTATCTTGCCCTGGCGCTCCAGTTTGAAGACTTCCTCGACGCTTCTGTTGTATAACTCCGCGCGGCCAATCCAGGTCTCGGCGGCCTTGGGATAATCCCCCACTATGGCCACCGCCAGGGCACGGTCTTTTCCGGAATTTCTTATGGTATCGCGGGGCTTCGTCAGTATGACGATGACCTTGTCACAGCCGGCTCTGAAGGCCCTCTTATAGGGTATGGGATCCGCCAGGCCGCCGTCGTAACAGGGTATTTTGCCCACATAATAGGGTTTATCAATACCAGGTACACAGCTTGAAGCCTTGAAGAAATCGTATTTGTTACGCTGGATCTCATCCTTTTTGAAGTACATGGCGCGACCTGTCACCGCGTTGGTGGCCACGATCTCGAAGTCGCAGGGGTTAGACATCATGGCATCGTAATCTAAAGGATACTCGCCATCGTCGTTGGAAAGTGTTCCATAGATGTAGTCAAGATCCAGATATGAACCGGTGTGGAGCAGATTCTCCAGGCTCATGTATTCTTTTCTGAATGCGTATTCCGTATAGAATACGTAGTTTCTTCCTCGCTGTCCTGCGATATAGGACGCACCGTTGGCACTGCCTGCAGATACTCCCACGAAGTGATCAGCACTGATTCCAAGTTCCATGAACCTGTCCAGGACTCCAGCTCCGAATATTCCGCGGGTGCCGCCACCCACATCAACTATGCCTAATTTTGACTTGTACATAATCTCTCCTTCAATGAATCAACCGGCCTGTACACAGCCTCACTTTCAAAGAAATATTTTTGTACATAGCCTTTAATCAATTATCTAATCTGTCCGTCTCCACGGATTATATATTTATATGTATTGAGTTCCTCCAGCCCCATGGGTCCTCTGGCGTGGAGCTTTTGAGTGGAAATTCCCATCTCGCAGCCCAGGCCAAACTCGCCGCCATCGGTGAATCTGGTGGAAACGTTAACGTATACAGCTGCTGAATCCACTAAAGATGTGAACTTAGCTGCTGCTTCAGGGTCTTCTGTTATGATGGACTCACTGTGTCCGGTGGAGTGAAGTCCGATGTGCTCGATGGCTGCATCCACGTCGTCCACCACAGCTACGGCAAGGATGTAATCCAGGAACTCCGTGTCAAAGTCCAGTTCTCCCGCAGGCGTGCCGTCAATGATGGCAGCCGCTCTCTTATCCAGTCTGAGCTCCACGGGAACCAGCCCGCGATCAACCCGCTGATCCACCAATCTCTCCTTAAGCTTCGGCAAAAAACTCTCCGCCGCATCTTTGTGTACCAGAAGGGCTTCCTCTGCGTTGCACACAGAAGGCCTGCTGGTCTTAGCGTTTTCGATGATATTAAGAGCCTTTTCCTGGTCTGCTGCAGCATCCACATACACGTGGCAGATGCCAGTTCCGGTATGGATACAAGGCACGAGGGCGTTTTCTACGCAACGCCTGATGAGTCCTGCGCCGCCTCTGGGGATCAGCATATCCACAAGACCCACGGCGTTCATGATCTCATCTGCAGAACGGTGATCTGTATCCTCGATGAATCCCACAAGTTCAGGTGGAAGTCCTGCATCCTCCAGGCCGTGATGAATGGCATTCACGATGGCCTGATTGGATCTGAAGGCTTCCCTGCCGCCTCTAAGAACCACAGCGTTTCCTGACTTAAGGGCCAGGACTGCCGCGTCGGAAGTGACGTTAGGTCTGCTCTCATATATGATCGAAACTACTCCCAAAGGCACGGAAGTCTTTTCGATAACTATGCCGTTGGGTCTTTCTATTCTTCTTAAAACTCTGCCCTCGGGGTCCGCCAAAGCAGCCACGTCCAAAACTCCCTGAGACATGCCCTCGATGCGTGCCTCCGTAAGGGTCAGCCTGTCTATCATTACGTCTCCCAGACGCTCCTTTGCCGCTTCCACGTCAAGTGCATTAGCTTGAAGGATCACATCCTTTTCATCAATCAGTCTGGATGCGATGGCCTTGAGAGCTGCATTCTTTTTTTCTCCGGAAGCTGCCAGCGCCGGAAGCGCCCTCTTGGTTTCTATAAGTATATCATGTGTAGCTTTCATTGAACCTGCCTCCTTTATTTTTTTGCGATAAAGCGTGTGCCCACGGGCTCGCCATCGACCGCATCGTAGATAACCGCAGGGTTCTGTCCATTCACGATTATCATGTCAACTCCGGCATCCATGGCGATCTTGGCTGCTGAAAGTTTGGTTGCCATGCCTCCTGTAGCAAGCTCGGTTCCTCCGCCGCCTGCACCGTCCAGCATCTCCTCCGTGATCTCTCTGACTTCTCTGATGAACTCTGCACTCTCATCGTGTCTGGGATCCGAAGTATAGAGTCCGTCGATATCCGTAAGCACCACGAAGAGATCCGATCCCACACTCGCTGCGACCAGAGCACCCAAAGTATCATTATCACCTACTGCGATCTCGCTGGTGGCTATGGTGTCATTCTCATTGATGATGGGAAGCGCTCCAAGTTCCAGAAGCCTCATGAGGGTGTTGGTGAAATTGTCGTGACGTGTCTGATCCGCCAGGTCCTCACCGGTGATCAGGATCTGAGCCACCGTGTGATTGTGCTCCTGGAAGAGCTTGTCATACACGTACATGAGCTCGCACTGACCTACAGCTGCAGCCGCCTGCTTGGTGGGCATGTCCTTAGGTCGTTCCGCCATGTTCAGCTTGCCAACGCCCATGCCAATGGCGCCGGATGATACCAGCACGATCTCATGGCCCGCGTTTTTTACATCGCTAAGCACCTTGCAAAGCTCTTCAACTCTTCTGATATTAAGCCTGCCCGTCTTATGGGTCAGGGTGGATGTTCCTACTTTAACAGTGATCTTCATAACGCCTCCTGCTCTAGTCTCAAAATGCTATTACTGATATTATATTTCATCTTATCAGAATTTTCAAATAATTGTTTATGTTATCAATGAAGCAGTCCCCAAAGATAATCTTCAAACTTGCCATAGTTTGAGGGATAAGAATTGCTTCCTCGGGCACTTATCTTTTTACCGTCAATGGTCTCCGCCTCAAAAGAAAAGCTATAGCCATCCAGGACGTCAGGGTTCGACTTGCAAAATCCATCCCATTTCTCAATACCTATCTCATAGAAGAACTCAGCGATCTCATAGTACAGCTTATCGCCTCCCTTTCTTCTGGACTGAAGACAATCTTCACGAGTAATATTGTCGTTATAGCTCCAGGGCCCATCATAGATGGAAACTTCCACTCCGTCCTTAGTTCTCAGAGCTTCATACTCTCTGGCAGAAGCCATCATGCCCTGAACGTTCAGCCTCACCCTTTTGAATTCAAACATTTTATCGGGCTTTCCCGGTACAGCACCACCCGGTGCAATAGTATTCATGATATTCTCCTTTCGCCTAAAAGCTCTCTTGTTATGATAATAATATTTTGCTCTTCTAAGGTCAATATTTTCCAAAACCATTTACGCAAAAAACTCTCGCGCAGGTTCGATATGGATTTCTTTTGCAAATTATAAAAATTATTTGTAATATATACTTGACATTTGCAACATGATAGTATATACTTTGCATTGTAAGGAGGTAATCACATGCGAAACCTTAAAATGAAATTCCGAAGAATTGAACTCGAGATGTCACAGACAGATCTGGCTAAGGCCTGCGGAGTCACGAGGCAGACCATCGGCCTCATCGAAGCCGGCGAGTTCAATCCATCCATAAATCTGTGCATTGCCATCTGCAAGGCACTGGGAGTTACACTTAATGACCTTTTTTGGGAGGAGAATGGAAATGAAAATGCGTAAGAGTAATTTAGATGAGAGACAAGAGCAAATGATGCTTAAGATAGAACATAATGGATTCTGGATCGCCTTCTGGATGCTGGCGGCCTTCATGCTGATCGAAGAGGCCGTAAGCGGAGCTGATATAAAGGTCTTCGGAGGCGAGTGCATAATACTTCTGACCATCAGCTGCTATGTTACGATCGCCTGCTTGAGAGCCGGTATCTGGGATAGAAAGCTGCAGCCCAAATTCACCACCAACCTGATTGCGTCAATAATCGCGGGAATCGTGGTAGGGCTGGTTACCTTCTTCGCAATCCACAGATACTTCGGTGACAAGATCGGCGGGTGTATCGCAGCTGCTGCAATTGCCGGCATCGTCACCTGTGTGCTCTGCATAATCGCCCTCTCCATTGGCGTAGCATCCTACAAAAAGCGCGAGGCCAAGCTGAACGAGGAGCCTGAAGAAGAACTCGAGGAAATTTAAAAGGTGTATTTGAAATATAAAAAGCAAACCCTGAAACGCAATGTTTCAGGGTTTTTTAATTGGTGGCCCATACAAGACTTGAACTTGTGACCTACAGGTTGTCACCCTGTCGCTCTCCCAGCTGAGCTAATGGACCATATCTGTGACTTGATTATTATAGCACAAAGCATATGATAGTTCAAGATATCTTTTTAAAGACTTGATACTTAAAAAATAACCGGCGACATATGCCGCCGGTTATTTAAGTCAATTACTTGATTATCTCTCAACGATGAGGGATGTTCCCATACCGCCGCCGATGCAAAGAGTTGCAAGACCTCTCTTGCTGTCTCTCTTCATCATTTCGTAGATAAGGGTTACGAGAATTCTGCAGCCGGATGCTCCGATAGGATGTCCAAGTGCGATAGCTCCACCATTTACGTTGGTCTTTTCAGGATCAAGTCCTAATTCTTTTCTTACTGCCAGTGACTGAGCAGCGAAAGCTTCGTTAGCTTCAACAAGGTCGATGTCCTCGATAGTAAGGCCAGCCTTCTCAAGAGCCTTCTTGGAAGCAGGAACAGGGCCAACTCCCATGATGGAAGGATCAACTCCGCCGGAAGCATAGGATACGATCTTGCAAAGAGGCTTGATTCCAAGTTCTTCAGCCTTCTCAGCTGACATAACTACTACTGCAGCGCCGGAATCGTTGATACCGGAAGCGTTAGCAGCTGTTACAACTCCGCCGTCCTTCTTGAATGCGGGTTTAAGCTTAGCAACCTTCTCCATGGAGGATCCTCTGGTGAGATGCTCGTCTCTAGCGAATACGATAGGATCGCCCTTTCTCTGAGGAATGGTTACGGGAACGATCTCGTCGTCGAATCTGCCGGAATCTACAGCAGCTTCTGCTCTCTGCTGGGAGATAACGGAGAATTCGTCAAGCTGTTCTCTGGTAAGTCCCCACTGCTCTGCTACGTTCTCAGCGGTGATACCCATGTGATATCCGTTGAAAGCGTCCCAAAGTCCATCGTTAACCATCATGTCAACCATCTTGGTGTCGAACATTCTGGCTCCCCATCTTGCTGCGGGCATTGCAAATGCTGTAGCTGACATGTTTTCAGCTCCACCTGCAACTACGATGTCAGCATCGCCGGCCTTGATGATCTGAGCAGCAAGCTCAACAGCTCTTAAACCGGATCCGCAAACCTTGTTGATTGTGAATGTAGGTACTTCTACAGGAACACCTGCGTCTAAGGACATCTGTCTTGATACGTTCTGTCCAAGTCCACCCTGAAGTACGCAGCCCATGATGACTTCGTCTACCATTGCGGGGTCAACGCCTGCTCTGTTTAAAGCTTCTTTGATAACGATAGCTCCGAGCTTTCTAGCGGATACGTCCTTTAAGCTTCCGCCGAACTTGCCGATGGGAGTTCTTACTGCGCTTGCGATTACAACTTCTCTCATTTAATTTTTCCTCCTGGTTGTAAATATGTTTATTCAATAATTGACTAAAATTACTGGTCGTATGGCCTAAAAACCACTTATTGTTTTAAATTCCATACATCAATATAATACCAAAAAATCCCCTCCGAGTAAAGTACCAAATTGCATTTTTCACCAAATCTGCACATTATATATAACTTGTTTAATTATACTTCATCCATATCCATAACTTTTCCTATGGCATCGTGGATAACTAGGTCAGCGTGGGAGTCATAGGAGGTCTCCTGCTTGTTGATGAGCACCAGAGTATCTCCTCTGAAATAGTGCACGAATCCCGCTGCCGGATATACCACGAGAGAGGTTCCTCCGATGATCAGAGTATCAGCCTTCCTGATGGCTGAAATTGCTCTGTCCATGGTGTCTCCATCCAAGGGCTCCTCATAAAGCACCACGTCCGGCTTGATGATACCTCCGCATACCGGGCAGATGGGAACGCCGCCCCTGCAGTGGCTCTCATCCATGATGTAGTCTAGGTCATAGAACTGATGGCATTTCATGCAGTAATTCCTCATGACTGAACCGTGAAGCTCATGGACGGTCTGTGATCCTGCCTTCTGGTGGAGGCCATCGATGTTCTGGGTGACGATAGCCTTTAATTTGCCCTGAGCTTCCAGTTTGGCTAAAGCTCTGTGAGCCTTGTTAGGCTGAGCGTCACGATAGATTAGATTTTTCTTGTAGTAGTCAAAAAACGTCTCCGTATGGTTTCTAAAGAAGCTATGGCTCAGCATCTCCTCAGGAGATCTTCCGTAATCGTTCATGGCCTTGTAGAGTCCTTTTTCGGATCTGAAGTCCGGGATATTGGATTCAGTGGAGACTCCGGCGCCACCGAAGAATACTATATTTTTGCTGTTTTCTACTATCTTTTTAAGTCTTTCGTCCATGATTTACCTCCTTATATCAACTCATATTTTACGAGGAATTTAGCTGCATTAACGATCTTAGGGATGAGTTTCATAGCCGTTCTGGACTGAAAAACACTCCTCTTCCCATTTTTCTTTATATCTTCCGCCGCTCCATAGCAAAGCAATTTCTCCGCATTAGCGTCCTTTAAGCCCTCTTTGAGATCCACCTTATCCAGGAATTCTTTGATCTCCTTTAAGCTCTTAAGGCCTGCTAGCTGGGTTAACTTCTCTTGGCTCTCCAGGTCACCATCTATGACTTCTGTGATGCGTTCCATGAATACCGGTTCAGTGTAGATGATGAGATTATCGATACGTAGGACATCTCCCAGGCAGTCTGCCATCTTCAAGGTGTTCTTATCAAAGACACCCTTGGCAAAGGCTATCTCCTTTCCTTCTAAAACGCCATAAGCCTTAAGGCAGTCCAGGTAGCCCAGCTTCATGATCCTCAGGGTGTTCTGTTTATCAAAGATGAACTCGAAGCCCAGGTTTTCGGAGGATTTGATGTGTACCAAGTTCTCAGCCTTTTCCAAGTTTTCCTTGACCACGTTGCCGAAGCCCGAAAGGTCCACGGCGATGATCTCATCAGCGCCATCTTCCATGGCCATGCCCACGGGAAGCACATCCGCGTAACCTCCGTCGATGTAGCTCACGCCGTTTATCTCATAAGCCTGAAGAGCCGGAAAGGCGGAAGCTGAAGCCATGATGAAGTCCACCAGTTTGCCCTCGGGAATGTCATCGATCCTTAAGAAATGCTTGCCCAAGTCTGCCGGTGAAAAGGCCACTATTCCGAAGTCCATGCCTGACTCCCTGACCTTCTTTTCATCCACATATTTTTCGAGAAGTCCGTGTAGAGGACCTGTGCCTGCTCCCTGGTTTACCACGATCTCCTTCACGTAGTCCGTAGGCTTGCTGTCAGGCGCCATGTCAAAGACCGTATCGGTCTCCAGCTCCTTCCAGAGATCCGTCGTCAGGTCCAGATCTCCCTGGGCGACCATGGCAGCATTGATGGCTCCTACTGATGTGCCATAGACCATATCGATCCTGATGCCGAGTTCCGTTAATGCCTGCCAGACGCCGATCTCGTAAGCCCCTCTGGAGCCACCTCCGCCCAGCACCAGGGCTGTTTTTTTGTTCTTTGCTTTCATCTCCATACACTCTCCAGTTCTTTGATTTTTTGCTCTATGGTTTCCAGAGGCAGTTGACTGTAGTAGAAGGACAAAGCCGTAGTCTCCTGGTCTGTTATCGCTGAAATTGGTACCATCTCCAACCCGATGCTCCTGGCCAGGAGTATCAACTCCGTAAGATAGCGCTTGGACCTGACTTTGATGGTGAGGGTGATGCCGGACCTGGTGTCCATGGGTATCACTTCTCTTCCAAAATATTTGTCGAAAGCACTGAGTGTCACGTCCAGTTTTCTGGAATTCATGGATCTCAGTTTCCTGATTCCAGTATAATAGTAACCCTTTTCCATGAACAGCGCAAGGGTCAGCTGCTCGGATTTGGAGCAGGTCTGAGTGTAAGCACCCTTGATGTCGTTGAAAATCTCGGCCATCTCCATGGGAAGAACCATGTAGGATATCTTCACCGCCGGAAAAAGCGTGGACGAGAAGGATCCCAGATAAACTACACAGTTCTTGTCATCCAGGCTCTTAAGGGCAGGCACCGGACGGCCAAAGTATCTCAGCTCGCTGTCGTAGTCGTCCTCGATAATCACCGAGTGGTTCCTGTCGGCCCAGTCCAGAAGCTCATACCTTCTGGCGATGGGCATGACCGCTCCCGTAGGAAACTGGTTTGAAGGGCTCACGTAGACCGCGGAGTTTATGTTGGAAGGCAGCCTGTCTATCTGAATGCCATCTTCCCTGACCGGTATGTGATAGATCTGAAGGCCCGCATCACGAAGGATGGACTGCACCGGAAGGTAGCCCGGCTCCTCCAGGGATACCAGATTGATCTTCATCCTAAGAAGGATCCTTGAAAGGTGGGATGTGATCTGCTGAGTTCCTGCGCCGATGACGATCCTGTCCGGGCTGGCCTTAACGCCGCGAGATCTATAAATGTACTTGGCGATCTCGTTTCTTAAAGCCCTCTCCCCTTGCGGATCCGACTCGAACAAAAGCTGGCCGGAGTAGTAGTTGAAGACCTCGTTGGAACATTTCTTCCACTTATTGAAGTCGAAGGAAGTCGGATCGTGGATGAACTCGTTCTCCGTCATTACCTCTTCGGCAATTTCTTCAACACCTTCCTCGGGTTCCTGCTCCCTGGCAGTTCCAATCTCCTCCGCAAAAAATCCCGCCTGTGGCTTGGAACAGATGTAGCCCTCCACCATTAGCTGGTTGTAGGCCTGCTCGATGGTGGTAAGGCTGATGCCCAGTTCTTTGGAAAGGGACCTGAGGGAAGGCAGTTTCTCGCCGGCCTTGATGGAACCCGTCAGGATGTCCTCCTTGATCCTGTCGTAGAGCTGTTCATATAAAAATTGTCTGTTACTGTTATCTAAATCCAGTATTATCTTCTTCATTGCCTTTATTTTAGAAAACTGTATTCTTAAAAAAACTATAAATTGATTATTTTAATCATAACACTTTTCTGTTATGATTTCAATAGATAAAGGAGAAAACCACAAATGAGACGCGTAGAAAAAACCGACAACTTAGTATTGACCGCCTTGATGACCTGCCTTGTATGTCTCGCCACCTATGCCCTTAAGATCCCTAACCCGCTGACCCAGGGTTACGTTCATATCGGTGACACCTTCATCTTCATGAGCGTACTGGTCCTGGGCAAAAAGAACAGCGCCATCGCTTCTGCAGTAGGTGCTGCCATGGCCGACATCATGGGTGGATACGCCATCTTCGCTATAGGCACCTTCTTTGCCAAAGGCCTCATGGCTTTCGTCATGGGTCTCCTGATCGAGAAGGGTTATGAGCGCACGGTAGTAGAAGGACACACGAAGTTCCTCAGCTTCAACGCCTTCGAGTACATGGCCATGGTTCTCGGTGGCCTCACCGAAGTTGCCATCTACGTTGTTGTAAACGCTCTGGTCTACGGAAACTTCACCATCGGGCTCATGTCCATTCCCGGAAACATCGGTCAGTTCGTTGTCTCCATGGTCATCGCCGTGATCCTCACCCACGCCCTTTTAAAGACGCCGGTGAAGAGATATTTTGCTTATGCGAACAAATAACTACATATGAATGATTAAAGCGGAGGCTGATAACCTCCGCTTTTTTATTAAATAAATATTCTGTTCTCTGCCCTCTCCACACAGATGCTTTCCAGCATCTTAACGTGAGACAGGAAATCAGGGTCGTCGAAGTACTTAGCCCTTTCGGGGCAGGATCTGACGCAGGCATGACACTTGATGCATACTCCGCTCACGGTGATGCAGTCATCATCGATGGAACCCATGGGACATGAACGCACGCAAAGACCGCAGAAATAGCAATGGTCTATATCGGTCTTGGGCTTTGCCTTAAGGAACTTGGCCGGCGTCATGTCCTCTTTAAGAGGCTTATAGTATTCGCCGATCTCTCCCAATTCAGGTTCAGGCAGATCATCTGAGCTTTCAGCCTGGTGGATCACGGAAACGATCTGATCCGCCCAGCCATCCATTTCAGCTCTGTCATACCTATCGGGCCTTGCTTTGGACAGAAATTCAGAAAATACATGTCTGCAGACGAAAGCTCCGGCGGTAAAAACTTTAGCGCCATCGCTTTTTAAAATATCCGCCAGTTCAGCTGGCGCCGTGCCGTAACTTCTGTTTCCATAGGATACCAGGGCCACAGCCGGCGACTTATCGAAATGTAATATTCTCCGAAGGTCAGGCTCTATCTTATTCGGAACACGGTCCGCATATGTGGGCACCGTCAGTATGACCAGTTCATCCGGTCCGAAAAAATATTCCTTTTCTCTGTCTTCCATAAGGTTCAGCGCGGTGTTTTCCACGGGCACGGATAGTTTTTTGGAAAGGAAGCCTGCAAGTTTGGCTGCCATCCTCTTCGTGCCTCCCGTTGGGCTGAAGTATATGAGTTGTATGCTTTTGATCTTCATGTCTCTCTTATTTATTCTCAAAATGCTCTGCCACGGCCTTCAGATGCTCTCTGATGGGAAGATGCTGAGGGCATCTGTCCTCGCAGGCACCGCACTCAATGCAGTCGGAGGCCACGCCGATTCCTTCTGTCAGAACCAGGTTGGCGTAGAGTTCTTCGTGTGAACTCCAGCCCTTGGACTCCACTTCCTGGAGGTCTGCGTTATACAGGCTGAAGAGTCTCGGTATCTGCACGTTCATAGGGCAGTCCACGGTACAGTAGTTGCAGCCCGTGCAGTCGATGGCGATGTTTCCGTTGATGATGTCGACAGCCTTCCAGACCACGTCCAGTTCAGCCTCGTTCAGAGGTTTGAAGTCATCCATGTAGCTCATGTTATCTCTTAACTGCTCCAGGTTGGACATGCCGCTGAGTACCATGTACACATCGGGCCAGGAAGCTGCGAATCTGATGGCCCAGGAAGGAATGGACATGTCAGGTTCAGCATCCTTAAAGAGTTTCTCCGCTTCTTCAGGGACCTGTGCCAGAGTTCCGCCCTTGACGGGCTCCATGATCAGGACTTTTTTGCCGTATTTAATGGCTACTTCGTAGCATTCACGAGCTCTCACTCCAAGGCTGTCCCAGTCAAGATAGTTGATCTGGAGCTGTACAAACTCAATTCTGGGATGCTTGATGAGCAATTCTTCCAAGAGCTCCGGTCCGTCGTGGTGAGAGAGACCTATGTGCTTGACCAGGCCTTTGTCCAAGAGTTCTTCAACGAATTCGAAGCAGTGGTACTTCTCAAAGTTTACGATGGAAGCAGCATTGGTATCGTGGATCAGGTAGTAGTCAAAGTAGTCCAGACCTGTCCTCTCCAGCTGGGTCTCAAAGGCTTCCTTGGGGCCGAAACCCGGCTTGAAGATATAGTCCGGCAGCTTGTCGGTTACCGTGTAGCTGTCTCTGGGGTATTTGCCAAGAAGACATCTCTTTATGAGGCCTTCGCTGGTGCCGCCATGGTACATCCAGGCTGTATCAAAATAGTTGAAGCCCTTGGCCATGTACTCGTCCACCATCTGCTGGACCTGGTCGTAGTCAAAACTTTTGGAGTCGTTTGGATCAAGTATCGGCAATCTCATCATGCCGAAGCCGAGTTTTTTCTGTGTCATGTCTCTTCCTTTCAATTAGCCTTAAAAACTGTTTCTTCTTTGGTATATGTCACTTCGCCCTCTGTGGAGACGAAGATTCCTTCGATGTTTCCATACCTGCCGTCATCGTTCAAAGCCTGAATGAGCTCTGTGCTCTTCTCAACTCCTAATGCCAGGCAGGCTGTAGACAGTCCGTCGCAGTCCACGGAATGACCGTAGCTAGCGATGATGCTCACCTGCTCCACATCCGTATCCACGGGATAGCCCGTCTTTGGGTCCAAAATATGGTGATACCGCACTCCGTCAACTTCGATGAACCTCTCATAGGTGCCGGAGGTCACCACGGTGATGTCCTTTCCGGGATAGACCCCGAGAAGACCGCCGTCAGCAGAGCCGGGATCTCTGATTCCCAGGACGAAATCAGCCTGTTCCTGATCTTCCGAAATTAAGCTTAGATTCTTTCCTCCGATGACTTCTATGTTGCCGCCCAGGTTAACTATGGCGCTCACCACACCCTTGGATCTCAGATATTCTGCGGTCTTATCAGCGATATAGCCCTTGGCGATACCGCCCAGATCCAGCATCATTTCAGGGTCTGTCAGCTTCACCGTTCCGGCCTTCTCATCCACTTGGATCTTCCTGTAGTCTATATGCTTGGACGCCTCCTTAAGGGCCTCTTCAGAAGGCACTTCCGACGGCTCATCGGTGATACTTTCGTGGAAGTCCCAAAGCACAGAGGCCTTGCCCACGGTTATATCGAAGGTTCCCCCGGATACATCTCCGAACTCCATGCCCTTCTCTATTACCTCCAGGGTCTCAGGGCTCACCTGGACAGCTTCGCCCTTCGCCTTATTTATCCGATCCACGTCGGAGCCTTCCACGGTCCTCGAGAGGGTGTTCTCGAAGTCACTCATGAGCTTGAAGGTGTCTGTGATCACTTCGTTTGAAACCTTGTCAAAGTTCTCCTGAGTATCATCCTCCACCTGACCTTCTTCAAAGCCGAAGATGGTTATCTCGCAGATGGTATCAAAGTAGAAAGACTGCTTGGAATAGCCGTTCCACGGAGTGTTTCCGCCGCCGCAGCCACTTGTGCCGATCACCAGTACCAAGATCACCACAAGGAGCAAAATATATAGTTTTCGCTCTTTTATTTTTTGCATATCAATATTATACCACAAAGGTCCATACATGTCTTGCATGTTTTTCAAAGGCTCCTTTGACAGAATTGAGCTTTATGATATAATATATCCATGATAAAGAAGGCAGATGTAATTTTACTCATCTTAATAGTGGCGGTGGGACTGATCATATCCTTCGGGCCTCTGGCTAAGCAGGCCGGCGGTACCGACGTGAAAATCACCGTAAACGGCGAGACCTATGGCATCTATTCTCTTATGGAGGATCAGACCATCGAGATCTCCAAAGACGGGCACACCAACGTTATCATCATCGAGGATGGTACCGTCAGAATGAAATCTTCCACCTGCAAGAATCAGATCTGCGTGGATCACGGCAAGATCTCCCTTATAGGCGACAGCATAGTCTGCCTGCCTAACCGCGTGGTGGTGGAGATAGAGGGCAAAGGAGGTGATGTGGATGTCATCTCAGGCTAGAACACCTCGTAAGGCCGACAAGCGCACCAGGCTTCTGGCCATCAGCGCCATGTTTGCCGCTCTTGCTCTGATATTCAGCTACGTGGAGATCCTGATACCAATTCCGGTGCCCGTACCCGGCATCAAACTGGGTCTGGCCAACCTGGTCATCATCATCGCTCTCTACCGCATGGGCTTCAAGTACGCCTTTACCATCAACATGGTGAGGATAGTCGCAGCAGGGCTGCTTTTCAGCGGAGTGTTTGGCATGATCTACTCCCTGGCGGGAGGAGTCTTAAGCATCATCGTCATGTATCTGCTCTATCGGACCGGCCTTTTCAGCATGGTGGGAGTCAGCATGGCGGGCGGCGTTTGCCACAACCTGGGCCAGCTTCTCACGGCCTGTCTGCTTCTTTCAAATACAGGCATATTAAGCTATTTCTCTGTGCTCCTGTTCTCCGGAATCATCAGCGGAATAGCCATCGGAATAATCGCATACGTAATAGAGAAACGCCTTCCGGCGTTTGCAGAATAAAGATATTTAGGAGGAAACTATGAAGAAAGACATCTATTTGCTGGATGGTGCTAACGGCACCTGCCTCTGGGCTAAAACCGATGACAAAGGCCCTGTTTGGAGATATAACAAGCTGTTTCCAGACAAGGTCGTAGAACTTGCTGGTGAATTCATCGATGCAGGCTCAGATTTCGTATTGTCAAACACCTTCAGCGCCAATCGTCCCTCCGTGGAACCCTTCGACTTCTCAGTGGAAGAAATCATAAGAGAAGGTGTGATCCTCGCCAAGGAAGCCGCCAAGGATCGTGCTCGCGTCCTTTTGGATATCGGCCCTCTGACAGGCCTTCTCATTCCCTTCGGCAAGATCGCCAAGGAAGAAGCCAGGGAAACCTTCGCCGAGATGTTAAAGTACGGCGCTATGGAAAAGCCTGACGGCATATTTTTGGAGACCTTCATGGATCTTGAAATGCTTAAGATCGCAGCGGAAGAAGCTTCCAAGTATGACCTTCCCCTCCTCCTCTCCATGAGCTTCACCAAATACAACCCCAAGAAGGGTGGCCGCACCATGTTCGGCAACAACCCCGCACAGATAGCTAAGACGCTGGCTCCCTTCGAGCCTGAAGCCATCGGCCTCAACTGCTCCGAGGGCCCTGAGGAGACACTCCCCATCATCAAAGAATTCGCCGAAGTGACGGATCTTCCTCTCATCTATAAGCCTAACGCCGGCATGCCCAAGGTCGAAGGCGGATCTGAAGTCGACTTCGATGACTTCGCCAGAGAGGTTTCCAAGGCAGCTGAGATCCCTACCCTCAAGTACATCGGCGGTTGCTGTGGATCTTCTCCCAAATACATCGAAGCCCTTGCAAAGATGCTCAGATAGTACGCGAGGTTTCCCATGGACAAAAAACTCCTGCGGAATGTATGACGGTTCCGGCCGTTTTGCGGTGGAAGTAGGCTTCCCCACCAAGTCAGGAGTGGGCGGCGGACTTCTCTCCGTAGTAGACAAAGAGATGGGCATAGGCATATACGGTCCTTCCCTGTACAGCAAAGGAAACTGTATCGCAGGAAACGTTATGCTGAAATATCTTTCCCAGACCTTTAATATGCATTTGTTCCATTCTTAATTAGTTTTGAACATAAAACGAGGCACCGCCCATCGGGCGATGCCTCATTTTTATTTAATAAAAAGTTTGTCTCACTTTATGCGCCTGCTCTTGGGCCTTCAGGTGCGTTCTGAGGAGGTACTGTTGTTTCAGGAGCCTCCTTCTTAGGTGCCGGTGCCTTAGGCTTAGGAAGCTGTCTCTTAGCTCTCATGTTGTTGATAGCCTTGGTAGGACATTCCTTAGCGCAAAGACCACAGTTCTTGCACTTGTTAGGATCGATGGTTGCGTGGTTGTTTTCGATGGTGATAGCTTCGAACTTGCAGACCTTAGCGCACTTGCCGCAACCGATACAGCCGTTCTTGCAAGCCTTAAGGGTCTGTGCTCCCTTGTCAGCATTCTGACACTGAACAACGACCTTGTTCTTAAGAGGTGCAATGCGGATGACATGCTTAGGGCATGTAGCAGCGCAAGCGCCGCATCCTGTGCAGAGTTCTCTTGCTACTACAGCGACTCCCTCACAGATCTTGATAGCTCCGAAGTTGCAAGCTCTGGTGCAGTCACCTAAGCCTAAGCATCCATACTTACAAGCGCTCATTCCGCCGAAGAGAGATGCTGCAAACTTACAGGTCTGAGGTCCCTGATATTCGGAAAGAGTCTTAGCAGCGTTCTTGTTGCCGTTGCACATTACAACTGCAACCTGAGGTTCAGAGGAACCAGCCTCTACACCGAGGATGGATGCCAGCTGAGCAGCTACATCAGCTCCACCTACAGGGCACTTATTGGGGCCTACTCCCTCGGGATCTGCTGCAAGAGCATTTGCATAGTCGCTGCAGCCTGCGAATCCGCAGCCGCCGCAGTTAGCTCCGGGAAGAGCATCTGTAAGCTTGATAACAGTTTCATCAACAGGTACATAGAATACCTTTGATGCGATGGTAAGGATAACGGCAAAGACAAATCCCAATGCCACTACCAGTAATACAGGTGTAATAATAGGGTTCATACTGTCGCCTCCTTATACTAAGCCGCCGAATCCCATGAAAGCGAGGGAAAGAAGAGCGGCTGTTGTCATTGTGATAGGAACTCCCTGGAAAGGCTTGGGAACGTTAGGGCTGTTCTCAAGTCTGGATCTCATTCCTGCGAAGATAACCATTGCAAGAAGGAAACCGATTCCTGCTCCGAGAGCGTTAACAAGTGCCTGAGGATAGTTGTATCCAAGGTCAATGTTGTTGATACATACGCCGAGTACAGCGCAGTTGGTGGTGATAAGAGGAAGATATACACCAAGTGCCTTGTGAAGGGAAGGTATAAACTTCTTGAGTACCATCTCTACGAACTGTACGAGGGCAGCGATTACGAGGATGAATACGATGGTCTGGAGATAACCGATATTCCATGCATTCAGGATCCTCATGATAGGCCATGTTGCTGCTGTAGCAAGTACCATTACGAAGATAACTGCTACACCCATACCTACAGCAGAATCCAGTTTCTTGGATACGCCGAGGAAAGGACAGATTCCGAGGAACTGAGCAAGAACATAGTTGTTAACTAATATCATAGCAAGTAATATTCCAAAATATGACATTATGCTTCAGCTCCTTTCGTTGTTGTATTTGCAGCAGGTGCTGCCTTAGGTGCAGCCGGCTTAGCGGGTGCAAGTTCGATCTCTCCAAGTTCAGCAATGCACTTCTCCTGGTTGCACATAGCAGCCAGTGCACATCCCTGGCAGGAGAACTCTCTGGGTGTGCCGCCCTTTCTGGTGATGATCCAGTTTACAAGAGCGATTACGAGAGCATATACGAAGAATCCGCCGGGAGCAAGTGCAATGATAAGCACGGGATGCTCGTTGATGAAGGGGATGGAAATGGTGAGTTTCTGAACGAGTTCTTCAGATCCAAGGAAGAATCCGGAGAAGATAGTTCCGTTTCCGATGACCTCACGGATAGCACCGATAACTGTCAGGGACAGGGTGAATCCGATACCCATTCCGATACCGTCAAGAGCGGAATCAACTACAGTATTCTTGTTGGCGAACATTTCCGCACGACCGAGGATGATACAGTTAACTACGATCAGCGGAAGGAATACGCCCAGTGAATTGTACAGAGGTTCAGCATAAGCCTGAACGATGAACTGTACCAGGGTTACGAATCCGGCGATAACTACGATGTAGCAAGGGATACGAACCTTATCGGGTATGATCTTGGCAAGGAGGGAGATAACGATGTTGGAGCAGATAAGTACTGCTGTTGCAGCGATACCCATACCCATGCCGTTGAAGGCTGAACTCGTGGTAGCCAGTGTAGGACAGGTTCCCAGGAGGAGTACCAGGTTGGGGTTCTCCTTGATTATACCCTTAGTGAGGATTGCTAATTTGCTGGCTTTCTTTTCCATTATCTAACACCTCCTACTTTCTTGTACTGCTCCAAAGCAGCATATACACCATAGTGTACACCGTTGGAGGAAATGGTAGCTCCTGATACAGGAGTGATAGCAGGATCAGCCTTTGCACTGGTCTCTGTGAGCTCAGTTAAGCCGATGTACTGCTTTGTATGGCTTGACTCGTGAGCCTTGGTTCCAAGACCCTTGGTATCTGCGTGTGCTGTTACCTTGACACCGGTGATCGCTCCGTTAGCGTCGATACCGATCATTTCTGTAAGGATGCCTCCGAAGGAGGAAGTATCAACGGTAACTACCATGCCAACGCCGGGAGCGATATAGCAGTCAGTTACATATACCTTGTCAGGTACAAGTTCAACGAGTTCTCCCTCATACTTTTCGAAGGAGCTTGCTGCAGGAAGAAGTTCTGCTCTTGCAGCATCAGCAGCCTTTGCAGTATTGTCTGCGATGATGGGAGCTGTTACAGAGTTTACGTATGCAAGTGCGAAGGTCATTACCAGGCAGATAGCTACGAGAACTACTGTAGGCTGGATGTATTCTTTAAATGTGTTTGTCTTCATTTCTTCTTACCTCCATACATTCTCTTCTGGAAGAAGTCGTTGATAAGAGGTGTGAGACAGTTCATGAGAAGGATGGAGAATGAAACTCCTTCAGGATACTGTCCCCAGAGACGGATGACCATGGTCATGATACCGCAGCCGATACCGAAAACGATCTTTCCTTTAGGTAATAACGGAGATGTGACGTAGTCTGTTGCCATGAAGATGGCACCAAGCATTACACCACCTGCAAGGATGTGGAAGATAGCCATCTGAAGAGGATCTCCCTGTCCTGTTGCTGCATAGTAGATCAGAGCGAATACGAACACTGTTCCGATGAAGCAGCAAGGAATGATGGGGCTGATGATCTTTTTCCATACAAGGAAGATACCGCCTACCAACAGTGCTACTGCGGAAACTTCACCGAAGGATCCTCCGACGAAGCCCAGGAACATGTGAACGTTTGAAGGAAGTTCACCGCCACCTTCAGCAAGGATTCCTAAAGGAGTTGCTGTGGAGGTAGCGTCTGCTGCCATTCTGGGTAATGTCCAGTCTGTCATTTCAGTAGCGAAGGAAATGAACAGAATGATACGTCCGGTGATGGCAGGGTTTACCAGGTTCTTACCGATTCCTCCAAAGAGCTGCTTAACTACGATGATGGCTGCGAAGTCACCAATGAGAAGAGTCCAGATAGGAAGTCCGGAAGGAACGTTGAAAGCGAGGAGCATACCGGTGAGAGCGGCTGAAAGGTCGCCTACGGTCTGTCTTCTCTTAAGCATTGCGTTCCATGCCCATTCAAAGAACATGCAAGCAGCGATGGAAACTATAGTAAGGAGAAGTACTCTGGGTCCGAAGACGTAGGTACTTACTGCCAGAGACGGGCAAAGGGCGATCATGACCATGAGCATCGTCTTCTGGGTATCCAGGGCTGTCACCAGATGCGGTGATGAGGATACGATTAAATTGTCGTTATACTTACTCATTATTTGATCCCAGCCTCCTTTACTACAGTCTTACCAAGGGTATTGATGAATCCCAGAGGTCTGTGTGCAGGGCAGATGTATGAACATGAGCCGCAGTTCATGCACTGGTTGACATCGAGATCAAAGAGAGCCTGAGCGTCATTTCTCTCATAAGCATCTGCAAGAGCAGTAGGAATGAGGTTGAAGGGGCAGGCTTCGTGGCAGCGTCCGCAGTTGATGCAGGCTGTCTCTTCCTTGACCAGGGATTTTTCCTTGGAGAATGCCAGAATGGCATTGTTGTTCTTTACGATAGGCATCTCGTCTGAGGGAATAGCTCTTCCCATCATAGGACCGCCCATCAGGATCTTGCGGGGTTCCTGTTTGTAACCGCCGCAGAAACCGATAACATCATTTACTAAGGTTCCGATAGGAGCGATGATGTTCTTCGGCTGAGCTACAGCGTCTCCGTCTACGGTCATTCTCTTAGCGATAAGAGGCATTCCGGTTCTGAAGTAGTGACCTACCTTAGTAACCGTAGTTACGTTATCGAGAATGCAACCCATGTCTGCGGGAAGTACTCCGGCGTTCATAACTTTGCCGAAGATCTCGTAAACCAGTACACGCTCAGCTCCCTTAGGATATCTTGCCTGAAGCTTGAAAGTTTCAATGTTGGTGATACCCTTTTCTTTAAGAACCTTGTCGATATGCTCGATAGCATCGGGCTTATTGTCTTCGATGGCAATATATCCCTTGTCGAGCTCATCATACTTCATGATGAGCTGGCAGCCTCTGATGAGATCTTCGGTGTCTTCCAGCATGCATCTGTGGTCAGATGTGATGAAAGGCTCGCACTCAGCTGCGTTTACTACCAGGCAGTGAACATCGTCAATGTTCTTGGGGTTGAATTTGATGCTTGTGGGGAATGATGCGCCGCCAAGACCTACAAGACCGGATTTTCTGACTTCTTTTACGAATTCAGCAAGGTCCTTAGGCTCTTCGGGAACTACAACTTCCTCAGAAATTTCCTGTTTCTTGTCCGGTTCGATCACTACCAGAGTGTCATATCCACCTGCAGCGGATCTGGCCTGTTCGATACCCTTAACGGTACCGGAAACACTGGAATGGATCGGAGCACTAACGAAGGCTTCCGTGTCGCCGATCTTCTGGCCGACCTTAACGTAGTCGCCCTTCTTCACCAACGGCTGGCAAGGAGCTCCAATGTGCTGAGACATAGAAATCTTAACAATGTCAGGTATAGGCATTACTTCAGTTGCACAACCTGCGGTGTGCTTATAATGCGCTACATGGACACTGCTTAAGTGTTTTTTGCCCATAATTAGTGAGACCATCCTTTCTAAAACTTACTGTCATTTTGTACTTTTAATACTTTTTAGTATGAGCCCAAGTCCCCATACTAAAATCATAATCATACATAATGGATTATACATCAAAAAACCACAAAAAGCACTAAGTTTTTAACAATATCAGTGCTTTTTTGTTAATACAATCTATAGTTTTATGAAAAAAATTATACCCTTCGTCTATTCTCCTACGAGGATCTCTCCCATCTGAGACACGCCAATCACCTTTTCGCCCATCTGACGAAGTCCCTTAACGTAGTCTATAAGGTCCTTAGTGATGATCTCTCCCGGGCAGGCGATGGGAATGCCGGGCGGGTATGGAATTATGGATCCCGCAGCTACCCTGCCCTCGCAGTCATCCAGGTTCAGGGATATTTTGCTCTCGGGAACGGCAGCCCTTTCAAGTCTCATGGTCAGCATAGGAGAGTGATCCGGTCCTTCGGAAGAAGCGACCAGATTCCTTGAAGCTGCTATATCCTTTAAAGCCTCGAGGAGCCTATTGATGTGTTCCCTGCGGGTTCCGATGCCCGTCATGCACATGATGATATTTCCAGTGACCAGCTCCACAAAGATGCCCTTTTCCATCAAAAGGTCCTCCAGCTCATTTCCACTTAAGCCGTAGGCGCTCATGTCGATATTTATCTTGGTGTGATCCAGCATGGGATCCATCATGACCTTGAGTCCGGGGATCTCATGTGACTTGGCGTAGAACATGTCCACAGCCTTTTTCCATTCTCCAAAGGCCAGTTCCTTTTTCTCTTGGTCGAGAAGTATCTCGGCGTTTACGTCCAGACTGAGCATCAAAGGATAGGATGGGCTTGAAGATTCCAGGATCTGAAGGTTATCTTCTATTATATTAAGATCCACCCTGTCCGTCATTACGTTCATGACAGCAGTCTGAGTCCAGGAAGCCAAAGTCTTATGGGTGGAATTTATTACCACATCTGCCCCACCGTCTTCTGCGGCTTCAGGATGGTCTCCATCCATGAATTTAAGGTGAGCTCCATGAGCCTGATCCACGATCAGAACCTTATTTCTCTTATGGCACACCTCTGAAATAGCCCTGATATCAGAGCAGATCCCATAGTAATTAGGCGATGGAAGTACCACGCAGGACGCCTCGGGATTTTCTTGGAGAAGCCTCTCAACTTCATCCGGCGCTATGCCTCCCAGTATGCCGTGCTCCTCCAGTATCTCCGGGAAAAGGTACACAGGCTCCAGCCCTCCCAGCCTCATGGCGTTAAAGATGGACTTGTGGGAATTTCTGGCCATGATGACCTTGTCACCTCTTTTAGTAGAGGAAAGAATGGCCGCTATGAGTCCCACGGAAGAACCATTTATCAGAATGTATGACCTCTTGGAGCCATAGAGCTTCTGATATTTTTGCATGATGGAAAGGATCACGTCCTCGGTCTGGAACAGATTGTCCGCCCCGGGAATCTCCGTGATGTCACAGTCCATGAGGTTATCGAGGATGTGACCGTAACCCAGCTCTTTATATAATTTTGAACCTTTGTGGCCGGGCATGTGGAAGGATACCGGATCCAGTGCCGCATGCTCAGGCAGAAAGTCTATTAAGGATCTATTCATCACAATCAATTAAAGCAAAAACTTCATAATGGTACCCAGGTTTGCCATGAATACCGAGATAGCTACCAGTCCAAAGACTACCCCTATATGTACCCAGATCTCGTTAACTATCAGGCCTACGAATTCCCTAACCTCAGCGTTGGGCCAGAAATACCACTTGGTCTTAGCGCCCATGCCGGATGCATGCATACCGGTCTCTCTGGCAAACATGCCGCCTCTGAATACATGATAGTTGGTGGTTGAAAATGCCACCTTGGCGTCGGGCTTCTCCCGGCTTATGAGTTCCTGAGAGAACTTCATGTTTTCAAGAGTGGTTGTGGATCTGGTCTCCGCCATGATCTGACTTTCTTCGATGCCCTGCTCCAAAAGATATCTCTTCATGGCCTCGCCTTCTGAAATGATCTCATCGGAGCCCTGGCCTCCGGAAGGTACGAATACTGCCTTCTTACCTGTGGCTTCCAGCTGATCTTTATAGAACTTTATAGCTCTGTCCACACGACCTCTGATAAGAGGATACAAGGTGCCGTCCTTCTTGATGGCGCAGCCAAGGATAACAATATAGTCCTTGTTATACGTGGGGTTGAACCTGCCAGCTCTCTGAAGGCATACGGTTGACGCCAGCAAAATACACTCGAAATACAGGAAGGCCGAAGCAAAGGCTGTTTTAGCCAAGAACATAGCCACTCCCATTTTACTTTCGTCCACAAGGAACGGTGAGTACACCAGAAGATATAAGCAAGTAGCTGCTGCCACTATCATGAATACTCCTATGAAAATTCCCAAAAGATTGACGGGCCTGAAGCCTTCCTTCGTAATGAGTCTCAGATTGGAAAAGCCCATGAAACAAGCGAATATGAGGATCAGCGGTACGGTGGCAAGGACCACCAGACTCAAAGCATTACCTGCATAGTCAAAAAACAATGATGCGTTTAAAAAATCCGGCCTTAAGAAGTATAATACATTAACACCTCCGAAGACAGCGGTCATGATAAAGAAATACAGGGCAAGGCCTATATCCAGTATGGTTCTGTATGCAAAGAAATCGTGCTTTCTTCGTACCAGGTAACATCTTGTAAAATGAATAGTCGTTACCAGGAACAGCAAGGCAAGCACCATGAGGGTATACTGGTTCCCACCGAAGTCCACATCCTCATTTAAAATGATGTGCGGTTTGGTGACGATCAGTGCCGCGCTGCGGACCTGAAGGAATTTATTAGGATCATCCTTGTAAGCGACATATTGGATCTCAGCATGAACATTACCGGGCTTCAGAGCTTTAAAAAACACCTGGTAGTTCTCTTCCGTTTCTCTGATCTCCTTTACCTCAACTATGCCTTCCGGCTCCAGTTTAACCTCGATCTTATCAGTATCAGGTGATATCCTGGGATTGTACATGCTGTAGACATCACCAAAAACAGGTAGACTCACAACCATGGCTATGATGATTACCGCATAACATATTAACAAAGGTTTGATAGATATCTTCATAGGTGCTTGTTCCTTTCACAGGTATTATTTTATATTATTTTCGCTATTTAATCAAGACGCATAAAAAAACTGTCGGACAAGTTGATACTTATCCGACAGAAATGTTTTGCTCAATGCTTAGAAATTGCCATATACGCTGCCCTTTTGAAGGGTCACTCCCTTGAGGAGAGCCATTTCTTCAACGGTTACCAGCTGATAGCCTCTGTCTACCAGGGCAGGTATAGCTCTAACTGATGCGCTGGCTGTTGCGGAGTACAGGTCGTGCATGAGGACGACTGCTCCGTCTCTGGCATTATTCATGATAGAATTGTAGGTACTGTCAGCATTCTGGGTCTTCCAGTCCAGAGTGTCGATGGACCAGAGGATTATAGGCATGTTCACCGCGGAGTTTACTGAAGATGAGGTGATGCCGTAAGGCGTCCTGGCAATGGTCGGAGCCTTTCCGGTAACGCTCTTGATCTTGTTGTTGGTGTCCTTGATCTGCTCCCTGATGTCGTCAGCTGACATGCTTGAAAATGCCGGGTGTGACCAGGAGTGGTTACCGATCTGGTTGCCGGCTTTATAGTTGTCCTTCAGATACTGGCTGTAGGAGTCCACACGGTTTCCTACCACGAAGAAGGTTCCTCTTCCGCCGTTATCGATGAGGGCATTCATGATGGTGGGAGTGTTTACGGAAGGGCCGTCGTCCCAGGTGAGACAGATGGCTTTCTTATCGCCGTAAACGGTTCTCTGGAGCACGCCCTTAGAGGAGAAGGTGTAGACGTTCTTTCCGATTTTGTGCAATCCGGTGAACATCTTACCTGAGGTCTTTCCAAAGTAGTACTTCTTGCCACCAATTGTCTTGAACTGGTGTACCATGCGGCCATTCTTCTTTGAGAAGTAGTACTTATCGCCCTTGATGGTCTTGAAACCCTTGATCATGTGGCCATCCTTCTTTGAGAAGTAATATTGATAGTCCCCTATGGTTTTCAAGCCCTTATACATCCTTCCGTATTTAAGGCCAAAATAGTATTTCTCTCCGTTTACAGTGTGGAAGCCATAGATCCTCTTTCCAGTGGCTCTTCCGAAGTAATAAGTGTATTTGCCTATGACCTCAAAGCCTCTGGACATGTGGCCGGTCTCCATGTCGAAGTGGTACATTTCTCCATAGATCTTAGAAAAGCCCTTAGCCATATGACCCGTCTTATTTCTGAAGTAATATCTGTAACCTCCGATGTCATTAAAGCCTTTTGCCATTACTCCGGTATCTTTATCGAAGTAATACCTGTAGTCACCGATGTCCTTGAAACCCCTTGCCATGCGGCCGTTTTTCTCTCCGAAATAGTAACGCTTGCCTGAGATGGTAATGAAACCATGAACCATCTTGCCGTTGGTCTTGCGGAAATAATAGGTGTACTTACCTATATCCTTGAAGCCCTTGGCCATATAGCCGGTCTCTTCTTCGAAGTAGTACTTGTCCCCTTCAATGGTCTGGAGGCCGTACAGCTTCTCGCCGTTCTGATAGTAAACGGTCTGTCCATCTTCCTCCTGGAAACCGTCTTCGTGAACGCTTCCAACGACGTCAGCGAAAACCAGTCCGGTGATGCATCCTATGATAAGGAATGCCAGCACTGCAATCATAGCAATTCTTTTTTTATTCAGTTTTCTCACTTTTTTGTTACCCCTTTCCAGTGAAATATTAATTATTTAAGACCATTCCTGATTCTTTCCTCTGCGAAGCGCTGAGCGATGACGCCCTCGGGCTCTCCGGTGGATTTGGATTCCTCAAGAATGTTATAAACTGTGTTGTAAATGTTGTGAACCTGTCTTAATACGTTCTCTTTGTCATAGGTGGTGAAGGCTTCCTGTCCTGCGTTGATTACGCCGCCACCGTTGATGATGAAGTCAGGTGCATAAGCGATTCCTCTTGCCTTAAGAGCAAGTCCTGCTTCATCGTCATAGATCTGGTTGTTGGCAGCTCCGGCAACAGCTCTGCACTTAAGCTGAGGGATGGTGTCCTTGTTGATGATGGCACCGAGAGCATTAGGTGAGAAGATGTCGCACTCTACGCCGTAGATCTCGTTTGAGCCAACTACCTTAGCGCCCAGTTCGTTTACTGCCTTCTCCAGCATTGCCTTGTTGGAGTTGTTGCAGACGATGAGCTTTGCACCGGCGTTGTGAAGTCTTTCAGCAAGATCATATCCAACCTTACCAAGTCCCTGAACAGCGATGGTCATTCCATCAAGATCGTCTGATCCGAATACTGACTTAGCAGTTGCTCTGATACCGTCGAAGCAGCCGATAGCTGTGAAAGGAGAAGGATCTCCGCTGACATCTGCACGGCCTACTACATAGTTGGTCTTTCTGAGCATGATGTCTGCATCGTGGGTATCTGTGTTAACGTCTTCTGCTGTGAGATATCTTCCGCCAAGGCTCTCTACGCATTCTGCATAGGCTTCAAAGAGAGCGTCCGACTTCTGGGAAGGATCTGCAATGATAACACCCTTTCCTCCACCGATGGGAAGTCCTGCTGCAGCATTCTTAAAGCTCATGCCTCTTGAGAGTCTGAGTACATCAAAGAGAGCTGCTTCTTCGCTTGCATAAGGCCACAGACGGCAGCCGCCCAGCGCAGGGCCAAGCTTTGTGCTGTGGATAGCGATAATGCACTTTAATCCAGCTTTTTCATTGTTAAAAAACGCTACTTCTTCATGTCCGTATTCGCGGATTAATTCAAGGGTGTTCATCTTTTTTCCTCCTGTTAAAACATTTATGTCGATTTAAATTTTGATCAATAACGTTCGTTTTTTGCGATCACATCTACACCCATATATTTCTTAAGTGCTTCAGGAACTCTTACGCTGCCGTCTGCCATCTGATAGTTTTCCAGAATGGCTGCGGTAGTTCTTCCAACTGCCAGGCCGGAACCGTTAAGGGTGTGTACGAATTCAGGCTTGCCGCCTTCAGTTCTTCTGAATCTGATGTTGGCACGTCTTGCCTGGAAGTCAAGGAAGTTGGAGCAGGATGAGATCTCAACGTATCTGCCGTAGGAAGGCATCCAGACTTCGATATCATAGGTGCAGGCTGAGGAGAATCCCAGATCTCCTGTGGACAGCCTTACAACTCTGTAAGGGATCTCCAGGGTCTTAAGTACTGCTTCCGCATCAGCTGTCAAAGCTTCAAGTTCATCCCAAGAATCCTCGGGTCTTGTGAACTTAACGAGCTCGACCTTGTTGAACTGGTGCTGTCTGATAAGGCCTCTGGTGTCTCTTCCTGCAGAACCTGCCTCAGCTCTGAAGCAAGGAGTATATGCTGTATAATGGATGGGCAGAGCCTCTTCAGGAATGATCTCCTGGCCGAGCATGTTGGTAACAGGTACCTCAGCAGTAGGGATCAGGAAAAAGTCCTTCTGAGGGATATAGAACATATCCTCTTCAAATTTAGGAAGCTGTCCTGTGCCGGTCATGGCTGTACGATTTACCATGAAGGGAGGAAGGATCTCCATGTAATCCTGATCTATGGTGTGGAGATCAAGCATGAAGTTCATGACAGCTCTCTCAAGTCTGGCGCCAAGTCCCTTGTAGATGGTGAATCTTGTGCCTGCGATCTTGCCTGCTCTTTCCCAGTCGAGGATGTTGAGATCAGCTCCGATGTCCCAGTGTGCCTTAGGTTCAAAATCAAAGGCTGTGGGTTCCATGAACTTTCTTATTTCTACGTTATCCCTGTCATCTTCTCCGGTCTGAACGAAGTCAGCGGGGATGTTAGGGATGTTGAGAAGGCATTCTCTGATATCGGCTTCAACCTGTGATACCTGCTGGTCCAGTTCTTTGATCTTCATGGAGAGTTCCTTCATCTCAGCCATGATGGCTGAAGTGTCCTCTCCCGCCTTTTTCATCTTGGGGATCTGCTTGGAAACCACGTTCTGTTTGTTTTTCATGGCTTCAACTTCACCCAGCAATGCTCTTCTCTTATCGTCTAAAGGCAATGCGTTTTCGATGCCAAAGCTTCCCTTGGTCCTTCTCTCAACTCCGGCTTTGCAGCCTTCGTAGTCTTCTCTTATCCTCTTGATATCTAACATTAACTATTTCCTTCTTTCATATAATATGTACGATCAACGTCCTGTACCTTTAAATATTTACAGGAACAGGTTGCGTTTGTAAGCTGAGTATTTTTTCTTAAGTTCTTCCACCCTGGTCTGGATCTCGATCTGGAGTTCAGATGCCAGATCATAATCCTTGGCGTCCAGTGCTTCTCTGGCTCTGGTGAGCAAACTCTTATCCCTCATGGAATCCTTGGCGATGGTATATCTCATGGTGTTTATCTCATACCAGGAAGCCTCGTCGAAGTCCGTAGCATCTGTTCCATGAACCTTTGCACAGTCCTTAACATCATCCATGGCGTTGGGTATATTTCTGAAATGATATTCAGTTGCCCACTCGTTCAAGATATATGTCCTGTAAGAATCCAGTTTCTGCTCGTCCATGATTCCATCGGTGACAGCAGCCACCTTCTCAGGATACAGATCGAAGTTCTTAAGGTTTTCCCAGACCGTTCTGGGAGGAATTCCGAAGAGCTGAGCTCTTTCCTCTTCCGTGTAATCCTCAAAGACATTCTTTTCGGAACGATATTCCCTCTCCTTCTCCAGATAGAAATCTTCTTCTCCGGATTTCTTGGAGATGGAAGCTTCCAGTTCCTTAGGCGTCTTCTCAACTTCCAGAGCTGCCTTGATGCCGTTCAGCATGGCCATATAGCCCGTGGCAAGCACCAGATAGGTGTTGCTCTTGGGGTTAGGTGATCTCAGCTCAAATCTGGTAGCCTTGGGATTGTTCGTATCCCTTACGAGTCCGATAAGGATTGTCCTATTTCTTGAAGGTTCCTTAGGGCTGATTCCCAAAGAAGTTACAATACAGATCGGCGCTTCATAGCCGGGTTTAAGTCTCTTGAATGAGTTGGTGGATGAACTAATGAAGGGATTCATGGCTTCATAGTTCTTAAGGATACCCATGAGAGCTCCGTAACCTATGGGGCTCATGAAGTCCTCGGTCATATCCTTGGGATTGAAGAGATTGATGATCTTTCCGTCCTTCAGTCTGGCGCAGACACCCAGATGTGTGTGCTCACCGGATCCGGCTACACCCTCCACAGGCTTTGCCTTGAATGTGGTGTTCAATCCGAACTCGTTGAACACATCTCTTACGATGTACTTTACAAGCTTCTCATTGTCCGCAGCCTGCATGGGTGAGGAATACTTCCAGTCGATCTCCAGCTGCTCCATGATATGGTCCATGCGGCCCGTTGAAGTAAGCTTTGACTTGACTCCGCCTACCTCCTTATGGCCCATTTCCATGCCGATACCGTAGCAGTCAAGGATCTCGATGGTCTTTTCAAGAGCAGTTCTTACAGGTCCATAGGTCCTCTTCCAATACTGTTCCTTAAGTTCCTGGGAAGTGGAAAGTTCCTCTCTGTCAGCCTTATCATCAGGAGTCCTTACCCAAAACTCCAGCTCAGTGGCACTGGTGAGCAGTATCTCCTCGATATCATCGACGCTATCGATACCGCCGATGTGTTCAATGACGTAAGGATGTTTTTTGATCTCTTCCAAAATATCCGCCTTGAACTTTATAAGCGAATCCTTCAGGATGGCTCTGGCACCCACGGGGCGCTTCTCGTTATGTACCAGGATACTGGGGATCCTGAGGGTTCCCACCGGAAGCCCTGTGAACACGTCGACATTGTTGAAATTATAGTCCACATACCAGTTAACATCCATATCCGGGATCATATCCACCTTAGCATTGTTCAGATCCGCTATCTTAGGAAGGTTAACGCTGGAACCGTCAGTCTGTACACCGTGAACGAGCATTTCGGAAAGGTCGTCCAAAAATAAGTTGATCGGTATTCTTTCGTCTGTATCATTTCCTCCGATATCTACACCCGCAAAAGATACGAAGTGCACTTCAGGATGCGCCTTGAGTATCTCCATGATGGATTCGTTATCGTGTTTATCATAAGGAATGTTAAACAGCATTTTGTCTGTTCTCAGTTCCAGCATTATATTACCTCCGTCTTTAACTAGTAATTTTGTACGATCAGCCTGCAAGTTTATTGAGGTATTCTTCGAGCTGATCAAGGTACTTGCCGTAAGCTGCCCAGTTGCCCTCTTTCTGAGCTTCCTGAGCCTTTTCAAAGGCTTCCTGTGCCTTTGCGATAAGTTCACTCTGTGTCATCTCTTCGGATTCTTCCTGAGTATCATCATCTATGATGCTGTCCTGACCGGGATCAACCTTGGACTCTTCATTGATATCATATCCGAAAAGGTCGATGATACAATCTGCCAGAGTCTCACCGTAAGCGATCTGATCCTTGTAGACCAT
The DNA here is from genome assembly GCA_017394515.1 of Bacillota bacterium. Classification (GTDB taxonomy): domain Bacteria; phylum Bacillota; class Clostridia; order Peptostreptococcales; family Anaerovoracaceae; genus RUG754. The sequence goes on along the minus strand of JAFPXY010000041.1, from coordinate 13,998 downwards.
GATGATCCTCTTTACTTCAGGTATGGATGAGTTCTGAGCTTCCAGGTATACCGGCTCTACATAGAGCACCGAAGTATTGATAGGAATTACGAAGAGATTTCCTCTTCTGTAGGTTGTGCCGTTTGATGCCCAAAGAGTAAAGTCTTTGGAGATCTCGGTATTCTGGTCGATCTGAGCTTCTATCTGCTCAGGACCATAAACGGTCTTTGACTTAGGGAACTGATAGAGAACCAGTTCGCCGTAATTCTCGCCATCGTTTCTGGCGATCAGAAGACCGGTCATGTTCTGCTTTGATCTCGGTGTGAAAGGAACGGAGTTGAAGAACTCTGCCTGCTTTTCTCCGGGAAGCTTAGCGATATAGTAGTTAGGAATGATCTGCTGCTTCTCGGTTCCGTAGATCTCGTTTGCGATATCCCAAAGGTCCTCAGACTGATAGAATACGTTTACGTCTTCCATGTGATATTTGCCGTATACTGCCGCCTGGATGCTGAAAAGCGTGTTGGCATATCTCAGATGCGCTCTGAGAGATTCAGGCATCTTATCCAGACTCTTGAAGAGTGTAGGATAGATCTTAGCATAGGTCTGAGCGATGGGATCTGTTTCGTCTATTACATAATAGTCGGTATTTCCGTTATATGCATCGATAACTACCTTTACAGAGTTTCTGATGTAGTTAACGCTGCTCTCCTCGCTGTAAGGCTCGGAGTAAGGATAAAGGTTGGATACCGTGTAAGCATCGATTATCCAGTAGAGCTTGCCATCAACAGTTACCATGTAAGGATCGTTCTCGTAGCTGAGATAAGGCATGATGGTCTGGACCCTCTCCACAACGTTTCTGTTGATGATGATCTTGGAGTTTCCATTGATATTGGAAGATACCAGAAGCTTGAAGCTGCCCTCTCTAATGGCGAATACGAGACGGTTGAAGAGGTTCATCTTGATACCTGCATCACCTTCATACATGGTGTATGAGTTGGAATCGCCGTTAGGATAGTCGAATTCCTTTTCCTTGGTGCCAACTACAACGTATTCGTTGGCAAGTTCTCCAAAGTAGATCTCAGGACGCTTGATATCTATCTCATCTACCGCGGACTCAGGAGGAATGTTTCCTACGAGTACGTCAGGCTGTCCTGAAGATGTTACCTTATCTACACGGGACATTGCTACGCCGTAGCCGTGAGTGTACTTCAAGTGTCTGTTCAGCCATGTATCGGAGATCTTGTTTTCATCAATCTCACGAGCTGTCAGGAAGGTCTGTGTATACTCGCCGTTTACCCAGTATCTGTCATTATCTACGTCGTTGAAGGTGTAGTACTGACGGATGGACTGAGTCTGGTTATAGAACTGCTCAGCGGGCTCGAAGTCGTTGATACGGATATTGGTGATAGTCTCCATGTTGGCGGCGATATCTTCAGCAGTAAGCTTGTTATCCGCAGCGAAACTCTTGATGTTTACATCATCGAGGCCATAAGCATATTGAGTGTATTCAATGTTGTTGAGGAGATAAGGAGTCTCCTTCTGAAGTTCGTCAGGTGAAACGATAAAGTTCTGTACCAGAAGAGCTCCGCCGGATCCGATAACTCCGATGAGGATCATGATCACAGGAACGGTAAGGATCTTCTTGTAGTTCTTTTTTGCGATAAATACCACGAAGAGTACAGCGGATACAAGTGACAATGCACAGAGTATTCTGAACATCCAAAGTGTCACGTTTACATCCGTGAATCCTGCGCCGTAAACAGCTCCTGTATGTTCATGCAGGAGATCGAACTGCTTAAGGAAGAAGTCCAGAGCCAGCATGATAAAGAAGATGCAGCCTAAACCTGCGATCTTGCCTGATGCGATCTGCATCAGCTGCTTGAAGTTGTTATCATCCAGCTGCTTCTTAGGCTTGGGATCTCTCTTAGGAATCTTGATGCCGATCTTGGAGAAAATATCATCTGCGCCCTTAGCAGCATTTTCGAAGGGATTGGAAGAACCGGTGTATCTTCCCTCTTCGCTCTGCTGATAATATGTCTGCTCCTGCTCGGGCGGTACCTCTTCAAAGATATCAGGTGTGCGCACGGTCATCAGTATAATATAGTAGACTATGGTGAGCACTACAAATCCTATGATAACTCCGATAAGGAGTTCGTTGAGCTGTGTCAGGAACTCAAGTTTGAAAAGATAGAAGGAAATATCCAGATGGAACAGCGGATCCTGGATGTTGAATCCGGTGCTGTTGGCAAACTTCAATATTTCAAACCATAAGGTAGTAACAGCAAAAAACGTTGCGCCGGCAGCAAATAACAGAGAAAGGATCCATGTTATTCGCTTAAGGTTTTTCATGTCCGTAGCTTCGCCGGAAGCTATTTTCTTGAAATAGCTCTTTCTGAGATGTGTCAGGTATAAATGTACCAGCACACTCACAACGACGAAGGTCGGTATGCCGACAGTGAGTTGAGTTACCAGCTGTTTAAAGAAAACATCCAGATATCCCATCTCCCTGAACCAAAGAATATTGGCGATAAAATTGATAAGGGAGAGGAATAAAGCACCGATAACTACAACGATAGCAACGATAATGAGTAATTTTCTTTCAAATTTGCGTGAAGCGCTATTATCCATTTATCGTCTCCTCCTTGATTTCTTCAATGAACATTGTATGGTCTTTTTCGGACAGGTAGCAGGTCTGTGTTACAGTCTTCGGCTCGCCGTCCTCTGTAAGGTATGTGACTCTGGTGAGAGCGTAATAACCGGATTCGGTCTTGACGATCTCTCCCAGTTCAAGTCTGTTGATTCCAACAAGAGTATCATCCGTGTTGCTCTCAGACCAGCCTGCATAGTAATCCAGTATGGAACCGTAGATCTCTTCAGCATAAGTTACCTTGCTTCCATCTTCAGCTTCATACCAGTCTTCGTCGATGAATTCATCGGCGCCGCTTACTTCTTCATAAGCAGGTTCGCTTATGCTCGCATAATTAAGATCTTCACTATACATTATCTCACCGATATCAGCTATGTCCTGAGACTTGGAGCTGATGATGCCCTGATAATATGCCGCATCGGAATCTTTTGCGGTATCATCAGAAACGTCAGCAGGTTCAGCATCTGTATCTGTGTTTGAAGGCGTCGTTGACTTATCTGAGTGGGTGAAAAGATCAAGTACCTTCTCGATCACTCCATCCGCTATATGAGCGTACTTGCTGTCCGGAGCGATGAGCTTAGCTCCAAGGATCGAACCCTGGAAAAGAATGATCAGGATGAGCAGAATGATGATGGTATTACCCACAACATGGCTCTTGGGCTTTGTCTGTTCGTCCTCATCAAATATCTTGTTGATATCCGCTGCGATCTCTTTCTTCTCCTCTTCAGTCTTTTCCTTGAAAGCTCCGGTTCCGTCGAACTTGTCTTCTGTTACAGGAGTCGGGAAAAGATCCGAATATCTGAGTTTGGTCTTGTTGATGGAGCTCAGGTCGTTCTGTGAGGTCATCTCTCTAAGCCAATCGGTGTCGGTTACATAGCTGTAAGGGAACTTGCCGATGTTCGGCTTGGGATCTCCGGAAAGGTCAGCGTTTAAGGTTGTGATTGGCTGAACTATTCCTTCAACGAAGTGGCCATTCTCTTCATAAGCCAGGTCAGGTGTGGTGTTATCAACTATGCGGGAAACCTGTACCTTGGACGCTTCGTTCTGAGGTACATATTCAGCTCCCATGCTCTCCAGTCTGGCTTTTTCCTTCATGAGGAGTTCCTGGAAGGCTTCATTCTTCTTGGAGAAGGTGTAGAACTTAGGTCTGTTTTCATCTTCAGGAAGTTCTTCTGCGATTTCCTGAATCTCAGGTTCAGCAGTTTCAGGCTCAGCTTCAACTTCTGTCTCAGGCTCTGCCTCAGGTTCTGCTTCAACCACTGGTTCTTCTTCTAAAGCTTCGGGTTCTGCTTCAACTTCAGGCTCAGTCTCAACTTCAGGTTCAGCAACCACCTCGGGTTCAGCCTCAGCTTCAGGTTCAACTGCAGGTTCCTCAACTGTCTCAGGTGCTTCAGGTGTAAGTTCAGGCTCAACTACCTCTTCAGGTACAAGTTCAGGAGCCGGCTCTTCAGCTACTTCCCAGGGATGTTTGAAATCTGACTGGTATAAAGGCTTCCTTACTTCTTCCTTCTGAAGGGGAACCTCTTCAGAAAGCTCCTCTCGAAAGGCGGCCTCCTGCTCGGTCTCCTCGGGAGTCTCAAACTCCTCAACACCTGCATTGATAGCTTCATGATCAAAGATCCTGGTTCTCTCCAGGCTCTCTGACGGAGCGTTCTTAATGAGGTCGTTATATTCTGCTGCTACATCAGCGGATACCGCTGCTGCAACCATCGTATCTTTATTTTCTATTGCTTTTTCTGCTTCGAGTCTAGCAGCTTCTGCTCTCTCTGCTTCGAGTCTAGCAGCTTCTGCTCTCTCTGCTTCAAGTCTTGCAGCTTCTGCTCTCTCTGCTTCAAGTCTAGCTGCTTCTGCTCTCTCTGCTTCGAGTCTTGCAGCCTCTGCTCTCTCTGCTTCGAGTCTTGCAGCTTCTGCTCTTTCTGCTTCGAGTCTTGCAGCCTCTGCTCTCTCTGCTTCAAGTCTTGCAGCTTCTGCTCTCTCCGCTTCAAGTCTTGCAGCTTCCTCAGCCTCAGCCTTTGCTCTGGCTTCAGCCTCAGCTTTAGCCTTTTCTTCCTTTTCTTTCTGTTGTAGGTCCCAGACCATTTTCCTTTCTTGGGCCTTAGCTGCCTTCTTCTTAGCAGCTAACTCGCTGGGATCGATGCCCCAAACGAGACCCATGGATGAAACTGCAGCTGCTGCCTTGCCTGTCTTAGGTTCATCCACGTTCCATTTCATTACAGGCTCCTTTACAGGCTCTTCCTTCTTAGGCTCGGGCTTCGCGGGAGTCTTCTTTGTCTTGGGAACGCCGTCCAGGTAGGCGTCAAGTTCTTCACTGTTATCTATATCATCATCTCTGAAAGGCTGATATTTTGCGGTGCGTGCGGTGTCAGTTTTAAGTTCCTGTTCAAGATCATATAATTCCTTCTCGAGTTCTTCCAGAGAAATGATCCTGCCATCTTCCGGGGGAAGTCCCAGAGATGATTTATCCTCCTTAGGCTGAGGTGCGGCCTTCTCTGCCTTGTCAGGATCCACTTTCTTATGTTCCATGGTGGATGAAAGGTCTAATTTTTCGTAGCCTAAAGCACGGCCGGATTTCCTTCTCTCTACCACTGAACCCCAGTCGAAACCTGATTTACCATTATTTGCGGTAAGGCTTTCAGGGAAACCATCCAGATTCCAGTCCATCTTAGCTTTGGTTTTAACCGTCCTCTTGTTGTTTTCTTCAGCCAATTCCTTAAAGCCCCTGAAGTCTTCTCTGTTCTTGAGGATCTGAGCAGTCTTCTTCTCGGCTTCCATCCTGAAAGGCGGATTAAAAACTACATTGTCATATTTATTCTGTGCATCCTGAGGCTGCGTGACCTCCGTACCGCAATGAGCACAGAATCTGTCATTTGGTTTTAATTCTCTCCCACACTTAGTGCAAAACATCTTATTTCCTCCGTTTATTAAACGTGTTTACTAATCTCTGATAGTTTCCATCAATTCCTCTTCTGTAAATTTACGTCCTTGACGGTTCGTATCACGGTTATTCGGTCCGAATCTTCTGACATTATATTCTCCATTCAGGAGCAAGCTTCGGTCGAATTTGACGAAGTCTCTCTCGTCTTCATCTGTTATGCTGATTTCCGGTGCTTTTAATACAGGCTCAGCTTTGCGCAGTTCCGAAATTTCCTGTTCGTCCAGTCCGACAGCACTTCCCTCTTCGAGATCTCTCAAAGAACCATCCAGCTGCCTTGCCATTTCATCGTTCTCTCTCTCCATAGCATCGAGTCTGGCAAGAGTCTCTGCGATATTCCAGCCGGGATCCTTAACTTCTTCCTCAGAAGCCTCAGCGGATTCCTCAGCCTTAAGTTCTTCAGCCTCCTTAAGGATCTTAGCTAATGTACCGGTCTCATAGGGAACCTGCTCAGGCTCCTTCTTTGGCTCAGGCTCAACTGCCGGTTCCGGTTCAGGAACCACCTCAGGAACCACCTTGATCGGTTCTGGCTCCTTCTCTACCGTCTTCTCCTTAATTTCAGGAGTCTCTGCAGCCTTCTCGCCGGGTTCTTTCAAAAGATCCTCTTCCTCAAGTTCAAGTTTCTCAAGGATGGCAGCTATCTTCTCAACAGTGGCACGTTCAACGTTTCTATCGTGCTCCTTAGCTTCCTTTTCAACGAGCTGCTGATCTACCCATTCCTGAGCGTCGATGGCTTCCATTTCATCCAGACTCAAAGTCTGTTTGGACATCCAGTTAGGTACATCGAAACCATCTGTAGATTTGAGAGCAGCTTTCATGAGTGCTTCAGCAATCTCAGGAGATAAACCTTCCTTGCCGGAATAGACATTCCTGTCATCCCCTGCCTTGATGCCATACTCGGTCTTAGGCTCCTCTTTAGGTGTCTCTGGTTCTTCAGCCTTCTTGACATCATGCTTAGCCGGCTCATCGCCATCATGGAAGGAAAAATCGATATCATCGTATTTGATTTTTTTCTTGGGTTTATCCTCACTGTTCTCTGCCCTTCTGGCAAGAACAATTACCAGGATGAGCAGGATCAGTATTATAAATATCGCTGCGATAAAGAATGTATTGCCATCTTTATCATAAAGATCCTTCATAAACCCGAAGATATTCTGAAGCCATTCTTTAAAAGAATTCAGTAACCTCACTTCATTTCTCCTTGTCTATCAATTATATCTGTGTTTAAAAATGCAAATTTAGACACTATAACTCCATTTTGAATATAGTTAAATGTATTATACTACATTTATTCTCTATTTGCAATGAATCCAGAAGGAAAACCATAAAAAACAAAAACTTTGTCAAAAAAGTGTTGACAAAGTTTTGTTTAAATGATAATATAGCAATGTTCCGAGCAATTGCGGACCATTAGCTCAGCTGGAAGAGCACCTGACTCTTAATCAGGGTGTCCAGGGTTCGAGCCCCTGATGGTCCACCAGTAAAAATGACCCCGAAAAGAAATTTTCGGGGTTTTGCTTTATCTCCGAGAGCCCTTGATTTTCAAGGGTTTTCGCGTTTTTTGCAAGGCCGAAAATCGTCTTTTTTAAGGCTTTTTTAGGGGGGCTCCCATTTCTCAACGATCTGGGAACAGCTGGGAACAGTTTTTGCTGTATGCCCCCTAATGCTGTCAGCCCATGATTTTCAAGGGTTTTCACGTTTTTTGCAGCAATCATTACTGCAACTTCCGATGCCGGATGTTCAGTTAAGTTCCCAAAGTAAAAAATAGCTGAACCCCAGCATCCATGCGGTCTGTTCCCAAATTTTGGGAACAAAATCGATTGACTCCCACTTGTTCTCAATCATCTTCAAGCTTCAGAGCTTCTTCCATCTTCAGAACTCTTTCATCTTCTGTGCTTCTGTCAAAATGATAACTCTGAAGTGTAGTTCTTTCATCTGCATGCCCTACCATTTCTCTTACGGTATTGGCATTCATGTTTGCATCCAGAAGTGTAGAAATAAAAGTTTTTCTTGATTTGTGAGAACTTTTCATCTGAATTCCAAGTTTACTACAGTACTTTCTGTAAAGATCTGCTATCGCACCATACGAACAATAGTTGCCGTCAACGGAAAAAATATATCCATTAGACTCTACTCCAAGTTCAAGTTGCCTCTCACGGCACTTGTCGATAATGTTTCTGGCATCCGATGTGAGAATGACAACTCTGTCTTCGTGACCGCCCTTGGTGTGATCCACGACCTGGCGGCAGTCTCTTCTGAGCATTCGCCTTACATGTAAGTATGGCCCGTCGATATCTTCATATCTTAAGACACATACTTCACCAATACGGACACCGGTCTCAAACTGCATCATTACAGCTAGTGGAGCCAGCTGGTATACCTTCGTCCTTTCGTAGTAATCCTTCCAGGCAAGCTCCATGAAACCTTTAAGCTCCTCCTTGGAATATACCTGAGACTCGCTGGACTTTTTCTTTTTCTTCTTGAACATCCTTCTGCCGTCCACCCGAACCTTTCTGAAGTTGTTCTCGTTGATTATTTCCTTGTCCACAGCGTAGTCCAGACACTGGCGAATTATGCCGGAGAAATTGTAATACATGGTCTTATCCATTTCATATTGTTTGATCATGGAATGGACCCATTCATCCAGCACCACCTTGGTGAGCCTTCTAAGAGGCATCTTGGCAATCTTGGTATCCTTGTAGAAGCGTTTCCAGTCAGAGTCGATTCTAAGCGTCGTTGAACTGGCAGATGTATGTAATTCTTTGTACTCCAGCCAGTCCGGATAGATGTCCTGAAGTGTCATGCGATCGTTCATCTTTTTCTTGTCTTCACCGGCATAGAAGACGTATAACGCTTCTTCAAGATCTTCCCTTGTTTGCTTGGCAATTCTTCGTCTCTTTTCAGGGAATTCCTCATCTACTACGTTAGTTACCCAACGGCCGTCCTTAGCCTGATATATTTTGTACGGATGCGCAGCAAGTACTTTGATCAATTGTGATCTTTTCATTTCTTTTTCCGCATTGCCTACGTCAACTTTACCGCTTTCTACAAGGTACTTCAATAGTTCGATTGCCTTAGTGTCTATGGGATTGGGCGTTGGTTTTGTGAGCAGCCTGCAAAAAAACACATTGTTAACAATGACAAATCCCCCAAAATGCTATCACATCAAAACTGATAAACCTGTTAATCGTACTTATGTCCTTCTAATGAAGGATTCTTTGGGCAATCTTGCAACTGAACTGGCAAATTCTATTACTGAACTTGAAGATTAAGAGAGTTGTTTTGAAATCGTTCGATACGTTTTTCCTCTTCTATTCTTCCGTATACCCTGAAGATACCAGCAATTCAGGATTCTCTATATTTCTTGTAATAACGGAAACTATTACAATAACTAAAGACGATGCAGCTAATCCTATAATAGTTGCATTAGACCCTAATGCGCTAATTTGGGAAATAACAGAACCTGTGATAATACCAAGCCGCGCTCCCCAAGGTGTAACCTTACTATTTTGATAACCCATTTTAGTTTTTTCCTCCCGCCTTTCTTTCCAAAGCAACCCTATGACCAAAAGGGGTACCAGACCGGATCCCGCCATTGCATAAGCCTTTGAAAACAAAGTTATTATGGAGCTGGCATAAATAGCACAGATAGAGGATACTATACCGATCACAACCGTAAGTATCCTTGCATCACGGACAAGATATCTGTCATCTCTTTTAGGTTTTATTGTTCTGACAACGTCGTTTACAATAAGAACAGTAGCCGAGTTCAGGCATGAGTCGGCAGATGACATTCCTGCTGCTAATATCAAAACAAATATACCTGCAGCAATTAGCTTGGGTACGTGATTCATCATAAACCACGGCATTGCACTATTAGCATCCAAATCTTGATTAAGAGTCATAATGATTAGCCCTACAAGTGCAGTAAGCATAGTCATTACAGTTGCAATTATTCCACTGTAAAGCAGCCCGTTCCTTGCGGTTTTCTTATCTTTGCATGCAAAACATCTCTGCCAGTATATCTGTGCAATAAGTACTCCTATCAAACCGATAATAAATCTGTTTACCAAAGCCATTGGTTCAACATATCCCATATCCCACAATTCTGATTTTCCAACATCCGTTAAACTCTGTGATAACTGTTCAAAACTAAAGTTTACTTTGCTAAAGGAAAACACGTAAAAAATAGTTCCGAATATAAGACACATTATTCCCTGTATCAAATCCGTATAAACCACAGAGTATATGCCTCCAAGGCATGTATACACTATAAAAATAGCGGAAAAAAGAAATATGACCGGTATAGGGCTGGTTCCGGTAAATACATTGAATATTTCTCCAAATGCTTTTCCTTGTCCACCAACCCATGCAACCATAATAGACGAAGATAAAATACCTGAAAGAATCCTTGTAATTTTATCTCTGGCTATTAAGTCATCAATCAACTCCGGAAGTGTGTTATAACTAAGCACACCGGCGAAGCCCGCAAAGGTCAATGCAAAAAATATTTTCGCTCCCTGTTCGCCCGCTATAAAAGCCAGCCATGAGATACCGTTAATATACCCTGATCCTGCATGTCCAATGAAATTACCCGCGCCCATAATAGAAGCAAACTGGGTAAAAAATATCATCAGAACAGAAAAGGAAGCACCTCCTATGGCATAGTGTTTGAAACTCTGCCCGGAAACTTCTCTGACTTTCCAAGATATAACGAGAAATAAAGCACAAATTGCAGCTGTTAAGAGCCAAAAAACAGTTGTTAATGACATATTTATACCTCCTCTTTATGATATCGTCGGAGAACTCACAGTTCCTTTTTCTCAAAAATGCCAAAGGATATTATCATGGATACAAGAAAAACTCCGACGCCAGCAACACCGAGAATGATCGGTATATTCAAAGAAGATATATTTCGCATAAGCGATAAAACAAAGTCTATATTTGAATTGAACACCTTAGCAATAAGAGTCGGTCCCAGCGAGACAAGCAATATTGCGGTTGCAAATACAAGACGGGCTTTTGTAATTCCGTACTTAATTGCGACTGGTATATATACTCCATAGAGGATTGTCCCCACCAAAAATACCGTAAGGACTTCTGTGATATTCAGGAAACCAAGCCCCGGATAAATGGCAGCAATTATCGAGTAGATAGCAATACACGTCCCGTAAAAGATAAGGTAACAAATATACTTTGCTATCACATAGCTTTTTCGGGAATATGGCGCTGCACAAAGCAGAGCCGTAGCTCTCGGGCTTTTTTCTTCTTCTGTCGCAACCGCCTGCACGAACATCACCTCTACCAGGATCACCATATAAAGGAAAATGAACAACTCTGTTCTTTTATCTTGCGCTGCGTCTCTCATCAAGATTGTCGCAAGCAGAGGAACAAGGACGCTGATTCCTAAAAAAGCCACAGTAGTCTTTTTCACTAGCAGGAAATCCTTTTTGACAAGGTTAGCAATCAATATTATCACCCCCAATGTATGCGAGCATAATTTCCTCAATGGTTGCCCTTTCAAGCAGGACCTTCGGCATTTCCTTTTTAACTTTCGAAACATATTCTGTTATTCCCGTGAAGCCAAAAGGTGAAACTTTAAGACTTTTTATTAGTTTTATGCTTTGATTGTTTAACAAGTCTGTATTTCCCTTGACAATGCGGAATTTGTCTAGGAGATCATCTTTGCTCTGCTGAAAGATGATTTTACCCCCATCAATGAGGATGAGCATGTCCGCAACCTTATCCAGATCAGACGTGATATGAGTTGAGAAGAAAACCCCCTTCCCGCCGCACTTCATGTAATCCGTGACCATCTCCAAAAACTGACTTCTCACAAGCGGATCAAGCCCGCTTGTCGGCTCATCCATAATAAGCAGTTCGGCCTGATGGGAGAGCGCCAGCACAAGGGCATATTTCATTTTCATTCCGCTGGAAAATGTGGAAATCTTTTGCTTTGGATCAAGATCAAATTTCTCCATATAGGTTCGATAGTCGGTATCGCTCCATTTTGAATAGGCGGGAGCAATAATGTTTTTCATGTCTTTCATGGACAAATCATTATAGAAGTAGCTGCCATCCATAACAATGCCGATACGGTCCTTGATCTCTTTCTCATGTTTCTCCGCGTCCAACCCGAAGATTTTTATTGTCCCTGCGTCTTTATGGGCAAGATTTAAAAGGGAACGTATTGTTGTCGTTTTACCTGCGCCATTGGCTCCGATGAATCCGGTAATACACCCTTCCGGAAGCGAAAAAGAAACTTCATCAAGCGAAAACGCGGGGTACCTTTTCGTAAGGCCATTCACTTCAAGAATATTGTCCACGGATAATCTCCTTTTTTAAAATGGTGTTCAAGTACAAAAATACAAAGATCGTTTTAATAATCATAAACAATGGTTATTAACTATATACTAACACCTGACCCTGCTAATCCCTCACAGTGTTCACTCTTATCAAAACAAATATCATCATCTCAAACAAAAACCAGAGACAACATTATCTCTGGTAAAATATTTTGTTATTAGTTTCATAATTAATACTTCTATTGTATTTAGAGGGAGGGGATAATGAGCTTTGCTGATAATCTTCAAATCATTCGTAAAAACTCCAATCTTACTCAGGAAGAGCTTGCCAACGTTTTAAATGTCAGCAGACAAGAAGTATCAAGTTGGGAGCAGGGAAATAGTTACCCTGAAGTTGAGACGCTTCTGCAACTGTCAAAGACTTTACACACGTCGCTGGATCTGCTGCTATCTGGAGAACCAGATGAGAAAAACTTAAAAACTGATGCTAATCTAAAGAATATACTCATTAGTTCCCCCAACGAGAGAGTTACAGTCATGTGTACCAAAGTATCAGCATTACATATACTGAAAGCAACCGAGGAGGAACCCAAGTACGCACTTTTCGGTATAAGCGGGACACCTGTCTGGGGATGTGACTCAACACTGATTGGATGGTATGCTGATCAAGCAGATATCATGGCTGAAGTAGGCGAAATATCCAAAGCTATGATAACCGGCGAGCATTTATATGAGCTAAAGTATAGCGTAAAGACCATTCGAAGTTTTATGAAAGTAAACGACATAAGTGTGGGAAAATTGTTCCAGCGAAAATGAAGTTTTTTGTAAAAAATTAAAAATGCCAGGATCGGTTTTGATCCTGGCTGTTTCTACTTTATAAACAATAATAACCACCGGCTCAGCCGGTGGTTTTACGTTGGCCCTACAAGGGCCCTTTACCTGCTGAGTCTTAAGACTCGTCGAACGGTCCGCCAACCGCACGTCCTTCTCAACTGATCCTGAAGGATCCCATCTTTTGATTTTCTCTCCGGTGAATGGATCGATGTATTCCTTCATTGTGATTTGATCCGCCGCGATGTCTTCCTGAAGTTGCTGGCGGATGTATTCTTCTATCTTTTTTTCATTCTTACCAACTGTGTCAACATAGTACCCGCGGCACCAGAAATGCCTGTTGCATATTTGTATTTGAGATTGGCATGTCTGTCAAAGATCATCAGAGAACTCTTCCCCTTGATGTAGCCGACGATATCTGCGACGCTGTACTTTGGCGGTATTTCCACGAGCATGTGCACATGATCTGGGCACAGCTCAGCTTCGATGATATTGATGCCTTTTCTCTCGCAAAGCAATCTTATGATTCGACCGATGTCGCTTCGGATGTTTCCATAGATGACTCTTCGTCTGTACTTTGGAGCAAAGATTATGTGGTACTTACAATTCCACGTGGTATGTGCTAAACTATTATTGTCTTTCATAAATTACCTCCTCGTTGTGATAGATTGGTTGGCGGACCAAATCTATCATACCACGTTGGGGGTAATTTATTTGCTTTGATCTAAAGACGCTTAAACGCACCGGCATAGCCGGTGGTTCATTGTTCCTCGGCCTACCGTCCTCGGAACCGCCACTAAAGTGATACAATATAAAAAACCGGGCTTCACTTCAATAGACCCGGTTTGTTTGTATTATCTCCATTCAACTGTCTTACTATCTCCAGATGGCTTAATTAATAACTGCATAACATTTTCATCGTTGTAATTATCCTGATTTTTCAACTCGGTAGCTTTTATGCCATAATCTATATCTGTCAAATTGCTTTTTAGTTTGCCCCAATACAATACCCCACTACTATCAACCACTGCACATTCCAGAACAGGCCCTCTTATACTAAAAGAGTCATCACCAATAAGTATGCTTTGTATCAAAGCGGCCTTACCGTCATTTACTGCAACTGCAAGTCCACTATCATTATAGCAATAATGCTGACCGTAGTAATTTGCCTTTTGGTTCTCACCAATGTCAAACAGTGCTTCGATCAGATTTTTCTCTGCATGACCGCTGTATATAGAATAATATGTCCCATTATCATTTCCGGCAATAACTGTTAACGCGTTTTCGTTATTTGTGATTGCCAG